>CANBZV010000189.1 GCA_947373945.1 Moraxellaceae bacterium
ACAAGCGGCAACCACCTTGTTTGAGAACGCCAAATTGACGCAAAAAGCGTATCAACTGGGTGAAGGTGATGTGTAACTACTGTTGTTGGCGCGCCGACAAGCGTTAATGGCGGCTGAGGATGCCTCCAGTGCCAAAGTTGCGGCTTTACGTTCGTATTACCGTTTACTGCTAAATGCCAAATTACTTTGGCCAGACTGGTTGAATGGGACTATCGACTAATCTTCTGTGGACTTGCGGTTATGTGCCAGCATTAAGTTGGTACATAGCAGATGGGTTTAGAAGTCTTTTTTGTTGTTATCCCAAACGCAAATTATCCATGCCACGGTGACTAGGATTAAGCCTAGCCTAAGTTTGACTCTCTATGATGCTTTCTAGTAACGCCATACGAGCGTTACTAGGGAGGATTCTATGACACCATCACCACAGCAAAATGCCACACAACTGTTGAACAAAGTACCAGAGGTCACGATTTTCTTCTGGCTGATCAAAATCATGGCTACCACCGTTGGTGAGACGGCGGCTGATTTCTTATCGTTTAATCTGCATATGGGTTTGACCAATACCTCCTTCATCATGGGTGGACTATTGTTGGTGTCGTTATTTGTGCAGCTTCGGTCTGAAAAATATGTGCCTTGGCTATACTGGATTACGGTTGTCTTCATTAGTATTTTCGGTACGCTGGTTACCGACAACTTGGTCGATAATTTTGGCGTAGCTCTAGAAACCACCACCATCGTCTTCAGCTTAGCGTTACTCGCCACGTTTATCATCTGGTATAACCATGAAAAAACCTTATCTATCCACACCATCTACACGTTGAAACGAGAACTGTTTTACTGGTTGGCCATCCTGTTTACCTTTGCTTTAGGTACAGCCGCAGGCGATCTTGCTGCTGAAGGTTTAGGTCTCGGTTACGCGACTTCCGCACTGATTTTTGGTGCCTTGATTGGGCTAATTACCATCACTTATTACCTTTCCCAAAGCCATGCCGTCACTGCATTTTGGTTGGCCTATATCCTCACACGTCCTTTTGGCGCATCGTGTGGTGATTTTCTCTCTCAACCTGTTGCTAATGGCGGATTAGGTTTAGGGACGGTGACAACCAGTGCCGTGTTTTTAGTCATCATCCTCGGCTTAGTGATGTATTTGACCCAGCAACAACCCAACAGACTCAACAAAATTTAACGCACAATCATCGGCCAACAGAGGTCAGCAATGAACAAACTCCCGCAAATCACCCTTTTTTTCTGGGTGATGAAAATATGTGCTACGACGCTGGGTGAAACGGCAGGTGATTTATTGTCGATGACACTCAATGTCGGTTATGCCGCCAGTACGCTTATCTTAATGGCAATATTTTTGGTCACGCTCTTCAGTCAACTGGCTGCCAAAAGTTACCATCCGCTGCTGTATTGGACGGTTATTTTGTCCACCAGTACCGCTGGCACCACCATGTCCGATTATATGGATCGTACCTTGGGACTCGGTTATGCAACAGGTTCAATGATATTAATAACAATGTTGGTCGCCATGCTCACTTTTTGGCGTATCAGTGAGAAATCTCTCTCAGTTAATCACATCACTACATTTAGGGCGGAAGTCTTTTATTGGCTGACGATTTTATTCTCTAATACCTTGGGTACAGCATTAGGCGATTTTCTGGCGGATAGTTCGGGATTAGGGTTTGCAGGCGGTGCGTTGTTGATTGCAGGATTATTGGCCGTCGTGATTGCAGCGAAGTTTTATACCAAAATCTCTACCGTGCTATTGTTTTGGTTAGCGTTTGTGCTGACTCGCCCATTTGGTGCGACCTTGGGCGATTTGCTGACAAAGCCTGCCAGTAAAGGTGGACTCGATTTTGGCACCGTAGGTTCATCGCTGATTTTGGCATCCGTGCTGATCTTATTGATTATTCACTCAACGATGACTCACTCTCGACGTTTATCACCTATTAACGCAGAGGGCTAATGCCATGAGGGTATTGCTAGTTGAAGATGATTCTATGATTGGCGACGTGGTTAGCCTCGCCTTAAAAGATGCTGCCTATGCCGTTGATTGGTACGCGACGGCCATATGGCGTTAGCTGCTTTTGATACACAAACTTATGACCTATTGCTGCTTGATTTGGGATTACCCAAAAAAGATGGTTTTGAGGTACTGCGCGTGATTCGTACGCGTAACAATCCTGTCCCTGTGCTGATTATTACGGCACGGGATGCGGTTGAAGACCGTATTCGGGGACTAGATAGCGGTGCGGATGACTATGTACTCAAACCGTTTGTTATGGCCGAGTTGTTAGCGAGGATGCGGGCAGTGATTCGTCGCAAAGGCGGTGTCGCCAGTCCTGTGTTATCCAATGGCATATTAACCTTAGACCCTGCTACCCGTGAAGCCACGGTCAATGCAACAGCGGTAAGGCTATCGAGTCGAGAGTTCGCACTCTTGCAAGCCTTATTGATGAGGCCTGGTGCAATTTTATCTCGTTCGGAGCTAGAAGAGCGGATGTATGGCTGGAATGACGAAATCGACAGCAATGTCGTTGAGTTTATGATTCATTCCTTACGCAAAAAACTGGGTAATGACACTATTAAAAATGTCAGGGGGCTAGGATGGATGGTAGCCAAAAGTCTCTAAAGCAATCGTTGCAATTCCAACTTTCAGTGGCGTTATCACTGGTCATTTTGAGCATTACGCTTGCTGCAAGCATATTTTCCTTTGTCTCTGCCTTCCGTGAAGCCAATGAACTGCAAGATGACCAACTGCGACAAATTGCTGCCCTGTTCAATCAGCATAACTTGCCTATAGCTCATGTCGGCACGCAAGCCACTATTCCCTATAGTGATCCTGATTCGCGGGTCGTTGTACAACTATTGCCACAAGCGACTGATGCACCCTCGTTAGATCATAACCCTCTGAGCTTGCCGACCCATTTGTCCGACGGCATACAAACATTGAGTTTGAATAATGAATCTTGGCGGTTTTTTGTGCGCCAACTGGATTCAGGCAGTCGCATTGCTATTGGTCAACAAACCGCCGTCAGAGACGAAATTGCCCGTGATAGTGCCTTACATACGATGATGTCGTCGCTAATTCTCGTCCCTGTGTTGGTTATGTTAGTCGGTATGTTGATAAGACGGATGTTCAAACCGATGAGGTTCTTGGTCATGGAACTAGACCAACGATCTGAACAGGATTTAAGCGCACTTAATGCACAGCATTTACCTTCGGAAATTCTCCCTTTTGTTGTCGCTATCAATCGGCTACTGGCACGAGTAGACAGTGCTGTAGCCTTGCAACGTCGATTTGTTGCCGATGCCGCCCATGAATTACGAACGCCGTTGACCGCATTATCGTTACAAGTAGAGCGACTAGAAACAGCAGAAATGTCCGTACCAGCAAAAGCGTTATTGGCTGCCGTATCCGCTGGATTACAACGCACACAGGGCTTAGTCAGCCAACTACTCAGTCTCGCCCGCGCACAAGAACCTTCAACTATGACAGCCGCCGTATCTTTGTCGCTGCAACACATCCTTCGTCGAGTAGTGGAAGATTTAATGCCATTGGTAGACAAGAAAAAAATAGATTTGGGGGTTAGCGGCGAATCCGACGCACAAGTAATGGCAGTCGAAATGGACTTAATTACCTTAGTCAAAAATCTACTTGATAATGCCATTCGTTATACGCCAGACGAAGGGCTAATTGAGCTGTCCATTACCACTAACGAAAGCCAAGTCCTGCTCCAGATTGACGACTCAGGGTCAGGTATTCCGCTAGAAGAACGCGAGCGGGTTTTTGACCCGTTCTACCGTGTTTTGGGTTATGAAGAAATGGGTTCAGGCTTGGGCTTGGCGATTGTTCAGACCATTGCTATGCGTATGAAAGCGGAGGTTAAGCTCAGTGATGTCCATGACCGTATTCATTTATCAGGCTTACGCGTAACGGTGACGTTTCCAAAAGCTATAACAGGAGCGAGTTAATGCGTAACAACATGAACATGATTTTCGTCATTGCTGGTATTGCCACAAGCTCTACTGCTCAAGCCGTCAGTTGGCACCCGACAGATGCTGACCGTGGCGCAGGAGATTTTTTGCAAATCGCCTTACCTGCCGTCGGTTTAGGGATGACGTTATTTAAGGGAGATAAAGAGGGCAGTAAGCAATGGGCTTATAGCATGGTCGGTACAGCTCTTTCGACCCAAGTGTTAAAACAAGCATTTGACCATACGGATTGGGGTGAGCGACCGAATGGGGGTCGCCAGTCTTTTCCTTCGGGTCATACCTCCAGTGCCTGTGCAGGAGCTGTTTTTATTGGCCGACGTTATGGCTGGGAGTATGGTGCTCCTGCGATGTTACCCGCCGCGTTTGTGGCTTATTCACGGGTAGATGAGGAATTGCATCACTGGCGGGATGTCATTGCAGGTTGTGCTATAGGAGCTGCTTTTTCCTATTATTTTGTGCAGCCTGATGGTGTTTCATTGGTGGTGATACCTGAGATTTCTAGCCATGAGACAGGGGTTCGACTCGTGCTGTCATTTTGAGTAAGATTCAGTTTTTGAGAGTGATGCGTATCTATACCGCCAAAATAGTATCGGCATGGCAATCACAACTTTCACCCTTCGCCGCTTGCTCCAGATTTTTCAGAATACCGCAGTCACGGATTTTATCATGGTGATGGCAACTATCACGCAGCGTATGCAATTGCTGCTCCAGCAAACGTAACGACTCTATCTGTTGATGAATGCGCGTAATCTGGCTATCAATCAGTTCATTGATGTCATCACAGACCAGTTCAGGATTACTCTGAAA
>CANBZV010000190.1 GCA_947373945.1 Moraxellaceae bacterium
TCTTGCTGATCATTAGTTAATAACGCCGCTTCGCGCATCGCCACCACGGCTTTGGCATTGGCGACCTTGGCTTGATAATCGGCATGATCAATTTTCAGTAACACATCACCGGCCTTGACGGCCTGATTATTTTTTACTAATAGCGCTACCACTTCTCCGCCCACACGCGGAGTAATGAAGGTGGTATCGGCACGAACATAAGCATTGTCTGTTGACTCATGAAAACGTCCATAAACATACCAACGCACCCCTAAGCCAATAGCGACCATTAGTAATAAACCGATAATGATGAAGGGTAATTTTTTTGATGTTTCAGTACTCATGATTCCAGACTCGCTTGTATTTTTTCGTGCTGCCTGATAATGTACTGAACAGTACAGTTCATTTCAAGTGACAATTATGGAAAATAACAAACTTAATTTACATTGCTGCCCTGCGACCTCTCGCGGCGAACAACGACGCGATGCTTTTTTGCAGGCGGCACGGGAAATCTTCCTGGAGAAAGGTTACGCAGGAACCAGTATTGACGAAGTTGTGCAACGCACCGGTGGCTCTAAAGCCAGCGTCTATAAATACTTTGGTAGTAAAGAGAGTTTGTTTGCCGCCATGTTTACCGAGCGTTGCAAAGCATTTCTGGCGATGCTGGATATTCCTAACGGTATCAGCGACAACCTTGAACAGACGCTAACGCTATTTGCAGAACGCGTGCTCTCTGCCTCCGTTAATGAAGAACGGGTAGCCATGCTCCGCGCCATTACCGCCGAAGCATCGCGTTTTCCCGAATTGGCACAACTCATCTATAACACTGGCCCTAAACACGGCCTAGGCTTATTAGCTGAGTTTTTACAGCGCCATCACGAGGCCGGTCTGATTGACTGTCCACACCCCGATATTGCCGCCATTCAATTTATGGAAATGGTCAAAGGTCATGTCCAATGGCGATCATTGTTGGGTTTGACGCCCTTCCCAGAACATATTAACCGTGATGATTATATTAAAGATGCCGTGCGTGTCTTCTTGCGAGGCTACCATATATGAAGAAGTTAGTATTCGCCTTGCTGGCTTTACCCTTTTCTCTACACGCACAAACCTTACCTGAAGCAGTGCGTTTAGCGCTGGCTTATCATCCGCAAATTCAGGCCGCCGAACAAAATGTCGCCGCGCAGCAAGCCAATGTCCGTGTTAATGAAGCCGCCATCAAACCGCAGTTATGGCTTTCGGGTGAAGTGGGCCGCTCCAGTTTGCAAACGACAGCACCCTTTCCTGAATCTGGTGGTCGTTGGCCTAACAGTATTAACTTAGTATTGAGCCAACCCCTTTACACTGGTGGCGCATTAACCGCGGCCACCGACATGGCCAAACTCAATGTCGCTGCCAGCCAACAACAGAGTGAGCAATTGCGGGTAAACGTCGCCATTCAAGCGATTGCCGCTTACACGGCGATTGTGCGCGATCAGTCGTTATTGTCTTTATATCAGCAGTCCTTACAGACACTAAAACAAGCCAAACAAGATGCCGACAAACGCTTTAAAGCCGGTGAAGTAACTAAAACCGATACCGCTCAAGCCGCTGCCCGTTTAGCCGAAGGCGAAGCGCTCGTCACCCAAGCACAAGCGAATATTGCCATTAGTGAAGCACAATTTGCGCGTATTACCGGTGCGCCAGCGCAAAATATAGGCCATCAATTACCTGCATTGCCAATGCCTGCCGACTTGGCAAGCGCACAGGATAAAGCCTTGCAGTCGCCGGAAATACAAGCTCAGCAACAGCAAGCCTTAGCTGCACAAAAAAGTATTACTCTTGCTCAGGCAGAGGGCAAAGTCCGTGTCAGTGCCGAAGCACGAGCCGCGACTCAAGACAACACCGACTTTGGCTATGACCGGATGAATTCGTGGGGCGTATTTGTCAAAGCGCAACTGCCACTGTATGAAGGTGGACGTAGTGCCGCCAAAGTTGCCGAAGCGACCGCCCAAACGGCCGCCGCCCAGCAACGTACTGAAGATACGGTTGCCGAAGTAAAGCAACAAATGACTACGGCATGGCAACATTGGCAAGGTGCTAGCGCCCGTGTTCCGGCCTATCAGGCGCAAGTACAAGCTGCTGAACTGGCATTAGATAGCACACAGAAAGAATTGAATGTTGGCACCCGGACAACGCTGGACTTATTGAATGCCGAACGAGAACTGCTGTCGGCAAAAATTAATCTATTATTGAGTGAGCAGGATAAAAGCTTGGCGTCTTATCAAGTGCTGGCGGTTATCGGCGATTTGTCGGTTCTTACTCACGAGTAAACGTTTATGAACACTTCATTATTGTCTGAAGATGATTTCAATGTGGAAGGTCATTGCTGTGCGGTGACTATTCCCGCCATTAAGACCTTGGAAGATGGCATTGATTTTCAGGCGGATGAGGGAGTGAAGGCCTATATCGCAGAGCATTATGATATGGCTTTAACCAAGTCTGAGACGAAGAACACAGATGCGTAGGCTGCGGCTTTAGCCCAGCCAACCCATGTTTTATATTAACAAACGCCCTGACAGCACCAAAAGTGACTTTAAGCGGACAGTGCGCACAAAAAATACCTTTTATACAACCTATTAAGCTGGGCTGAAGCCGCAGCCTACACGATTTTGCCAACCCTACCTACGCTAATCACTAACCCGCACCATCTTAATTGCATCAAACGGACACACGGCATAACACTTCGCGCAGCCAGTACAATCATCAGCATTGTCCAGTACCGCACTCTTCTTACCCCAGCCATTCGGCCGCTCTGCCTCTAACGACAGCACATGCGGCGGGCAAGCGGCGACGCAACGGCCACAGCCTGTGCAGCCATTCTTATCAATTTCTGGCAGGGCCCACGTTATTGGCATATATTTGCCTCGCATTTCATGGAGCATCTCTATGATAATGGTAGAAAATCGCTAACCCTACGATCTGAAACAAGATAGAAAACTGGATTACTCCATGAAATTAATCAACATTATCATAATTCCCATGTGTTTATACGGATGCTCTCTACCAAGTGCACAGTCGGGCAACTTATACATGGCACTAAAGGCTTTTGACAAAGAGAACTATAGATCATGCTTATCAAGAGCATCCATAGCAGAGACTTTTGATGAAAATAAATCCAAAAATCTTAGCGCTCAAATTATGTTTTACAAATCATTATGCCTAGAAAAAATGGGCGAATTAGCTGCTAGCAATGGCATTTTAGAAAGCTTAGTTAAGAGGTACCCTGATACAGATTGGGGGGTTGCCGCCAAGCATAAAATTGATGACGGAGCACCTGCATGTAAATAAGCCGTAGTCTAATTGGAGACTTTAATTGCCATCGTGCACACTACTTAGCCTTATGAATTCTTGAGAATTTTTCTAAAGCACGGCGTAAAAATTGGATAAGATTATGCGATCAGTATTTTTTATTATATTAGGTTCACTCATCATCCAAGGATGTTCGTCTATAAAACAACAAGGCAGTTTATTTATTGCACTCGACGCCTTTGATGATGGCGACTATCAAAAGTGTTTTTCTAAAGCATCAAAAGCTGAAACCTTCGGCAACTACTCAAGATCATTGAACGCTCAAATTATGTTCTACAAAGCACTATGCCTAGAAAGAATGGAGAACGTATCAGCGAGCCACAAAACCTTCGAAGACCTGATTGACCTTTATCCTGATACAGACTGGGGAGTTGCTGCCAAACATAAGCTTCACTATCAAAAGTTAAAATGTAAATAATCCAACACTCTTTACCGTATGCCCTACCTACCAACCGCCCCCATAACCCACATCCGCAATGTACGAGCACGATTGATTAACAGCGCCAGAAAAATCAAGCCACAGCCCAATAATTGCTGCCTCGACATCTGCTCACCAAACCAAAGTGCTGCCAGCAAAGCCACCCATACTGGCTCCAACACCATAATCACCACGCCATGAGTATGACTCGATAAACTTTGGGCATAGGTCTGCACCAGAAAGCGCAATGCGGTGCCAAGGACAGCACTAGCGATTATCCAGCCCGCCAGCGGTAACGTGAAATGCTGAAAAGTTGGTTGCCAAGCCTCAACAGCAAACGATAACACGCCAGAAACGATACCCACCATCGCCAGCACTACCGAGGTCAACGCAATCGCTGGCACACCCTCGACACGCCGATGCTGCCCTTGCTTATCTATATACGTACTGACATTCGCAGCTTGAGTATTGAGATGAAAGAACAAAGCAAAAATGATCGCAGCAACCAGATAAAACAACTGCCCCAACTCCAAACTAAAGCCATGTTGTAAAGCCAGCAACGCCAAACCTGCACACGCTACCAGCAAGGCCAGCCATGTTGTAAATTCTTGCTGTTCTGCAAAAAATAGCCAACCCATCACCGGCACTAACACCACACCCAAACTGGTGAGAAAAGCGCCTTCACCAACATGTGTGCCAGTGAATATACCCATCACCCAACAACTCATGCCCGCAGCAAAGACCAAACCAACCTTGGCGCTACGGCGTAGCGCATGGGCATCCATCACCCGTAACTGAGCATGACCCATACCCGCCAACAAAGCGGCTGCCAGCAAAAAACGCAGCGCCATGAATAACAGCGGCGGCATCAACTGCACTGCCTCGCGGGACATAATCCAGCTTACGGCAGCTAAAAGCGTCACGGCAATCAGCATCAGGTCGGCTTTTTTATCGTTCGTCATTATCGTCCTTATGGCTTTTGGCGATAACCGTATGGTTTATAAACAAATCATCTTAT
>CANBZV010000191.1 GCA_947373945.1 Moraxellaceae bacterium
TCCATTTGCTTCTGTTTCTTGCTCATCACTATTTTCCAACACATTGATTGAGCAAAAGTTATACGTTTTCTGTGTCACCTCCTTTTATTAAACGTAATTATGAAATTTAACAGCCACTTCTGTTATATCAAACCACGCTCCGCAAAAGAGACATACTCCCCAACACCAATAACGAAATGGTCTAGTACGCGCACATCTATTCGTGCTAGTGCATCTTTTAACCGCCGGGTTATCGCCTTATCCGCTGTACTTGGCTCAGCTACTCCACTTGGGAGATTGTGGGCAAAGATGATAGATGCCGCATTACAAGCTCTTTAAACCTTTGCAACGACATGGGATGGGAAATATCCTCAAATTAGCAAATCATGGTTTGCGCACTGGCCCAATCTGAATACCTTGTTTGCCTACCCCGTAGCTATTCGTAAAGCAATTTACACAACGAATGCCATTGAGTCGCTGAACAGTGTCAATCGACAAGCGACCAAAAAACGGAATATGCCCATCCGAGATTGGCGTACGGCCATGAGCCGCTTTCTGATCGAATTTGAAGACCGTTTAGGAAACTTCATTTAAAACGCGTTTACACAGAATTATTTACAGGCTCAACAACTTGTTAATCGCCTTAAACATCAGGTCGATAGACCGCCTACACTCTCCTAGTCAGGCACACATATACGTAAAAAACCCACTAAAAGTGGGGTTTTATACTCTAACAGCTAGCAATAGAATCAGATCTTAAATCTTGTTCACGGCCTGTTTCACAGCCTCTTTGGCATCACCAACGCTTTTTTGAACATTACCAGCGATCTGCTTGCCAAGCCCTTTGGCTTGTTGCTCTTTGTCGCCTGTCAGTTGGCCGACTTTTTCCTGAATGGTACCTTCGATGTCTTTTGCAACACCTTTTACTTGATCTTTATTCATAACAGATGGCCTTATAAGTTAAGTAGTAAGCCTCTGTATTATCAATATGAATGTGCCATCTAGTCCGTACGTTGGCAGACATAACACAGTCTTTCTCAACAACAAAACAAACAAAAAATGCCGCTTAACTAGCGGCATTTTCTCAACAATTAAAAACTAAGCACAACACTTAGCGCCTGCCTATAAACTCATAAGCATAATGACTGCTTTGCTTCTCTTGCCATTTATCGAGCAAATTGTAGGTTCGTTTCCATACCCAGCGTTGGCAAAAGTAATTTAACGTGCCTTTTTTCTTACAACTGCCTATATTAAACGGCATATGAAAACTGACTTTTCGACCACGCACAATCTCATGTGAGGCCACAGGCTTCGCCAAATGTGTACCATTACTATCAATCATCCTGCTGTAGATGGAGCTATCCGTCACGGCATTACTTTCTTCCAGGTTATTAGTACCAAAGAACAGATATTGGCGTAACGTACTGGGAGGATTTCCGCCCGTGCTAGGCCACGGATTCGCGGTGCTGCTACCGCCATCGTAGGAATGCTCAGCCAATCCTTGAATAAAGGAATAATGGTTTCTAAAGCGATTACGGGCATCAAACGGTGTGCCGCCCCAGCCGATAGCAACAGGCATAACCATTCCTGTAGGCGAGAGATACGGTGTACATGTGCCAGCCAAATAATTTGGCCCTGCGGGGGCTTTCAAATTTTTCTGACCTAAAAGAACCTTGGCCGCACGCAAGAACTTGCCGCCATTTTCCGTCATATCGAACCCTTTTACCAAACTGGTGACAGTCAAACCACTCGGCGGCAGCAAAATTGGAAAAACGGGATTTGGATTGCCACAAGCAGAATTCATCGTTACCACACCATCATCGAGGCCAGGCAGCATAAACCCCGTGGCAATATAACCGCCAACAGGATGTCCACCTGCCGACGTGACTGTAGGTACTGGCGAGCTATCCACAAAATCGCCCCATACCCCTTGCGCCACGGCGGGAATCAAATCACGAAGAATGGTATTGGCGAGAAAGGTGGTATCGGCATTACAGGTATTGTTAGTACCAAAAAACCAATCGTTAATAGGACACAGTATATTGGATGCCCCCACAGCAGGTGCAGCACTTAGGCCTATGGCCATCGCTATCGAAGCCAGCCGACTGCCAGATATCGCACCAGCGAACGAAATATGGGCCGCGATATAATTAGGAATCTTTTGTGCTTCTGGGCCAAAGAATCCTGCGTGCGCCAAACTCATAGCGGTACTAGTAATGGGTGAGCCTGTCGAATGGCTAATGACGATACATCCATTAGAACAAAAAGGCCGGACAAATGTTGCAGGATACGTCGGAGGGGTCACAACATTCTTGTTACTGCTTATAGCAAGCTGGATCTGTGTCAACATGGCATGCTGAGCATACTCCAGCGTTTGGTTCGATGACCACGCCACGAGCATGTAGCGATTTGCTTTTGGTTGATAGATTGGTACGGGATCGCCCGAACTCCACTGCCAGCCCATGCCTAGATGCTCCAGAATATGGGCTTTCCAATAGTTTTCGGCATAGGTGCGGTAATAGCCACCCGCATTCAGAAACTCACCCGAGTCTGCTGGCCAATTCAAATTAGCCGGATGTACTGGCCCTAAAGCACTAGGGGGGTTCAACAATTTATCTTTGATATGATCAGTCGCTAGACCATGGACATAGATGATGTCGCGCCCTTCAAAAGGTTGATTGGCTTGTAAAAATAGTTTGCTGTCACAAGGCACTTGCTTTTGGACATCGGTGCCAGCCGTTCTCATAAAGCAATTACCCATTGTCACGGTATCTATTGGTGCAATGGGCGGTAAAGGATTAAGCTTCAAATCATCAACTATTTTTTGCCCTTTATCACTCTCAAACGCCGATACATACTCTTCTGCCGCCAGTTGGTCATCAGTGGGAGACTCTTCTGGTGGTAGCGTGCCACCAATGGATGGCTCACATTTTACACTGCTGTGATAAGCATCTGTTGTGGTATCCAGATCGGGATAAAGATCAGACAACAGACCTAAATCTTCATCGACATCTACTGGACCTTCAATTTCAGTCGCTTCGGCAGGAAAAACCACTTTTCCATCTTTATCGAGCACGGCAGGTTCATCACAACCAATAACCTCCGCCACATCGGGTTTATCACCAGTGGTGGTCGTGTCAGATGATCCACCGCCACCACAACCGAAAAGCGCAAAGGCAACAACGAGGACAAGTGTAGATTGATGAAGTAAAGGACGAATACGGGGACGGCGAGTAAAAGTATGACTCATGGCAAGTTCCTTAAGCCTATTATTTTAATAGCAGCTACCAGAAAGTAGACTGAATTGGCTTGATCGGAGTATGCGCGTCGAATTTCGTTTACTGGCCGCTTATATTACTTTTCACATCGTTGCTTACATAACAACGATATTAATGGGCTTGTGCCGCTGTAGAGGCGGATTTGTCCGCCTATGTACAGGGAGATCTGCGAAAAAATTCGCTCTTACGGGGAAATCAGAAGGAATAACAAGTCATCAACCCTCTTTTTTATACAACACATCCCAAACACCATGACCCAGCTTTTGGCCGCGGACTTCAAACTTGGTCAGTGGACGATATTCAGGGCGCTCAGCAAAACAGCCTTTACCTGCGATATTACTAAAGCCTTCAGCAACTTCCAGAATATCCAGCATCCATTGGGCATAATGTTCCCAATCGGTTGCGGCGTGAAAGATACCGCCTACTTTTAGTTTCTGGCGAATCAATTGCATATGATGCGTTTGTACAAAACGACGTTTATGATGCTTTTTCTTTGGCCACGGGTCGGCAAAATACAATTGCACGGTATCAATACTATTATCAGCAAAATAGTTTTCGAGCATCAATAACGCATCACCATCAATAATGCGCAAATTGGGCAGATTACGTTGCCCTGCTTCATAACAAATTTGAGCAATACCGTTAGGATGAATTTCAATACCAATAAAATCACGCTCAGGCGCAGCTTCAGCCATCGTGATGAGCGAATAGCCCATGCCAAAGCCAATCTCCACCGTTAACGGCGCAACACGACCAAAAATAGCTTGTGCATCGAAACGCTGATTTTCAGTATCGAGCAAATAACGCTCGCTGTATTCGTCTATTCCCTGCTGTTGCGAGGTTGTAAACGCCGACGAACGACGCATAAAAGTCATAATACGACGCGGATATTCTTTCTTGGCAGTGGTCTCGGCCACTGTAGAATCGGTGCTATTCATCGTTAGAAAAACTTACCATCAAGTGGACTGGACGCCGAAGCATATAATTTTTTCGGCATTCTGCCAGCCAAAAAGGACTCACGCCCAGCTTCCACCGCTTTACGCATCGCGGAGGCCATCAAAATCGGCTGTTGCGCTTTAGCAATGGCTGTATTCATCAATACACCAGCACAACCCAATTCCATCGCAATTGCCGCATCTGATGCGGTACCAACACCAGCATCAACAATAATCGGCACTTTGGCCTGTTCCATAATGATGCGTAAATTATACGGATTGATAATGCCCAAGCCTGAGCCAATCAAACTCCCCAAAGGCATTACCGCGATACAACCAATTTCTTCCAGTTGTTTGGCAATAATCGGGTCATCAGAGGTATAAACCATGACCTCAAACCCTTCGCGCACCAACACTTCCGCTGACTTTAAGGTTTCAACAACATTGGGATAGAGCGTCTTTTCATCACCTAACACCTCCAGCTTCACCAAGTTATGGCCGTCCAATAACTCACGCGCCAAACGACACGTGCGAATCGCATCTTC
>CANBZV010000192.1 GCA_947373945.1 Moraxellaceae bacterium
ATGACATGACTAGAAGTGGTCAAGCAGGAACAGACGCCTTACAGCAAGCAGCAAAAACATGGTCGGTATTGTCGGTGTCTGAGCAAGGTAAATATGCCGCTAACGCGTGGTCAGCGTTTAAAACCTTGGCGGCACCACAGCGACAAGCGCTGGTTGATAAAGTGTTCTTAGCGATTCTCAACAAAGTCGGCACCGACTTTAACGACAAAAATAGCCTTTACAAAGGTCAGTATGGTCGTGGTTATCAAGCCATCAACACCTTATTCCCAGCGGCCTTGGGTTATACCGCCAATAGTACCCGTGGTGGTCAAAATGGTGCCGATGTCTTGCAGCAAACTGGTGTCTTTGATATGCGTGGTTCGACGGTGCAGACGCAAAAAGGCGGGGATATTTCGATACTTGGCCCCGGTGGACGCATTTTGGTCGGCAGTACCTCAGCGCCGCCACAAGTGGCAAAATCTGAGTCGTCGGCTGGCATTGGCCCCAATAATCAAGGTATTTTAACGCTGGAAAGCGGCAAGGTTGGCCTGTTTAGTGATAACAGTATTCTGTTGGCGCAAAGTCGGATTTTTACCGAGCAAGGCGGCGATGTCTTGATCTGGAGTTCTAATGGTGATGTCAATGCCGGTAAGGGCGCTAAAACCAGCACCGAAGTCCCGCCGCCAGAATATCTCTGTGACTCTGATCATTTCTGTTTGGTTGATGCCAAATCACAAGTCAGTGGTGCCGGTATTGCTGTTTTGCAAACCAAAGCAGGTGCACCTTCTGGATCGGCGAACTTGATTGCGCCACGTGGGACGGTAGATGCGGGTGAGGCCGGTATTCGGGTTGCGGGTAGCTTAAATATTGCCGCCTTTAATGTCGCCAATGCCGACAATATTCAGGTGCAAGGCGAAGCAACAGGTGTGCCTAGCGCGGGTGTCGATTCGGGGGCAATGGCAGCCGCAGGTTCGGTATCGGCAGCAGCCACACAGTCGGCAGCCATGGCAAATGGTCAGCAGAAAAAGCGCGAAGCATTGGCCTCGGACTTCTTGTTTGAATATCTGGGTGGCGATGACGACGATGATACCTGTGCCAATGACAAGGACTGCAAGAAGAAAAAGCTTTAACTATTGATACTACTAGGGGGCGAATTTATTCGCCCTTTTTCTTTGGCCACTAAGACGGTTAAATCTACCCCTTCGTTTATTCCTTCTGGCAAATTTCTCACTTCATCAATCTCCGCATTAGTTTCACGAATTTGCCATCAATATGACATGAAACACCGCCAATATACGTCCTAACTTAAATGCAGTCATAGCTGTCAAGTGTTTGTCTGTAGCGAAATAAAATGAGGTGGTAGCCGTTGAAAGCGATGCTGGCGTTAGTGTTAGGTTTCTTGGTTTCTATGCCTGCCATAGCAGAGATAGAACTGCATGGTTTGTTGTTAAACCAAACCAGAACCTTTGCTGGTCAGGCTTTCTACAAAGCGTTTGTTGATAGTTGGCTGACACTAGATCCTGATAACACGTACTCATTAGTGATCACCGAACGGCCATCAGCGCGTAATGGTAGCCAGATCACCGTCAAGTATGCCGATCAGGTGGTTTATCAACAGTTCATTCATTTTAATGCCAGTCGTGCGCAGCGTGCAGGGCAGGCCGCACCAGCGGTTGTGTATGACAAAGTAGTTAGTGCTGACGTCGAGGAGTTATTCACTAATCCCGATTTGGCAAAAGATGAAATCAAGTTGAATTAGACATAACGATGAGAAATGAAGCGATGATCAAGCCGAGTGTGCCGTTAAGCGTGTTGCTGCTGTTGTTGCCAGTATGGGCGATAGCCAGTCCGTTGGTCTATTACCCCGTGAATCCATCTTTTGGTGGTAATCCCGGTAATGGCTCTGTGCTGTTAAACGAAGCACAAGCACAAGATCAGCATAAAGCACCGGTTGTTGCCAAAACACCGGTGTCAGCACTGGATACGTTTAATAAACGTTTGCAAACGGCACTGATTAATCGTTTGTCATCGAACATCATTTCCAGTGTTGTTAATGGCACAGGAAAAGTACAGGCAGGGATAACCGAAACCTCTGATTTCATTATTGAAATTACCGAAATTGGTAGTGGTGTGGTGCGAATCACGACCACCGCCAAAGCAACAGGTCAAACACAAAGTTTTGAATATGACCAAGATGCGGAAAGCAGTTTGTCCAACCAGTGAACGATGTAACTAACCAACCTAGACCAAGAGGAATCCGATCATGTTTAAGAAGCACGTACTTGCAGTTGCTGTCATGGCAATGACTAGTGGTATCGCTTTTGCTGAAAACGAAGCAATTGTATCCCAAGTAAACGATCCAGCCACCAGCACCGCCACCATCGAACAAATTTACGCCGATGGTAATGTTAACTATGGCCAGATTTTACAAGATGCTGCTACCAGTGATGGCGTTATCAACAATGCCGTTGTTTACCAAGGCGCTGCCAGTGATGCGGGCGCAATTGACCCAACAGCACCTACGGCAACTAACGCTTCAGCAACAGCCATTGATTTAGCTGCTCCAACATGGGTAGACGCTGGCCCAGTGGCTTACGCACCATTGAATGCAGCAGTCGCTAACTTTGCTTATATTAAGCAAGATAGTACTGACGCGTCGAAAGCAATGATCGCTCAACTCTCTATTGATGATGCGTCAGCATTTGCCACCGCATCGACATTGTTCGCCACTGACCTGACGCAAGACAATACCACATTGGCAACCACCGTTGGCTTGGCTGATGCCGGTACATTAAGCGATGGCACTAATGAGTTGATCTCTGCTGGTGTAGCCTCTGCAATTTTGGCTAACGCTGATACCACAGCTAATGTTGACAATGTCGCGGCAATTTCTCAAGGTTCCGAAGTGCTTGATCGTAGCGGTACTGTGTTGGGCGGCGCGCAAAACGACGGTGGTGGTGATGATACGGCGATAATTTTCCAATTAGGCGCCTCTAACTTCGCTCAAATCCAACAGTCTGGTGACTCACAATTTGCTGCCATTATTCAAGCAGATGCTGGTAACGATGCTTATGTTGCTCAGTACTCTGGTTCTGCCAACACGGCAACAGTGGTACAGGTTGCTGTTAATGACCTCGCTACTGTTTACCAGTCTGGTGATAGCAACGTTGCCACCATTAATCAACATCAGGCATTCTAATACTAGAATGTTAGGATGAGGTTAATCACCCCTTGCGTTTCGGCGTCAAGGGGTTCTTGTGTTTTCTATTGGGTAATTTGGGAATCTGTCATGCATTACAAAAGAAGTCTGCTCTTGTCTTTATTGGTCGTTGTCGGTGTGTCGGGCTGCTCGACTTTTAATAACACGCCCATCAGCACTTTTGGTACGGCGGAATTGACTCCCATGACCAACTTAACGTCCGATATGCTTAATTTGCCTGCACCCAGAGGCAAAGTAGTCGCAGCGGTATATGGCTTTAAAGATCAAACTGGGCAATATAAATCCAGTCCTGAAAGTAACTTTTCTACCGCCGTCACTCAAGGTGGTTCCGCCATTTTGCTAAAAGCGTTACGCGACTCCAAATGGTTTATTCCTGTAGAACGCGAGAATCTGCAAAACATCCTCACTGAACGAAAAATTGTGCGTGCCATTGAACAACCAGGTGAAGGTGATAACAAAAACCCAATTAAGTTACCATCATTAATGGGTGCAAAATTACTGATTGAAGGCGCGGTGATTGGCTATGACTCCAATATTAAAACCGGTGGTTTAGGGCTGAAATATCTCGGTGTTGGTGGTGCGGGTCAATATCGTGCCGACCAAGTGACGGTTAACCTGCGCGCCATTGATATTAATAGCGGGCAAATTCTGCATAGTGTGTCAACGACAAAAACCGTTTATTCCACACAACTTACGTCAGGTGTTTACAAGTTTATTTCTTATAAAAGCTTGTTAGAAGCAGAAGTGGGCACAACGCTGAATGAGCCTGTGCAAATTGCTGTGCAGGAAGCGATAGAAGCCGCGGTGGTCAATTTAATCGCCGAAGGCATAGATAATCGCAGTTGGTTGCTAGCTAATGAAGCGGATTATCACGCTCCTGTACTTGAGCGTTATCGCCAAGAACGCTTGCGTCATACTGAACCAATGGCTAATAAAAAACTGCAAATGGCGAGCAATGGCTTTAGTGAAGAAGTACCATTTGAACAGCATAAAGTCGTAAAAGACAGTGCTTCGGTAATAGCACCGCTTGTTCCTATGGCTGCTCCAGTTGCCAAGCCTTTGGTTGTCAAAAAGAAAAAAATGACACCTACTGCTCCTGTAGAAACGAGTCAGCCTTTTGGTTTTGAGTAGTGATTTATTCTCCCTAAGTTAGGTAGGGCGTTGGTGTAGTCGTTTGATAATGATGAGGAGCAGTGTGATGAAATATCCCATAGGTTTCGTTCTCGTAATGCTGGTATCACTAGCACAGGCGGCTGATCCTCAGGATGTCAGCGACATTGAACAAACGGCGACTGACTTTGCCAATGCCAATGTTTCAGCAACGCCGCAAAGTTATGAAGACGAAATTCTGATTGCTCAAATCGGCGCGGCCAATTTTGCCCGTGCCGACCAATTTGGTTCGAGTGGTGGTAGCGCCTCATTAACACAACAAGGCAACGACAATGCCGCTGGTGCGTTTCAAGCCAATGGCAC
>CANBZV010000193.1 GCA_947373945.1 Moraxellaceae bacterium
GAATTAGTGCTGGCCAGCCAAAGTGACGAAGGCATTGCTCAATTGCTCGGCGAATTAAAAGCTATTCATCACAAAGTATTGGCATCGCCCCGTCAGTTTTTCTTGATTGCCGAAAAAGAGCGTTTAAGTGCTTTGGTCAGTACGTTGGAAACAACGTGGGCGAGCGCCAATGTTTTACCGTCAACTCAAGTGCAATATCCCATTCAAGGTGAAACGCAAACAGCGATTACCCATACCGCTTGGCTGGCTAACACACAGGTGCAATTCTGCGCCGCAGCATATCCGGCAGTGGCAATAGACCATGACGATGCTGCGGCATTAATGATTTTGGGTGGCTTTTTGCGGAACGGCTTTTTGCATCGGGCGATTCGCGAACAAGGCGGCGCTTATGGTGGCGGTGCAAGTTACGACAGTAATGCCTGTGCGTTCCGATTCTTCTCGTACCGAGACCCTCGTTTGGCAGAAACCTATGACGATTTCCGTGCCAGCTTGGTGTGGTTGCAAACAAATCAGCATGAAGAACGGCAATTGGAAGAAGTTATTCTCGGTATTATGGCTAGTTTGGATAAACCGATGTCGCCCGCTGGTGAAGCGCGTAGTGCGTTCCATAATGGCTTGTATGGTCGTTCACCTGCTCAACGTCGCGCTTTACGCGCCAAATTGTTGAAAGTGACGATTGCTGATTTGCAACGCGTCGCCGCCACTTATTTGCGTGCAGAAGTGATGAGTCGTGCCGTGGTTGCACCGTATGCACAGGCAGAATTAGTACAAGGTTTAGGATTTGCAGTAGAACGTTTGTAAGTTGCAATAACGTTAATCTTCCCCAATGTCACGGGGAAGGTGGCCGCACAGCCAAGTTATGCTAATTGTAAAAGAGGGTGAGCCTAAATTCTAGTTATCTGCTAAACCTAACATAGAAGGTTTAGCGATGATAAATAAAGCACACTCTGCAAATAATAAACTCACCGTATTTAGGTATTGCCCTTCTGTTAAGGAGATTGATGATGAGAATACTTGTGTGTGTCGATTTATCCAGTTCAACGGCTTCAGTCGTTGATTATGCCACCAAGCTGGCTCGTGGTTTATCTGCCCGCGTTTGCTTGCTACATGCCACCGACTCGCAAGAAGAGATGGTTGGTTATGGCGGAGTCTTTGGCGAATTTCCTGTTTATATTGACCCTAAAGAATTACGTCACGATATAGCTCAACGGTTTCATAGTGAACATCAACAGGTACAAGAATTAAGCCAGCAATTACAAAACACTGGCATAGAGTGTTTGGGCTTGTTGGTGAATGGCACGTCTATCGTGGCTACGATTATTAAAGAAGCTGAAAAATTGTCGGCAGAGATGATTATTGTCGGTTCACAACACAAAGGAATGTGGATGAAGTTGTTGGAGGGTAGTATTAGCAAAGAAGTGTTAAATCAATCTACTATTCCCGTACTGGTCATTCCGACAAAATAGTGCGCTATATAGTAGGGCGTATTAAGTAGCATATTATGTGATCGTCACGCCTGTTTAGATCAATAAACAAACGTGACTTTCATTGGCTCATCGGCAGATCAATTAAATCTAGCCCGATACTGCGCTAAGAACCGCGCTAAACGATTAATCGCTTCTTTCAACTCATCAATATGCGGCAAAAAGACGACACGGAAATGGTCGGTGTGTGGCCAGTTAAAGCCTGTTCCTTGGACCAATAACACCCGCTCTGCTTGTAATAGTTCCAGAATAAACGCTTGGTCATCTTCAATCGGGTACATCGTTGGATCTAGTTTTGGAAATAGATACAGTGCGCCTTCAGGTTTAGTACAACTGACGCCGGGAATATCATTCAACATTTTCCATGCCACTTCGCGTTGTTCATACAAACGACCGCCCGGACGAATCAGGTCGTTAATACTCTGATAACCGCCTAACGCAGTTTGAATCGCATATTGCGCTTGAACATTGGCGCACAAACGCATGGAGGCCAACATATCTAAACCTTCAATATAGTCGGTGGCACATTTTTTATTGCCACTGACCATTAACCAGCCCGAGCGAAAACCAGCTATGCGGTAGGATTTGGATAAACCATTAAAGGTAATGCACAACAAGTCGTCACATAATGTCGCGATAGAGGTATGTTGTGCTTGGTCGTAAAGAATCTTGTCGTAGATTTCATCGGCAAAAATAATCAAATCATGGCGACGAGCTAACGCAACAATGCCTTCCAAAATGTGTTTTGGATAAACGGCACCCGTTGGATTGTTAGGATTGATGACGACAATACCACGAGTTTTAGGTGTGATTTTAGCTTCAATATCGGCGAGGTCTGGATACCAGCCATTATTCTCATCACATAAATAGTGCGCAGGTGTACCACCAGCCAAGGTCACAGCCGCAGTCCATAACGGATAGTCGGGTGCAGGAATCAGCATCTCGTCGCCATTATTGAGCAAAGCTTGCATCGCCATGACAATCAGTTCGGACACACCATTGCCTATGTAAATATCGCCTACATCGACAAACAGGTTTTTCTGCTGGTAATACTGAACGACGGCTTTGCGGGCAGCAAACAAGCCTTTTGAGTCACAATAGCCCACAGCATTGGGCAAATTGGCAATCACGTCCGCCAGAATTTCTTGCGGCGCTTCGAAGCCGAAGGGCGCGGGATTGCCGATATTGAGTTTGATAATACGGTGGCCTTGTTCTTCCATCGCGTTGGCCGCTTTTAATACGGGGCCACGGATGTCATAACATACATTTTGTAATTTTGCTGATTTTACAATTTCCATAGTAACAAACTCGTTTGCAGAGACTCTAAACTCTTGATTCTAACGAAAAACAGCGTGATTGTTCAGTGGAATGTCAAAGTTTCTCTGTTATAAAACGGTTGTCTGAGGTAAACAGGAGCGTATGATGAGCAAAATCCAAAAAACTGCCGCCGAATGGCAAGCGGAATTAAGTCCGCAAGAGTTTCAAGTTTGTCGTGAGAAGGGTACTGAACGTGCATTCACAGGCGAATATTGGAATTGTCATGAAGAGGGCGTATATCACTGTCGATGCTGTGGTGCGCCGTTATTTAGTTCAGCGAGCAAGTTTGAGTCAGGTTCGGGTTGGCCAAGCTTCTATCAACCGGTGCAAGCAGACATGATTACTGAGAATCGTGATCATAGTCATGGTATGACTCGTGTTGAAATTGTCTGCCAGCAATGTGATGCCCATTTGGGTCATGTCTTTCCCGATGGCCCTAAACCGACGGGTTTGCGTTATTGTGTCAATTCGGCGTCGTTACGTTTAGAGAAAAAATAGGGGCGATTTGCGAATTGTCCGTACAAGTCAAAAATTTATCAACTGGAGAATGTGATTATGCCCAGCGTCTATGAGTTTTCTGCTACTACCATTACTGGTCAGGAAAAACCGATTGCTGACTATAAAGGTCAAGTTATTTTGGTTGTTAATACGGCGAGCAAATGTGGTTTTACGCCACAATTCAAAGGCTTAGAAGCGATATATGAGAAATATAAAGAACAAGGTTTTATTGTTCTTGGTTTTCCTTGTAATCAATTTATGAGTCAAGATCCGGCGAGTAATGAAGAAATTAGCCAGTTTTGCGAATTGAACTATGGCGTTACTTTCCCGATGTTCGCCAAAATTGATGTTAATGGCGATGATGCACATCCATTATTCAAGCATCTAAAAGAAGCTGCGCCGGGTTTATTGGGTATGAATGCAGTGAAATGGAATTTTACTAAGTTCTTGGTTGATAAAAGCGGCAATGTTGTCGAGCGTTATGCGCCAACAACCGATCCTATGGATATTGCCAAAGATATCGAGAAGTTGCTGAAGAAGTAAGTTTTAGTCATGAATTCGCCCCACCATCGTAGGGGCGAATTTATTCTCCAACCTGCTAAGCCCGCCAAGACACGCCTTCATGTGTTAACAACCATTCTTTACGCCACAATTTACCGCCAAAACCGCCCAATTTACCATTGCTGTTAATAACGCGATGACAAGGAATAACCAGTGGAATGGGATTTCTGCCATTCGCCGTACCAACAGCACGTTGTGCCTTCATATTGCCGACATACTGAGCGAGTTGTTGATAAGAGTAGGTGTTGCCAGCAGGGATTTGGCGTAAGCCTTGCCAAACTTGTTGCTGAAAAAAGGTGCCGCTCGCATTGACGGCGAGTGCATTTAAGGCATGTAAATCACCAGCAAAATAACGTTGCAATATTTGTTGGATACGGGGATTGATAGGGGCTTCGACCAATTCAGCTTCCGCATAGCGTGTCTGTAGGTGGCTGATAAAGGAATCATAAAACTCTTCAAAGTTCAAAGCGTACAAACAATCATCAACATGCGCCAAATGGAGCAAACCCAGCGGACTATTGAAAGAGCTTAAATGAATTGTTGTCATATTTTTTCCAAATCACTGTTCCCAAAGACAAAAACCTCACCTATACTAGCCGCCCGCTAAAGAAGAAACTCTAAAGCGCGCTTGCTATGGTGACTCTGTCGGTTTCCTCGCAACGCTAAGCAGTGAACCCCGCCAGGACCGGAAGGTAGCAACGGTAATTGTGATGCGTGTGCCGAGGGTGAGCTGACAGGGTTGCCTCCATTCTCCTGCTGAATTCCGTTATAACGC
>CANBZV010000194.1 GCA_947373945.1 Moraxellaceae bacterium
AATTTCAGCTGCTATCTGAATGGATATTTCTAACCGGCATGTCGTTCTATTGAACGACTACGTCACGACTTCTTCAAACCTCATACAGATATTAGTGGTATTCGTAAAGCAACTTATCTCCGCAAAGCAGTGGAAATCGCATGCTTTCAGACAACATTTATTCACGACACAACGCGGCGTCGTAAACGCTGGTGCCCACGCTGAATGCATCAATCGATACCTGGCTAATTAGATTAAATAGAGAGGCACTTTCTTTGCGAGCATCCATGCGGGTTACAGCAATGACTTATATTTTTCTGCAACAAGTTATAGATTTCTGGCGTTGACAACGTATTCTGTTATGACTACACTAATTGCACATTCCCACTGAAGTGGAAATCCCCGAGAGGGGCTGAAGCCAAGGCATTTGCGTAATGCATCTGAGCGGTCGCCAGGTTCGCGACATACCCATTCCTGTAGTGAGCTCATTGATCGCTGCAGTTGATCCCATCAGTCACTGCGACTTCTGAAGTTGCACGACTATCCCCAGGGCCTGAAAAGGCCCTCACCTGTTCGCGCTTGCGAGGACAGTCGCGAAACTTAGTACGCCTTTGCGCCACTACTCTGTTTTTCGTCTGCACCTTGGCTCGCATTGGCTCGCCTACGTCTAATTGAGAACCTTGACCGAGTACCTGAACTCACGCCTTTGTGCGTGGCCCAGGGAATGTTGTCAGCGCCCCCTCTGTTTGACCATGGGCAACTTTTGATCACGTTTAACGACGTCTCAGAAGGGGCCGCATTGGAATGGGCTCCCGGTCGCAGGGGGCCGCTAAGGGCATTCCTCAATCGTCCTCGTCGCACGTGAGCCGTCTGGTTCAAGTGGTGACTGGCCGGGAAACCGTCCGCGCCATTCGACTTAAAACACTAAATGCAACCCGCGTATCCCTTTTTTCCTTTTCCTTTTTCATCTTCTAATTTATCTGGAGTTTTCATATGCACCAATCTCACTGCATTTCATGTTCTAAGGAGCACTCAATTTCATTCGACTCGTCAACGAAGCCTGCAACGAGTTTGGCGCTTTGTTGGCTTAGCCCCACCGCCTTTCATCTTTCTCGAGGAGATTCAAATGATTGAAGCTATTCAAGACACGCCCGCGTACCTCGGCCACAACCGGTATGGGACTGCGTTTACAGATCTTGACTGGAAGCGGCAACTTCAAATCCTTCTTGAAGTCAGCGGTCGTCAACATCTTTTGCGCGACAAGACAGTTGGGCGGGCTACAAAGAAGGCTAGGGCGGAAATCTCGTTCCAGGCGTTCAAGACTTTGCACCATGCCGGTCTTCATATCAAAAACGTATTGAATTTTTCACAGAGGCATATGCAAGCGCTTGCTGACAACTGGCGCGAAGGGGCACTAGCGGCCGCTACGCTTCAAACTCGTTTTTCCGTGATGCGCTGGTTTGCCGCCTCGACTGGAAAAAATGGCATGATAAAGGACGCGGTGGACTACGGCATTCCCGCAGAAAGTATCAAACGCTCATATGTCACTACGATTGACAAGTCATGGTCGGCGCACGATGACGTTTCCTTTGAAGACCTCATTGCTCAAATCTACGCAAAAGACCCTTGGGTCGCCATGCGGCTTGAACTGCAAGAAGCCTTCGGATTGCGCATCCAAGAGGCGACATTGATGCAACCCTTAGTATCTGATGGTGGTGCTGTGCTTCGTCTCGAGCACGGCACAAAAGGCGGCCGCTCGCGCTTTGTTCCTATCCGCACTGAGAAGCAACGCGATGTGTTGAATCGGGCAAAAGCAATGGCTCGCATGAGCGAAAATGGCAATCTTATTCCCGGCGGCAAGAAGCTTGCGCAAGCCTTGGCTCGTAGTTACTACGTCTGCGGTCTCTTCGGCATTACCAAAAGTCAACTCGAAATTACGCCTCATGGATTGCGTGCAGCCTACGCAAATGATCGCTACCAAGAGCTTTCTGGTATGCCGTCCGCTGTGCGCGGTACCCCGGCCGTGTATGACCCAGAGAAGGATCGTATGGCGCGTGAGATTGTGGCACTTGAGCTCGGACACACGCGTGTGTCCATCACTGGAGCTTACACTGGCGCGCGTCCAAAGGGCCGCCCCAGGATCATCCGCATTGAAGATGAACAGTTGGATCTTGACGAATAGGACTCTGTTTGCATCATTTAGGCGGGTTGTCCACCTGAAATTCATCTCGAAGGCGCTTACCAACGCCCTTCGTGGTGAATCTCACTGCTAGTCGTTCAAAGATCGGGCAATGACGACTAGATCCTGAATGGCCCGTGATTTGCATGCCGGCACGCATCAAGTTCAGGTTACCTAAAAGTAACAGAAGCCCCTCGCCATGGCGGCTATCCAGTCGTTCAGGAGCCACCGCAAGGCAAATAGGTGCGATGAGAACTGCCCTATTTCACAATAGGCAGAGGGGGGAAGCCAGGGATTTTTACAAGACCATTCACTACATCCCACTCCCAGAAATTGTTACCAACAGTATTTGCCCAGAAAATCTTCTTCTCTTTTTTAACGGCAAGATACTCTAGGGTCCGCATGCCGAAGATCTCCATCACCCACCGCGTCCCCATATCGAGCAACTCAAAGTCGGCCATGTACTTTGAGTTCACATCCATCGGGCGTAGCACTCGCAAAAATTTACGTCCTTCCTTAACAAGCTGATGTGCAACGCGAACTTCCAAGTACGAATCGCAGGGAATAT
Organism: Moraxellaceae bacterium; assembly: GCA_947373945.1. Classification (GTDB taxonomy): domain Bacteria; phylum Pseudomonadota; class Gammaproteobacteria; order Pseudomonadales; family Moraxellaceae; genus Agitococcus. The sequence continues at coordinate 2,727 of CANBZV010000194.1, forward strand.
AGTCTCGACTCATCAAGCAAAGATTCATGGTTTCGATCCTGACATCACAGATATGGCCTACCGAAATGACTCCAAAAAAGGTAATCCGACAGTTTTTTAGCGTTCCATTAGCTTTTCTGATGCGCCTCAAAATCCGAGGGTAGGACGTGCGCATTGCCCGGAATTGAACCTCAGACATCCTGAAGAACTGTTGAATACCCTTGAGGCGAAATTTAATTTTTCCATTTTTGAAGTGAAAGGAACCAATTTCTCCCATGACAAGGGTGCCTTTTCGCGTTTTTTCACTATTAGTTTTTAAAGCCTCTTTTTTCTGTTCCCAAAGTTCCGGAGAGTCCCCTTCAATTGCCACATACAGATTGTCTTTCATCGGCTTCTCGTTCATTTTTGCCGCTGCCACCTCTTGATTGAGCCTCTCAAAGACACTCTTATTGCTGCGAACCTGGGCACACTCCCATCGATTAATGCCCGTCTTTTCAATGAGTTCGTAAAGCAAGGCCACTGGCTCTGCTTTGCGTTGAGACGGTTTAGTCACATCATCTGGATACTGCTGTTCTGTACCCCCTTCTTTAGAGTTGGCAATCTCCTCTGTAAAGTTAAGCTTAACGTTCACATGTGCCTCCATGTGACCATCCCGCTCTGCTATAGGTTTTAAATATTCGGTGGCAGTAGCGTGAGAATTTTTTCCGTAGGCGCAGTCGCTCAGATGGTCATCTTGTCCATTTTTCCGACGACGAGTAACATATACGTCGTCATTCAGTTTCCTAATCTCTATTGGCCTTCCGTCTTCAAATTTACAGTGGCAAAGTATCCCGGTGTCACCCACTTTGCATTTGTTCTTGTAAGCCTCTTTGCACATATTGATATCGACTTCAGCTCCCATGCGCTTTAAGCTATCGTTTGTGGACACATATTGCTTGTACGTAACAAGGGCGTTGCTCATTTCTGAATTTGCAATTGATTTACATGCCATGATTCTGCAGCCACTTCCGCAGTGACTTGCATTGAGATAAGCCGCGAAAACACCCGCTTTGCCCATACAAGTTCAACTGTTCATGCTCTGAATTCGTCGTTTTTCATGCGCTTGAGGTTACAAATACCAATGGTTCCCCGATTACAGAGCATGTCTTCATCCACAATTTGGCACTGGCACACCGAGGCCCATCGAAGCCTGGACCCAGCCAACTTAAAGCAGCAGTTTGTTTATGGAAAGTAACCATGAAGACGCCTTTCAAATCGCAGTGCTCAGTTGTATGCTGCTGTTGTTTTCCATATGCGCATGGTTGATTCCGTTCGCAGCGATTGATGAAGTAGCGACTCTCAGGCTACTGTCACCGACCGGAGACACCTGGTTTGTCGGTCTGGGCCTACTTGTTTGGTTTGCTTTTGGCGCCTTTTGCGTGACCAGAGCGGAGGCGAACTCCGATGACTCAAACATCACCGCGCAGATGTACTTCAAGAAACTGCTGCTAGTCCCATTTGCACCACTTTTGGTTTCGTAACATTGGTCGTCACTGCGCAATACCTATTCCTGCAACAGTGACCATTTGCAAACCAAACCGTCAGTCATATTTCCCGTAATGTTTTAAAGAAGTGGAGTCCCATGTCGTTACCCCAAAGAGATCTTTCTTCAATCCAAAAGGCCGGACAGGCAGTCCATGGCGCATCCGAAGCCATCCAGGCAACAGTTCGCGCTAAAGCTGAGAGCATGATTGCCAGCGTTTCAAGTCAACCATTTGGCGATGAGACTGAGCAATCAATCGCACGTTTTAAGATACTTGCGCGTCTGAGTCAGGGGCTAGTTGAGGTCGAAGCCAAGCTTCAGGAACTTTACGCCGTAGCATCTGACCTGGCCAACCCGGCATCTGATGTGATCCTTGTAAAGGCCATCAAGCAACGCAAGAGCTCCAA
>CANBZV010000195.1 GCA_947373945.1 Moraxellaceae bacterium
GTTTTTAACCAGCCGTCAGTAGTAATGGTATCCGCCGTTGCTTCAGCGCGCTGCCAATAGCCTTTCATCACCTGCGGACCACGCGCCCACAACTCGCCCGACTCGCCCAAAGCGACATCTTCACCGTCATCATTAACAATTCGAATTTCGGTATTGGGTGTTGGCAAACCAATGGTGCCAATTTGAATAGCTGTGGGTGGATTAATGGTGATAACGGGAGAAGACTCGGTCATGCCGTAACCTTCACAAACTTTACAGCCTGTGATTTGCTCCCAGTCATGTGCAACTTGATGTTGCATCGCCATGCCGCCCGCAATAGTAATTTTGAGCTTGGAGAAATTAATCGTTTTAAAATCAGGATGATTCATTAACGCCACAAACAAGGTATTTAGCCCCATCATTGCCGTTAAATCCCATTTCTTGATTTCTTCAATAAAACCACCGACGTCACGCGGATTAGTTATTAACACCGTGTGCATGCCCATGATCATGCCGATACAAGACACGCCAAAAGCAAAAATATGGTACAGCGGCAACGGGCAAATCATCGTTTCGCGACCTGTTTCTAACACTGTCGACAAAAAGGCGTGTGTTTGCACCATATTGCTGGTGATACTGCGGTGAGTAAGCATCGCGCCTTTCGACACACCTGTGGTGCCGCCCGTGTATTGCAACACCGCGATATCATCTGCTTTAGGTGTCACTTCTTTGAGTTTGGCGGGATTCGCTTTCATCGTTTGGGTAAAGGGAATCGCATCCGGTAAATGATAGGCAGGAACCAGCTTCTTGACGTATTTAACCACGCTATTGACGATCAAACGTTTTGGCATCGGCAACATATCAGCCAATTCGCTGATAATTAAATAACGAATACCCGTTTGCGGCAACACTTCCTGCACCAAATGGCCAAAATTGGCCAATGTCACCAGTGCTTTACAGCCCGCATCTTTAAATTGATGCTCCATTTCACGTGCTGTATATAACGGATTGGTATTAACAATAATTAAACCTGCTCGCATCGCACCAAACACAACAACGGGGTATTGCAACACATTCGGCATTTGCACGGCAATACGATCGCCGACTTGCAAATCGGTATTCTGCTGAATCCAAGCTGCAAAAGTTGCACTATATTTATCCAGCTCGGCAAACGTAATCGTCCGGCCCATATTAGAAAATGCAGGCTTATTGGCGTATTTACGACAAGAGTCTTTAAACAACTCTAAAATAGAAGAATAACGGTTAGTGTCAATATTTCTAGAAATGCTATTAGGATATTTACCCTGCCAAAAATCTTGATTTTCCATTGATGTGCTCCTGTTATATCGTACTGACTTGGCATACATTATTTATTTTTATATCGACAAATTGATCTAGACATATAATGCCTAATTACGATTTATCGCAATAAAAATACTAACCAAATAAGCGGTAGTTAATTGTTATTACCCTAAAATCCAGCGCTCTGAAACAAGACGACGTTGGGCATCTGGGCTAAGTAGTAACGTACATGAATCCTGAATGCTTGCTTGCAGTATGACCTGACATTGCATCAACTCATCACGACGAAATAAATGTACTCTGAGGTTATCACCAATCGCATAACTGGCAACGGTTTTTTCTAGCTGTGCGCTGACTTTTAAACCATCTACTGCCAATAATACATCACCTGCCGAGATTCCCGCCATTTCTGCTGCACTTCCACGCCATACTGTTTGCACTTGGTAGCCACCTTCAGCCATTTGTCCACGTATACCCAGCGTCGCGAGTGGTTGGTTTTTGGGATTATCGTACTTATAGTTGACGACGACGCCCTGAGCTTCTAACAAAGCCGTTAAGGGTAACTCATCTGTGCTATACAAGCACTGCTGCCAAAATGCTGTTAAGTCCTCAACAACAAAGGACTGGCAAATGGTTTGTACTGTATCGTTATCTAGTCCACGGCCAGTTTTGCCATATTGCTGCCATAATTGACGCATTACCGTATCTAAACTAATTTTATTATCGGTCAACTGTCGTAGTTTTAAATCAATACACAACGCAATTAATGAGCCCTTAACGTAGTAACTGACAACACTATTGGGGGTGTTTTCATCTTGTTTATAATATTTAGTCCACGCATCAAAGCTAGACTCAGTGACAGTTTGTTTAAAACGCCCCAATGAACGTAAATGACGAGTAATAGTCTGAGCTAATAACTCCAAAAACTCTGGCGCTGAAATAACACCAGCGCGCACTAATAATAAATCATCATAATATGACGTAAAACCCTCAAATACCCATAACAGTTCAGTAAAGCTCTCTTGATGTAAATCAGGATTTATTAATACTTTTGGCTGAATACGCTTAACTAGCCATGAGTGAAAATACTCGTGACTACATAAGCCCAAAAAGGCTTTATATTTTTCGCCCAGTTTATGTTCTGGCTCAGTTGTTAAGGGCAAATCATCACGCGAACATAACAGGCTCGTTGAACTACGATGCTCCAAACCACCATAACCCGTACCAACAGCCATGACTTGAAATAAATATTGACTAAAAGGAGGTAAATCATCGCCCCAAAAGTTAATTGCCGTATCACAAATTTTGGTTAAATCACGTGCTAACCTTGATAAATCAGCGCGATGTTGACCTGTTACGACTACCTTATGTGGTGTTTGATGACTTTGGAAAGACACTTCCGTAAATTGCCCCATTTCGACGGGATGATCCAATAACGTTAGATAATCACTTGCTTGATAACAGCCAAAGCCAGATTGATCCGTTTTTACTGCCTCTAACGTCGTTGCAACTCGCCATGCTTCCGATGCACTGGGGTGTTGAATATCTACAGTACATGGCAAATGCTCTTGCCCTTCTACTGCCAAAAATAAACATGGCCCATTAAAATAACCATGCGTTTGATCAAGATGCGCACCGCGAACTGACAAATCCCATGCATAAATATCGTATGAAATAACAATCTCACCATCATAAGGAGAGACTTCCCATTGATTTTTTGCTATTTTTTTGACACTTAATAACAAGCCTTGCGTAGTTTTCGCGCTTACACTGACAATATGGCGCGCAAAATCCCGAATCATATAGCTACCAAGAATCCAATTAGGTAGCCACAGTGTTTGTCCTGACGGATTAGGCTGACAAATATGCAAGGTGAGCTGAAAGAAATGATTACCCGGATGTGATGCTGAAACAGTGTAATGACACGCTGCGCGCATAATAAATTCCATAAATAAATTGCTAGGACTACGACCTAATGAAAAACCCGCATCTCAGCCCGGAAGCGACGTTACTCTACCTACCGACCCCCGACGGCCATAAAATCCCCGTTCGTCACTGGCCGATAGAGCAACCGCGCGCCATCATTCATATTGTCCACGGCATGGCTGAACATAGCGGTAATTATGATGATGTGGCTGCTTTTTTAAATCAATACGGCTTTGCAGTTTTAGCACACGACCATCGCTGTCATGGTTTATCCACAGCACCAACTTTATTGGGTAATGTCAGTAAAACACAAAACTGGCGCGGTATTTTACAAGATATGCCATTAATTCATAATTGGATTAGTGCCACTTACCAAAATACGCCGGTTATTATTTTAGCGCACAGTATGGGCTCTTTCGTCAGCCAATGGTTTGCGCAACACTTCCCTCAGCGAGTCAAAGCATTAGCGCTTTCTGGCTCAGACTTTTTACCGCCCTGGTATGTACGTGCTTCAGCACGGATGGCGTGGGTAGAAATGTGCCGACAAGGGGTTAATGGCCGCAGCAATCTGATTCACGGCTTGGGTTTTGGCAAATTTAACAAAGTATTTTCCCCTAATCGCACAGAGTTTGACTGGTTATCTCGCGATACCAAATTCGTCGATAAATATGTCGCTGATCCCTTATGCGGCTTCCGTATGGCCAATCACTACTGGCGTGATTTTTTGCTCACCCTCGCCGAAATCTATACACCTACTAATATGAAAAAGATACCGGAAAACTTCCCGTTATATATCTTTTCGGGCACAGATGACCCCGTAGGTCAAATGAGTACAGGTGTTAAAAAACTGGCCAAAATGCACAGCAAAGTGACAAAAGCTGCCGTGACAGTAAAACTCTATCCTGAGGGCCGTCACGATATCCTGCATGAAACCAATGCCAGTGAAGTACGTTATGACTTACTCGCGTGGCTCATCAGCATGGTGCCAACGGGCATCTAACACACCATCCCTCTAGAAACTCTTCGTAAAGCGGCGTAAAATCAACGCCGCTACACCATTGGATTACAGTGCTTTTTTCTGTCAATCCCGTCTGCCCTCCATAGGCATCATACATCTCACGCCATAACTATAAAAATCATTACACCAGCACAAATAGCTTTTTTTGTGTTGCTGTGATCGTTTTTTAATTTTGGGGTTTTATTATGAACACGGCACATCATATTGTTATCGTGGGCGGTGGTGCGGGCGGCTTAGGCCTCGCGACGCAACTGGGTCACAAATTAGGCAAGTCAAAAAAAGCCAAAATTACACTGGTTGATGCTCATCTTACGCATATCTGGAAACCACTACTGCACGAAGTCGCCGCAGGCACATTGAACTCGTTTGAAGATGAGTTGAATTATTTTGCTCATAGCGT
>CANBZV010000196.1 GCA_947373945.1 Moraxellaceae bacterium
TATTAAAAACATGGAGCATCATCAATGAACCGTCGTGAATTATTAAAAAATGCGGGCTTTTTAACGACGTCAGTTGCAGTCTTTGGTTTGGCAGGCTGCGGTAGTAGCAATAGCTCTATCAGTGAAGAACAAGCGTTGACGCAAATGGGGCATGCGGGCAGTTATCAATTTCCTCAAGGTGTCATTGCCGCCGATCCTAAGCCAGACTCTATTATTTTATGGACACGCGTGGTGATGGCCAATGACGATGCCGTGTCACAAATTGACAGCAGTCGCGCCAATGTTGATGTGAAATTGGAGATGTCGACCAGCCCAGGGTTCGATGAGTTATTAACTGTGCCAATTGCCTTAGTTGCGCAGGCCAAATACGACAATACCATTCGTCATAAGTTGACGGGTTTAAGTGCAGCGACAACCTATTATTATCGCTTCCGTGCAGGTACAGGCGTGAGCCGAGTGGGGCGTTTCAAAACAGCGCCTGCACTAACAGCAGATGCCAACGCCTTAAGTTTTGCATTTATGGCGTGCCAGGACTGGAGTGTTAATCACTGGATTGGCGTCAGTGCGCTAGTTAAGCAAAGTCTGGATTTTGTCGTGCATTTGGGCGACTACATTTATGAGGCAGCGGGGGATAGCTATCAAATCGAAGCGGTCGAAGCCATGCACGATCAATTGCATTTGCCGAGTCAAACGGTCAAGCCGGGTAGTGCTTCGGCCAAAATAGCGGTTACCGTTGAGGACTATCGTTATCTCTACAAAAAATACCGCACCGATCTGCGATTACAGGAGCTTCATGCTCGCTTTGCGTTAATTGCCATTTGGGATGACCATGAGTTTTCTGACGATTGTTGGCAGAATAATGAAACCTACGACAATGGTTCTGTCGTCTTCCTGAAAGCAGATGGCAGTATTTCAGCCACGCCACTCGCAGGTGCCCTACCAATATCACCGGGTCAATTGCCAGGCCAATCAGATGCTACGGCACAAACTATCCGTCGCCGCTCGGCTAACCGAGCGTGGTTTGAGTTTATGCCCGCCGATATTCCAGCGTTGGATGAAGCGGCTGACGAAAACTTTAAGACCGTCAAAATTTATCGGGATTTACAGTTCGGTAAACTAGCGCATTTTGTCATGACGGATGAGCGTTTATACCGCGCTGACCATGTTGTCCCTGAGGCGACGCCTAATCCAAATGCAGGCGGCTCACCTCTTGGTAGTATTGGTAGCCGTTATTTTGTACCTGAAGAAGATGTCTTTAAGGCAATTCAGAAGGGAAAGATGTTGGCTGCAGTAAATGGGGCATTGAATAGCTTGCCTCCTGCTGATCCCAATAGGCCTTTTTTAGAAACAATTATAGGTAAACTCATACAAAATCCCCCCATTCCATTAACGGCTGCAGAGGATGAGTTTGCGTTACCTCTAGTCTCTGTGTTGGGACAAACGCAGCGCGGTTGGTGGAAAGATAAAATGCAAAGTAGCACTGCTACTTGGAAGTTTTGGGGCAATGAAGTGTCATTATTGAGAATGGCGCTTAATTTGAATGCCTTGCCTGCGATTGTCGCTCAGGCGGCGGGCGATCCAGTGCTGGCAAAGCTATTGAGTACTTATATTATCAATGCCGATCAATGGGATGGCTACGCAGCCGAACGCGCAAATTTAACAGGCTTCCTTGCCGCGAATAGCATCAAAAACGTCGTTGCGGTGACGGGCGATATTCATGCCTTTTTTGCGGGCGAAGTGCCTGCTAATTTCGGTGCTTATGTCGAAGGCAGTGCCGCAATGGTTGATTTGGTGACTGCGGGTATTAGCTCGTCTAGTTTCTGGAGTTATTTGGCTGGGGTAGTAGGGGATTTTGAGTCCGAAGTTAATGCCGTAAAAGCGGCAAGAACGGCAAATCCAACCACCTATGAAAACGCCTTGGAAAGTGGCGTTAATCCTTTTGCGGCTTTGCGCCCGCTTGTTTATACCTGTGCCAATATGCTGGTATATCAGCAAGTGAAGTCGGGGGTGCTGGCTGCTGCTGATTTAAGTACGCCAGAAAAACAACAAGCGGCTTTCCGCCAAGTGTTTGAGGTGTTTTTGACGCAAGAAGTATCTCTCGCGAATGGTGGTTATGCCTTGCAAAATACCTTAAACGAAACGCTGGCTGGTGACATGGGGGAAATCATTAAAGGCTTAGCAGGCTTGCCAGTGAATCCCTACACCGGCACAACAACGCCGCCCGCTAAACAAAATCCTTGGATTAAATACGTCGAAACCAAAACCCAAGGTTTTATTACCGTTAAAGTCACGCCAACGCAGGTGGAAGCTAAATTCCATCACACGGCGACTTTAGCGACTAATCCAACGGCGGATAATGTCGTTTTGGCTGCTAAGGCGAAAACGGTGGTGATCAATAAAGACTCTACCCAACTGACAATTAGCTGATTTTTCTCCCTGCCCATGAAGACTTAGGCTGATATTGGCCTAAGTCTTTCCTCTGTTAATAAAAACCTTGTTTCGCCGTTGTCGTGCTTTGTTTACAATGCGCGCTGTTTTGATTTATAGGACTGACACGTTCTGTCTTCAGACGATGTCGCCCACGTCCTGCTTTATGCGTTTAGAGAACTCGCCATGTCTGCCAAAATTACCGCCATTCGTGGTATGAATGATATTTTACCTGTTGCCATTAAAGATGCCCCAGTCACGACCAAAGACTGGCAAGCGGTTGAACAGGTTCTGCGTCAACTGATGCAACAATATGGTTATCAAGAGATTCGTTTGCCGATTGTTGAAACCACCCCGTTATTTAAGCGCGCGATTGGTGAAGTCACCGATATTGTTGAAAAAGAGATGTACACGTTCGAAGATCGTGGCGGAGACTCCTTAACGCTGCGTCCAGAAGGGACAGCGGGTTGTGTTCGTGCTTGTTTGGAACATAGCCTGACCTATAACCAAACACAGCGCTTGTGGTATGCAGGCCCGATGTTTCGCTATGAACGACCGCAAAAAGGCCGTTATCGCCAATTTCATCAATTTGGTGTCGAAACTTTTGGCATGAAAGGCGCCGATATCGAAGCTGAATTGATTCTGATGACTGCGCGCTTGTGGAAGATGCTCGGATTAACTGATGTTGTTAGCCTAGAGTTAAACTCTTTAGGGGAGTTGCCCGCGCGCCAAGCATACCGCGCGGCCTTGGTTGACTATTTGACTCAGCACCTTGATCAGCTGGATGAAGATTCCAAGCGTCGTTTAACGACCAATCCGTTGCGGGTATTAGACAGCAAAGATCCGAAAACGCAGGCAGTGCTGGTGAATGCGCCCACATTAGCGGATTATCTGGATGACGAGTCACGTCAGCACATGCAAACACTCACGGCTGTTTTGACAGCGGCAGGGGTGAAATATACTTTGAATCCTCGTTTAGTACGTGGTTTGGACTATTACAATAAAACTGTATTCGAATGGGTCACTAGCGCTTTAGGCTCGCAAGGCACTGTATGTGCAGGTGGTCGTTATGATGGCCTAGTTACGCAATTGGGTGGTCAAGCTACGCCTGCTGTAGGTTTTGCAATTGGTCTGGAGCGTTTGGTATTGTTACTGGACACCTTGAAAGGGCAGGGCCAGCTGAGTAGTGATAGTGATATTTATCTCCTTGCTGACGAAACAGCCGTACAACAGGCGTTGTTGGTAGCAGAAACACTAAGGAATAGTTTGACAAATTATCGTATTGTCACGCACTGCGGCGGCGGTAGTTTCAAAAGTCAGATGAAAAAAGCCGATAAAACAGGCGCAGTAGTGGCGTTGATTTTGGGGCAAGATGAACTTGTACAACAAACGATTACCGTAAAATGGCTGCAAAAAGGTGAACAACTGAGTTTACCGCAAGCCGAATTATCATCTTATTTGCAAAGCAGCTTAGGAGCATCCGCGTGAGTACGCATGACGACGAACAACTAGAAAATCTAAAACGTTTTTGGCAAGACTACGGTACACCGATTGTGGTGGGTGCAAGTGTTGCGTTAGCCGTCTTTGCGGGCTGGCGTTACTGGCAACAAAGTCAGCTCGAAACAGCAACGATGGCCGCTAATACCTATCAATCGACCTTAGAAGCGTATCAAAAAACGAACACTAATCCCGATGACAAGGCAGCCAATACTGACTTGCAGCGTAATGCACAAAAGCTGACACAGGACTTTACCAATACGCCTTATGCAGCAAATGCGGCGTTATTGTTGGCGAAGCGTGCGATGGAAAATAAAGACGTCAAAGAAGCCGAAAAGCAATTGCGTTGGGCATTGACACAAAAAGTTGATGATGGTGTTAAAAGCTTGATTTCACTCAGATTGGCACATTTACTGAGTGAGAAAGGCGATAACAAAGGCGCGTTGGCATTATTAAGCCAAGATAGCAATGCCGCCTTTACACCCAGCCGTGAGGAGTTGCGGGGGGATATTTTAAAGGCCTCCGGTGATATTGCGGGTGCGCAAAAAGCGTATCAGTCTGCTGCCAAGGCGCTGGTTGAACGTAATGAACCGCGTCCATTGTTGGATATGAAAATGGCAGATGTTGGTCTGGAAGCTCCTGAAATCAAACGGCCTTCTCCCA
>CANBZV010000197.1 GCA_947373945.1 Moraxellaceae bacterium
CGCTACTGATTGCCGCCTTAATTTTAGCGGTGGCTGCCACGACCACCTTGCGTTTTTTTAGCGGCACGTTGGAGCAAACTTTAGGCCAACAAGCGGCACGCTTAATCGGCGCCGATTTAGTGCTAACCAGTAGCCGAGGCATCCGCCCCAAATGGCTTAAGCTCGCGCAGCAACAAACGTTACAACCAACACAAACGCTTGAGTTTTCTAGTGTTGCCCAACAAGGCGACAACTTTCAACTGAGCTCGGTAAAAGCGGTGAGCACGGGTTACCCCTTACGTGGTCAATTAAAAATCCGCACCGTAAATGGCCCCGCCGCTGCTCATAGCATTCCGGCAACGGGCACCGTTTGGGTTGAAGATCGACTGCTCAATTTATTAAACACTCAACTAGGAAAATCACTGACCATTGGTGAAGCCAACTTTATTATTACCGGCGTGATTGAAGAAGATAGCGACCGCAGTGGCGGCTTTTCTGCTTTTTCGCCTAGTCTATTGATGAATATGGCCGATGTCCCTGCCACCCATATTATTCAGGTTGGTAGTCGCGTCAACTACCGTTTATTGCTCGCCGGATCACGCAGCCATTTACAAGCGTTTCAAGCGCAAGCCACACCACTGCTACATACCGAAGAACGCTTACTAGACATTAAAACCGCGAACAAACAACTGAGCAAACCGTTAAAAACAGCGACGGACTATTTGAGTTTAGCCGCTATAGCTGCGGTTTTATTGGCTGGTATTGCTGTCGCCTTAGCGGCTCGACGCTTTAGTGAACGTCATTTAGACAGTATTGCCTTAATGCGCTCCTTAGGCAGTAGCCGTCGTTATTTAATCCGGTTATACAGCGGCCAATTAGCCTTGATTTGGCTGACCGCGATGGTGGCTGGCGGCGTGATTGGCTTTGTTAGCTCGTTAGTGCTGTTTAAGTTAGTCGCCACCATCTTGCCCGTCACCGATCTGGAGTTTGCGTTAACGCAACCATTAATGACTGGACTAGCCACTGCAACACTTACATTGCTGGGTTTCGCGCTACCGGCCTTTATTCGCCTATACCAAGTATCACCATTACGGGTGATGCGCCGTGAACTGACGCCGACGCCGTTATCGGCATTAACGATTACGCTGGTCGCCCTGCTCGCTTTATTTGTGCTGTTAGTTTTGGAAACTGGTAATTTTATACTCACCAGTTTAGTGCTGGTCGGTGGTTTATTATTGGCACTGTTATTGGGTGGACTGTGTTATGGCGTTTTAACCCGTTTACGACGCAGCACGTTCACCGCTAAAGCCAGTCCAATGCAAACGGCGTTTATTGCCCTCAGCCGCGAACCACGAGCAACGGTGGCGCAAATCTTGGCCTTGGCTTTAGGCTTTACCGCCATTTTGTTAGTCGGCACTATACGCGGCGAACTGCTGGCGCAATGGCAGCATGATTTACCCGCGAAAACACCAAATCAATTTGCGGTGACCATTCCCGCCGATCATCTAGCTGCGTTGAAAACCTATTTGGCGCAACATCATTGGCAAGCCACCGATTTTTATCCCGTGATACGTGGCCGTTTAGTTGCCATCAATAGCATCGCAACCAAAGCTGAAAACAAAGAAGCTGAAAACGGCCAAGACCGCGCACTTGATCGTGAATTAAACCTGACCTGGACAGCCGCGCTGCCCACCAACAATGAGCTACTCGAAGGCCAATGGTTTGCTGGCCAAAAAAATGAAGTGTCGCTCGAGTCTGGTCTAGCCAAACGCTTGTCGTTAAAGCTTGGTGATACCTTAACCTTACAAATGGCCGAAGGTAGCGTCAGCGCCAAAGTTACCAGTTTACGCAAAGTCGATTGGGATAGTTTTCAGCCCAATTTTTACTTAATTTTTCCACAGCATGTGCTGGAGAGTTATCCCGCCACGTACTTAACCAGCTTTTATGTTCCCGCTGCCGATAAAAGCCAACTCAGCGCGTTGATACACACCTTCCCGACCATTATTTTTATTGATTTGGCGGCAATGTTAGACGAAGTCCAAAAACTGTTGGCGCAAGTCTCCCAAGGCGTACAAGTGATTTTAGTCTTTATTGTGCTGGCTGGTATTCTAGTGCTGTTGGCGAGCATTGCTGCCAGTCTGGATGTGCGCCGTCATGAGGCGGCACTACTGCGAGCATTAGGCGCTAGTCGCCGACAATTGCAACAGCGCGTTGGCCTAGAACTATTAATGTTAGGGTTAATGGCCGGACTTTTGGCAGTGGTGATGACCGAAATCATTGCCGCAGGCTTGGCGATACAGTTGCTCAACAGCACCCCCAGACTGCATTTATCGTTATGGTTATTAACGCCTTTGGCGAGTAGCACCTTAACCACCACGATTGGTTTACTGAGCTTACGGCGCGTGTGGACGGTATCGCCAATGGACGCCTTACGCGAAATCTAAAACTCCAACTCTACGCCTAACGTCGCCGTCCGCCGTAATTGCGGCAATTGGACGAGCGAAATATCGGAAGAGCCGCCCGCCTGATAATAACGACGGGAGGCAATATTCTCGACGCGTAAAAAGGCACTGACGCCAGTGATAACTTGCTCATAGCCCGCATAAACATTAAACAAACCATAAGCGGGTGCAACTAAAGAACGTCCACCTTTGGCGGCAGAACTAGGCACATGGCTTTTATCAATTAAATAGATCGTTGGGCTAATAAATATCCCTGTTGGCCAGCGCCAGGTTGACCCCATTTTCAGTTTATGACGTGCGGTATAAGGTAAACCTTCATCGCCTTTATCCGATTCTAACGTGCCTTCAGTAAAACTGTAGGTGCCCCAAACATCCAGATTACCCACCCCGCTATTGCGCCGATAGCGCGTACTCAACTCTAGGCCAGATGATGATGAAGTACCCAAATTCACCCGTTGTTTGGTTCTTTTGATAAAGCCACCCTCAATAAAATCCGTCACCGGTACGGGGGTATCTGCCGCATATAAAATCAGATTATCTTGCCGTGACTGATACGCGGTTGCCGTCCAGCGCCATTGATCGCTGGGGTTATAATTCAGCACGGCCTCAATAGCGCGCGCCGTTTCTGGCTGCAACTCGGGATTAGGAATTCTGAAGCTGGAAGCGATATATCGCCCCTGACTATCTTGCTGACCACTAAAACTACCGAAATGATCATAACTATACGACGGTGATGGCGCCAAAAACGCTTCGCTATAGGTTAGGCTGAGATTAGTTTTAGGGGTGAGAATGAACTTGCCACCCAGATAGGGACTGACGCTATCACCAAAATCCGAGTTGCGATCAAAACGGGCACCCGCTTGCGAGACAATATACTGCGACCAGCGCTGCTGATCTTGCACAAACAAGGCGATATTATCCTGCACCACTGCAAACAGTTTCACCGGCAAGGTGTTATTAGTGCCGAAATAATATAAACCTTGATCGACCACCGACAAGGTATCGTCATAAGGATGACTTAAATCAGCCGTGCGCGGCAGTGAACTCAGATGCTCTAACACCAAGCCCGAAACCAACTGATGATCGGCATGAAAGCGATATGTCCATTGGCTATCCAGCGCTATTTTTTCACTATCGGCGTATTTGAAACCATCCTGATAATTACTAAAAACATTGTTGTAATAACTGTTTTTATTCAGTTGATACGATGACCAACTGAGCAAAGTATTGGTACTCAAGTTATCGCTGACATCATGCTGCCAACGACTGTAAACGGACAGCAAGGTCTCACTCAAAAAACCGCCATAATCGGTGGCATCGGCGATGGTCGAGTAATCGTCGGCATAGCTGGCCTGACGATAAGAAAAGCCTAGCTCCAATTCTGGCAACAACGCTACACGTCCCCAAACACTGCTACTTTCAGCTTTATCAACAAATGGATGACGGTTAGCGGCGCTAATAATGACGGTATTGCCACTAGCATCACGCAAATCATGCAAGGCAAAAACATCGGGATATTGCTCGGCTAAGGCCTGATTATCAGAATGCTCTTTATGTGCCCCCAAAACCATCGGATGATCGCCAATGCTGCCATGCACCAGCAAATGACCATGCTGATAATCGGTGTCATTACCTTCATAACGAAAAACTTGCTTACCTTCTTGCTGCGGCGAACGGCTAATAATATTAATCACGCCTGACACCGCATCCGTACCATACAGCGCCGAACCCGCCGTCAGTAGCACCTCAATTTGTTTGGCCATGTATAACGGATAGTTGATGCTGACGGGAATCACCTCACCCGCCGTTGCGCCCACTCGCACGCCATCTTGCATAATCAGAATTTTGTTATTGCCAGAAATACCGCGTACGGTTAAACGGCTGGTGGTGTTATAGGGACCTTGCAGATCAACACTCGGCAAATCACGCATGACATCGGAAATATCACGATAACCGCGCTCACGAATTTCTTTTTCGGTGATCACCCATAACGAGCCTTGGACATCGTCCCAATTTTGCGCTGTACGTGCCGCGGTGACGACGGGAATACTGGCCAACTCATCCAG
>CANBZV010000198.1 GCA_947373945.1 Moraxellaceae bacterium
CCCGTCACCAGCGCGGCATCGCATAGTCCCGCACTAAAAGCAGTAGTCGCTAATTGTTCGTCAGTATAGGGTTTGAGATTAACATCCATCCCCCACGTATGGGCGACCGTGGCGTATTCGCGCATGGCGTTGTAAAACGGCCCTTGCACACCAAGGACATCAAAGACACAAAAAGACTGTGCTTGTGCTTGTGCAGTGCTGGCAGCAAGCAGAAGCAAGCAAGTCATGAGTCGTAAATAATGGTGTTTGACGAGGCCAAATAACGTGTGCGACAAAGGTGGAAAACGGCTGTTCATTGACTGAATTGTCCCTTATTCATGAAGGTGTTGCTTAGGCTCGTTATGCTAGCCAATAGTGGCCAAACATCATAGTGTTGAATCAAGGGTTTCCCGTTTGTGGCGATATTTCCGCCGAACGACATCGGGGGTTTCACCGCCCCATTTTTGAAAAGCACGGGTAAAACTGGCCTGATCGCTGTAGCCAACAACATCGGCAATACGTTCAATACTTAGGTTGGATGTTTTTAGATAACGAGATGCCGCTTGCATACGTACTTCCAACCGAATGTCATTAAAACTCATGCCGATATCGGCCAAACGCCGACGGAGCGTCCGAACGCTCATATTCAAGTAACTGGCGACATCATCAGCGGTAATGGATTTGTCGGCATTGGTAAGAATATAACTGCGCATTCTGACGACCAGATGATGCTCATAAAAAGGGTCAGGCTCAGCTTGCAGTACCGCGGTGGTGGTCGCTGGTTTGTGCTCGCGCAAGTGGGAGTCGGCGGCATAAAAGCGGATTTCATTACTGCTATGGCCGGTTTCGATCAAGGCCGGAATGAGCGTTTCCAAACCTTGTGTGTTGCTAAGGACATGGCTTTGAAAGTGCAGGGTAATATTTTTGGTTATCTGCGAAACCAGTGTATACAAACTGCTTAAAAAGGCTTGCGTGACAAAACTTTCAATTTCGTTGAGCCGATGTTTGAACGAAACACTGAGCGCGATGTATTCCTGCTCTTGGCGCATGGTCAGCTGTATCAGTGGGAGCCGTACCTGTAAATAATAAAAAATTGAGGTAATCAATTCACGAAAAGGCTGTCTTGAAGTGAATACATAGCCAAACAAGCCATGTGTCATCAAATCCATTTGCTGGCCATAGCGAATGGCCGGAAAGGTGCGTGCGGTCAGCCCCAAATAGTGCGTGACTACGGCTCGGACTTGATACACCGATAAAAAAGCTTCGGGCTTGTTTAAAACGGACGCGTTGATGCCACAGTCACGCAGGATGTATTCTGCTTCAATACGCTCTTCGATCATGACTTCGACAAGTTTGTTGAGATAAACCACAGGCAAAAAAGGCAGGTCATTCACATTCATAGCAGTAAGATTCTTGTTGTTTTTTATTTGTAGCAAGTGTAACGCGCGCGAAGAATGCTTGACTATGTCATTGGTCTGAGTTGGCCGTTTTAGCATATGAATTGGCCGATGAAAGGGATGACTGGTGGTGAAAAAGCGACGAAAATACATTCGTCACTACTAAAAACAAGAATACCGACATGAACTCTTCAGATAAAAAACTCAAGGTTAAGGCAAGCTATCGGTCTATTGCTAAAATTGACGTGCATGATATTCGGCAAATGTACGGCATTTTTTGTCAGTATTATGAAAATACGACATGGGATATTTTCTTACACGACTTAAGCAAGAAAACTGGGGCATTGATTTTATTCTGCCCAAAGGAAGACCGTATAGTTGGCTTTTCGACACTGATGACCTGCGAAATTTCCGTGGGTGGCGACAAGGCGCGCGCTGTATTTAGCGGCGATACCATTATCGAAAAAGCCTATTGGGGTTCGCGCGCATTGCCGCTGGCGTTTTATAAATTCCTCATCACCGAAAAAGTTAAATATCCTCGTCAGGCGATCTATTGGTTATTGATTTCTAAAGGCTTTAAGACCTATTTGCTGCTGGCAAACAACTTTTTTAGCTATTACCCCAACCCTCAACAAAAAAATGGGCATCTGGCAGAAGTGGTTGATAACTATTGCTTACAGATGTTTCCTGACTATTACGATGCCGAAAAACGCATTTTGGACTTCGGTGATAACTATCAACATTTGCGGGGTGATGTCGCTGATATTACCGACAAAATGCGCCGTGAAAACCACAAAATAAACTTTTTTGAGCAATGTAATCCCGAGTGGCGGCGTGGCACCGAGCTGCCGTGTGTGGGGGTCATTGACTGGGATGATTTGGCGAAATATGTCCTGCGTTATGTGACTAAACCAATGAGTCAGGGCCGAAAAGAAGTCATGGCGCAGCCCAACGTTGCTGAGTTACGTCCGCTACCACAGGCAAGCGTAGCGAACAGTACGGCCGCGATTTTGCCTTTGCAGCGTCGGGCTTAGTTCGGACAGGTGCCGTTAGTGGGTAATCGCAATGACGGCACAGCGAGCCAATAACTAATGACTTTGTGAGTCATAAAATACAGACCTGAGCACGGCGGTGGTTCTAGGTCTTTTAAAACTTAGGACAGATTTATGTTAAATCGTCTCACTCATCAAGCCCTACAATGGGCTTGTCGTCGTGCTGATCAATCATTTCGTGGCCAAAGCCAGCAGTTGGAAGTGGTTCAACGACAAAAATTAGCCCAAATACTGACGCAGGTCGCTGCGGCTCAGGGTAAAAGTAAAACAGCCAATTATTCATGGGAACAATTCGCCATTCATCAGCCTGTGACACGTTATGGCCAGTGGCAAGACGCGATTAATGCTCAGCGTCGCGGGGAGTCATTGCTAACCACCAGTCCACTCGTGCGCTATCAGCCAACCAGTGGTTCCTCTGAAAAACTCAAGCTGATTCCCTACACTAGGTCTTTTGTCGATGAATTGGATGCGGCGATTGCACCGTGGTTGGCGAGTATGTATCGCCACAACCGTGGCATTCATGGTGGTACTCATTATTGGTCGGTGTCTTGGTTACCCCAAAGTCATTTTGCCGATCTCAGTGGTAATTTGAACGACGATAGCGAGTTGTTAGGCACGGTAAAACGCGTATTGGCTTCCCAGTCACAAGCCGTTCCTGCCGATGTGGCGTTGGCTGCCAGTGCCGATGACGCACTGTTTGCTTCGTTATGTTATTTGGTTGCTCATCGCAATTTGCGCATGTTGTCAGTCTGGAGCCCCACCTTTGCCCTGCAGTTATTAGAAGCGCTGCCAATTTGGGCAGATGAAATTATTGCGGTATTGACGCGGGGCAGTTGGCATCAGCGGGCGACGTCATTGGCGCGGCTGCAAGCACCCTATGCCCCTAAACGCGCTCAAGAGTTGAAACGGGTTTTGGCCTTACATCCCTCGGTATTGGGCGCAGAACTCTGGCCAGACTTGGCACTAGTATCTGCGTGGGATACAGCGGATGCAGCACCGTGGGCGCAACAGTTGCGCGCTTGTTTTCCACACGCAGGCTTTGAGGGCAAAGGGCTGTGGGCAACTGAAGGTGTGGTCACCATTCCTGTGGATGGCCAGTATCCCTTAGCGTATCGCAGCCATGTGTATGAGTTTGAAGACTTAAACAATGGCGGTATTTTGGCGCCGTGGGAA
Organism: Moraxellaceae bacterium; assembly: GCA_947373945.1. Taxonomy (GTDB): domain Bacteria; phylum Pseudomonadota; class Gammaproteobacteria; order Pseudomonadales; family Moraxellaceae; genus Agitococcus. The sequence continues at coordinate 3,602 of CANBZV010000198.1, forward strand.
CTCAAAGAGGGTGATGTTGTTAGCCCGATTATCACCAGTGGAAATGGCCTGTTACGCTATCAATTAGATGATCGTGTGGTCGTGAGTGGTTTCTTTGGCGGGGTTCCCTGTTTGCAATTTATGGGGCGGCGTTTTGGTGTCGATTTAGTGGGCGAAAAAATGTCCCCCGAAGCGGCGCGTCAAACCTTGGCAAAAGTGGCGCAACAATTTGGTCTGGAGTCGGTGACGTTGTTGGCTGTGAATGCCCAACAACAGCAACGTCCACGTTATATCGCGTTATTTACTCGGCCAAATACCACAGAAGAATATCGCTTTTGCCCTGAAGTTGCTCAAGCGGTAGAGCGTGAGTTGCGTGGACATTTTCATTATGAGTTAGCGCGGGATTTACGCCAGTTGGAGCCTGCTCAGGCTATTTTGGCTCAAGATGGCTGGAGCATTTGCCAACAAATCGCCACGGCGGGTGGCATGATCGAAGGCAATATCAAACCTGAACCGGTACGTCGAGTGCAATACCAAGCGGTGAGCCAAGTATTGTCCAATATCGCCTTTGAGCAATCTTCACTCCTTTTGGATAAAGCATCATGACTACGCCATTTGAGATTCGGATGGCGACAGCCGCCGATAACAGCGCAATTTTATCGTTAATTGGTGCGCCGCAACCGTCAAATGGTGTGCAGTTTGCTTTTGAACGCGTGCCTGATTATTTCCAATCCGCCTTAGTGTCCCATCAAAATCCACACACAATGGTCGTCGAACGTCGTAGTGATAAAACCGTGGTCGCGATGGTTAATCTAGGTCATCGTGAAGTTTTTGTTGATGGTCAGGCACAAACCATTCGTTATGGTTCAGACTTACGCATTGCTGCCGAATATCAGGGTAGTCGGGTGCT
>CANBZV010000199.1 GCA_947373945.1 Moraxellaceae bacterium
AATTTTGTAGTGCCTGTGGCCATACTGTCGTGCAAAAGATTCCTGTGGGCGATAGTCGTCTACGATTTGTCTGTGAGCAATGCGAAACCATTCATTATCAAAACCCCAAAATTATTTGTGGTTGCTTGCCAACCTGGGAAGACAAAGTACTGCTCTGTAAACGGGGTATAGAACCTCGTTATGGCCTATGGACCTTACCTGCGGGCTTTATGGAAAACGGCGAAACGACTCAAGAAGGCGCAGCGCGTGAAACCTGGGAAGAAGCTAACGCCCGTATTCGTATTGGTGATTTATATTGCATCTTCAACATTCCGCAAATCAGCCAAGTCTATGTCATGTATCGCGGCGAAATTATTGATGGCGAGTTTGGCGTTGGCGAAGAAAGCATCGAAGCGGGACTATTTAGCGAAGATGCCATTCCTTGGGACGACTTGGCTTTTGCCAGTATTAAACGGACCTTACGCTACTTTTTTGCCGACCGTAAACTAGGCCATTTTCCGGTACGCGTTGAAGATTTGATTCATGGCAGTCGAGACTGATTAACGCCGACGGTGTTATCAGCATTGATAGTATTAGGTGCGGGCGACGCACCTAGCATGTCTCCTACCGATAATCATTACTGCCATACACTGGAAATGGCAAAGGTTTGCCTTGATCATAATCTCCCGACCGTAAACGACGTTGCATCGCCAGCGTAATCGCATAAGGTGCGCTACGCTGGACAAAATTTGCGGCCCACAACGGCACATTACCGCCCGGATCAACATAGCCCTCCGTTTCCAGCATGACCTTGCCATTATCTAGCGGCGTAAAACGACTGGTCATTTCTTGCGCGGGCATACGCACATAGGGTGGCTTTTGCGGCAGATAATTCGGTTCAGCCACTATTTTCAGCGTTAATGCTTTGAGACTACGGCTTTGTGGCACAACAACCCCACGCAGTACCACATCCCGATTCGGTAGCCCTACGGGGGCGCGATGGACCAGATAAACGACATATTCCGTTGACGATACCTGCTTCAGTAACTGAGCCGTCATCACTTGCCAATACCATTTGTCATAGCCAGGAAAGTCCAACATTAGTCGTGTCACCGCCTCCATTGAGCCTTCCAGTTCCGCCTGTATTTTGAATGAACGGAACGTCTTACCGTCTTCTTGCCGCATCCATGTAGTAATGTTGCGCTTGCTATCGTGACGAATTTGATGCCATTCACTCCCATACCGAGTCTGAAACTCCTCCAAATTACCCTCATCGTCAGTAGATGCCGCAAAGGTTGGTAAGCTTAGCAGCATCGCGCACAGCACTAACCCTTTCAAAAGAAGCCCCTTCATACTACACCTCAAGCCGTTTCCGGCAACAATGACTGCTAGGCTGACAACAACAATAACGGCAATGGCCGCTCCGACTCCCGCTTATTTCAACGTCTAGTTGACTTAAATTCAGACAACCCAGATAATAGCTGAATAAATATCAGCTTTTTTGCAGCCCTGTCAACGACCATCCGCTGGATGGCAAACCTTCGCATTGACAGTGACCCGCACTAGCTGTCAAAGTCAAAGCTGACTATTGATCGGTTTTATACACAAAGACGACGCTGTCCCTTTTTTCTTCAGGCCAAACAGCAGTTCAATGTCGCGCAACGATTTCTGTATGACGCAAATGAGGTGAACAATGTACGAGGCTGGCTGGAGTAAACAACACATCACCCTCCAAGCGCAGGGCTACGCCATGATGGGTTATGGCATGTGGCACAACCGTGCTTGGGGACACGCCACCGCGTTGTATGCACGAGCGATCTATCTGCGAGATGGTAATGGTCAGGGAGTGGCTTTTTGTTTGCTCGACCTCGGTTACATTACTCACGCGATGCGTGCTGGCGTCGTCGAACGCTTGCAGGGACTCATGGGTGCGGCCTTTGACGAAGCAAGTCTGGTACTGACCTGCACCCATACCCACTCTGGGCCTGGTGGGTGCAGCCATGACGCCATGTACAATGTCTCCACACCGGGTTTTGTACCAGAGCATGTTGAGGCTATTGTCGCCGCTACTGTTACCGCTATTACTGATGCTTGGCGCAGTGCCGCCCCCACGGAACTGGTGCTTGGGCACGGGCATTTCGATGAGCCTGTACCCGTCGCTTGGAATCGTTCGCTGGCCAGCTATAACCGCAACCCCGATGTCACGCCCCGCAGCGAATGGCAAACACACTTGGCGTTGGATCGGTCGATGCACGTATTATCGTTCCGCCGTAACGGTCAGACTCACGCCCTGCTTTCGCTGTTTGGCGTACATGCCACGTGTGTCGGCAACACCAACACTCGCTATTCTGGTGACAACAAAGGCCATGCAGCACTAGCGGCCGAAGCGCAACTGGCAAAAAATGGCGTAAGCCAACCTGTAGCGCTGTTCGCCCAAGCCACCGCTGGCGATGTATCACCGTATTATCAAGGTCCTGGCGATGTCGCCCGTCGCAGTCGTATTCAGGGTGATGAAGAACATGTCTATGCTCAGCGCAACGGCAATTATCAAACGGAGCAAGCGCTGACCACTTTAACGTCGCCAAATAGCGTCACGGTGGACGGCAACATTGATGCGATCTTCAGTTATATCGACTTTACCGCGCTCAAGGCCGAACCCCGTTTCGCGAATGGCCATCAAGACGCTTATACCAGCGAGCCTTGTCATGGTGTGGCCTTCTTCACAGGAACGCGGGTCGATGGCCCGGGCATGCCGTTAGCTATTGGTGCAGTGGCAAAGAAAGTGGCGCGTTGGGTCAAAGATAATCGACTAGAACATCCCGACAAGCAAAGCCCGGCAGACCGTGATTACTACCGTCGCCTTTATGCCGCCCAAGGTCCTAAAGACATCTTATTAGAGGCGGGACGCAAACAGATTTTGGGACAATCCATTGCCAAACTCATGGTGCCTGGCTTTGCCGATCCTCTGGTTGGAGAAATGAAACGGCAAGCGAAACAAGGAGCAATGACGCGCAGTGCTATGGTGCCAACAGTGTTGCCTTTGCAGATTATTCGTTTAGGTTCTCTGGCCTTGATTTGCTGTCCTGGAGAGTTCACGACGATGGCTGGCCGGCGTGTCGTGCAAGCCGTGCAAGAGGCCTTACAGCCTACTGGCGTGCAACAGGTGTTGATCTGCACCTATTGCAACGACTACATGGGTTATGTCACTACCTACGAAGAATATCAGGAACAGGCTTACGAAGGCGGACACACCATTTTTGGCCAATGGACGCTAGCCGCTTTTCAGACCCAGTTTTCGGGCTTGGCGCGTGAACTACTGAAACCCAACCTTGAGCGCAAGCATGACCGTAGCACTCGTCCACAACCTGTACCTGCGGATGAACTGGCTTTACGCACCCATTTAACCGTGCCCATGAAGCGTCCCAAAAATGCGGCCGCCTAAGCCAAAACGCCATTGGTCGGTTAATCAGTCGAGCGTTGCATGGATAGTTTGATTCCGTTAGTCTGCCCTGAATAACACTATGCTCAGGCAGACCGCGCTATGACGGCTTCCCGCTCCACGGTTGACAGTGAGTCCGAGATTCGCGATATCCAGTCGCTGCTGGCATCCAACATCCAATTCCGGCGTTTTCGGCCTGAACTGGAACATAGCTTCATGAATCATGTCCGTGACCGCGCCCAACGCTTGTCCCGCGACAGCCTGTGGCTAACGATTGCGTTATACCTCGTGATATGTATGATTTCTTGGTGGCAGATGGATCGCCTCTCTACACCAATTTATCGAGACGCCAACCTAGTCGTACTCAGTGGATTGCTGCTCGCTGAAGGACTCATGCTCGCCTTTGTCATGCTCATCCCCTACTTACCTTATCAAGATCGTTATTATCGCCTCTATGCCTCATTCAGTAGCGGCGGCACTATTGGTGTTGTCATCTACGCGGCCTCGGCATTTCCTGAGCCCTACTTCAATATCTTTATTAGTTACTGGGTGATTTTGACCACAGTTGTCGTCTATGCCGTTGCAGGACTTGTGACTCTGCACACCACCTTTGCCTGCATGATCGGTGTCGCTTTAGCGCTGGTCGCGGTCATCTGGCAAGGAATGTGGTTCGACCCTATTTATTTCCTCGTCTATGGCGGCATGGCAAATGCAGTAGGTATTCTGCTGTCCTTTCTGTTGCAGTCCCGTGATCGTGTCACTTTCCTGCAATCACACCTGCTGGCGTTGGAAAAGGCGCGGCTTGACGAATATGCCGCTGAAGTCGAACAGCTATCGCGTCAGGATGCGTTAACCGGTTTGGCCAACCGCCGCTACTTCGATGAAACGTCCAGTAGAGAGTGGGGCGTCGCGGGACGACGTGGCGAATCGGTCGCGATCATCTTTTTGGATGTCGATTTCTTTAAACCGTTTAACGATACCTATGGTCATCCAGCGGGTGATGCGGTGTTACAACAAGTCGGTCGTGCGATCACAGGTGCCGTCTGGCGGCCTGCCGA
>CANBZV010000200.1 GCA_947373945.1 Moraxellaceae bacterium
GTGTAAAAACGATTATTAATTTGGAACAAACGGTCGGTAATGATTTGACCCTTGATGACTCGCACAAACAACCTGAAACCTTATTGGGTAAAGCGCTGTCGCGTTTTAATCCGATGCGCGATAAATGATATTGTCTGCTTAATGTTTACTCGTCGATGGTTAACTGCTTTTTCATGTCCTCAACATCTAGATGTTTCAAAAAACGTGGATTGCCCACCCAAATGCGATTAAAGCGAAAAGCGTACATTTCTTTGATCGCATCGGCGGCTGACCAGTTCTGCATCACCATTCGATAAGTGGCGACACTGTAGCCAGTGCGATCCCGTCCTTGCTGGCAATGGACAAAAATAGGGTAGCGGCTAGGGTCGCTACTTGCCTGTTGTACAGCGCGTAAAAATAACATCAAGTCTTTTTCGTCGGGATGCCATGCGTCCATTGGTATGGATACATAGTGTAATTGCGTGCCATCAAGTAATGGCAGGTCGTCGTGATAAGTGCGTAAATTAATAATCGTTTTTACACCTGCGGCGGCTAATGCTTTGAATCCTTCGGCGCTAGGCTGAGCGCCGCGCCATAAAACAGGCGAAACTTGATAAAAATTATCGACGCCAATAATGCAGTTGTCGCAGGGGAGGGGGCTTGGTGTTGTGTCGGCAGCAACGGGGTCAGTCGCGTAAGCTGAGGTCGTCAACAGGATGGTGAATGCCACTAAAATTCGACGCAAAGACATACACGGGTCTTCCTGATTATTCATTATGGTCGTGATGAAGTCGTGCCCTCTCCTGTGACAATAGGCAGACATAGCATAAATACTAAGCCTTTGCACAGGAAAAGTTAACAAAGTATTGCTAATCGCGCTCGCAATATATACAATCCGTCGCGCCTAAACCAGCGGTAATGACGCCGTCATTCATGCCACTTGCGTGGAGTCAGCGTGAGCCAGCCTCAGTCGCCAGTTAACACTAAACCAGCTATACAATTGCTTAAAGGGCAAGTGATGGCTGTGCTTGTGGTGATGCTGCTGGCCCTGCATTGGGGTGTCAAAGCGAGTATATCGGCGGGTGTGGGCGCAACTATCGCGGTAGTCGGTAGTGCTTATCTAGCGTGGCAAGCGTTCCGTTATCATGGCGGAGACGAGCCGAAGCTGGCCCTGCGAGCGTTTTATCGGGGCATATTTGGTAAGCTGATTCTTATTATGCTGGGATTTTTGCTGGCGTTTCGCTCGCCTTATCCCCTGTCAGCAGGTGCATTATTTATTGGTTTTGCCGCAGTGCAGTTTCTAGCGTGGATTTATCCGCTGATACTGACACAAAAAGACGAGCAAAGCTGAGCGCTAAGACGAGTGCGGATCGCCTCGGTTAATCAAGATTTTGGTGGTGTGTTAATGGAGTCATTCATTAGTGTGCCTTCGCGTGATTTTTGGGCTTTTTAGGTTTGATTTATGGCTGAGCAACATACGCTTACCTCTTCGGAGTACATCAAGCACCATTTGACGAACTTGACCTATGGCAACTTGCCGGGTAAAGGTTGGACATTGGCTGAAAACGGGCAAGAAGCAAAAGCCATGGGTTTTCAGGCGGTTCACCTAGACTCTCTCGGCTGGTCTATTGGTTTAGGCTTAATCTTCTGTTTTATTTTTAGAATGATCGCTGTGCGCGCTACGACAGGCGTGCCAGGCAAATTCCAGGCTGCTATTGAAATGGTGGTGGAGTTTGTTAGTGATAGCGTTCGCGACTCTTTTCATGGTAACTCCAAGCTGGTAGCGCCATTGGCGTTAACGATTTTTGCGTGGATTTTCCTGATGAATCTAATGGATTTATTCCCAGTAGATTTCTTGCCTTATATCGCTCAATGGGTCGGTGCCAATGTCTTTGGTGCAAATCCGCATGCAGTATTCTTCAAGGTTGTGCCTTCAACTGACCCTAATGTCACCATTGGTATGTCGCTGTCAGTATTTGCTTTGATTATTATTTTCAGTCTTAAAGAAAAAGGTTTTGGTGGTTTTGCTGCCGAACTGACTTTGCAGCCATTTAGCTCACAAAATATCCTGATTAAGCTGATCCTGATTCCAATTAATTTTGTCTTGGAATTGGTGGTATTCATTGCTCGTCCGATTTCATTGGCGTTGCGGTTGTTTGGCAACATGTATGCTGGTGAATTGATTTTTATTCTGATCGCGTTATTGCCTTTCGGTGTGCAATGGATGTTGTCAGTGCCGTGGGCAATTTTCCATATCCTGATTATTACGTTGCAAGCTTTTATCTTTATGATGCTGACCATTGTTTATCTATCAATGGCTAGTGAAAAGCACTAATGACGTAATAAGTCGGACTGGATGTTTTAAGTTTCGTGTTTTTTTAAATCGGTTTTGTTTTAACCCAACCTTGAGGTAGCTCTAAATGGAAAATATGATTGGTCTAACAGCAATTGCTGGGGCGTTACTCCTTTCTTTTGGTGCATTAGGTGCAGCCATCGGTATTGGTATTTTAGGTAGCCGTTTCATCGAGGCTATTGCGCGTCAGCCTGAATATGCTCCACAGTTGCAAACTAAATTCTTCGTTATTATGGGTCTGGTTGACGCTGTACCAATGATTGCTGTTGGTTTGGGTATGTACATCATTTTCAGCAACCCATTCATTGATCAAGCTAAAGAAGCTGCTCCTGCACCTGTTGCAGCAGTACAGCCTGCGGTTGCTCAGTAATACATTTGGCGTCGAACTCTGTAGCTGAGATTGATCTACGTTATCAGTCTCATGCACGCCGAGTGCGGCTATTTTTGCAACTGCCGAATAAGGTGTTAGCATGAACATTAATGCGACCTTGCTGGGTCAGGCTATTTCTTTTGCCATCTTTGTCTGGTTCTGCATGCAGTATGTGTGGCCACCGTTGACAGCAGCATTGGCTGAACGGCAAAAGAAAATCGCAGAAGGCTTGAGTGCTGCCGATAAAGCCCAACGTGACTTGGCATCTGCCCAAGATCAAGTTGCGCAAGAGATGAAAGCAATCAAAGAGCAAGCAGCACAGCTGATTGAACAGGCTAATCGCCGCGCCAGCCAATTGGTTGAGGAAGCGAAAGGTCAGGCTCAAGCAGAAAGTGATCGAATCAAGGCTCAGGCTCGCGATGAGATTGAACAAGAAATCAATCGTGCTCGCGACACATTGCGTGCTCAAGTAGCTGCTTTGGCGATTGCCGGTGCTGAGAAGATTTTACAAGCACATGTGGATGAAAAAGCCCATGCTGCTATGCTGAATCAGTTAGCAACAGAGCTTTAATTCTCTAGAGGCTGAATATGGCTGAATTAACCACTGTGGCGCGTCCTTACGCAAAAGCTGCGTTCGAGTACGCCAAAGAGCACGGTCAGTTAGGTGCGTGGTCAACGCAATTAGCCTTAGCTGAAGCATTAGTTAATGATGCTGAGTTTGCTGATTATCTGTCGCGCCCAAGCATGACAGTAAGCGAGCAAGCCAGCGCATTATTTACCGCTTGTGGTGATGGCTTATCTGCCGAAGTGCGTAACTTTTTGAATCTAGTTGCGGCCAACAAACGGTTATTGGCATTGCCAACGATTGCTGAATTGTACGAAGTGTTGAAGGCAGAGGCTGAAAATACCGCCGACGTGCTGGTGATCAGCGCCTTCGCTTTGTCTGAAGAGCAGCAGCGGGTAATGTCAGAACAACTGGCAACAAAGCTTGGCCAGAAGATTAATATTCGTACAGAGGTTGATGCTACTTTGATTGGTGGTGTCATCGTGCGTACGGGCGACTTAGTTATTGATGCTTCCGTGCGCGGAAAATTGACGAAATTGAGTGCCACCCTGAATTCATAAATTTTTGAGGAACAGCGCATCATGCAGCAACTGAATCCCTCCGAGATCAGCTCGCTCATAAAACAGCGTATTAGCGATCTCAACACCACTGCCGAAGCCAGAAATGAGGGCACAGTGGTTAAAGTATCTGACGGTATCGTCCGCATTCATGGCCTTGCCGATGTAATGTATGGCGAAATGATTGAATTCGACGGCGGCATCTACGGTATGGCTCTAAACCTAGAGCAAGATTCGGTTGGTGCTGTTGTTTTGGGTGACTACCTGAACCTGCAAGAAGGCCAAAAAGTACGCTGTACAGGCCGTATTTTGGAAGTGCCAGTAGGTCCGGAATTATTGGGTCGTGTTGTTGATGCGTTGGGCAAGCCTATTGATGGCAAAGGTCCTATCGACGCTAAAATGACTGATGCAGTAGAAAAAGTTGCTCCAGGCGTTATTTGGCGTAAATCGGTCGATCAACCTGTACAAACAGGTTATAAAGCCGTTGATGCGATGATTCCTATTGGCCGTGGTCAACGTGAATTGATCATTGGCGACCGTCAAACTGGTAAAACAGCCTTGGCGATCGACGCGATTATTGCGCAAAAAGATTCCGGCATTAAGTGTGTGTACGTCGCTATTGGCCAAAA
>CANBZV010000201.1 GCA_947373945.1 Moraxellaceae bacterium
TGCTGATTCGTTTGCCCTGCCCACAATTGTTTGCTGTTGTAGCAGTCCCAGATACTGACTGATGCATTTGGGACGGGTTGCCCTTTGGCCAAATCCGTCACCCAAACTAGCCCTCCTCCTGCTTTGCCCATTTGTACATGCACACCCAAATTGGTCACTAGGCTCATACTATGAACAAAGGCTGCTTGCGGCTTTTGACTAATCCACTCACCCAAATATCGGCTTTCAACCTCATGAATATACAAACCGTTGCTGACAGGTATCCCTATCACTTCGAATTCGCGATTGCCTAATTGCCGAGGCAAGGGCTGCACACTGACACCCGCTGTTTTCGCGATTAACGGCTTATCTAAGCTGCCGTAATTACCATCTTGCTGATAATTTTTCAGCGCACTAACTACAGACAAATCATCATCGGCAATTTTGAGGCTATATAACTTGGCTTCGGTATTGGCGATTAAACCCGGCTCTAGATTACGCACTGTTAACGGCACCGCACCGACAGCAGATTCGACAACACCAAAATCAGCCGAAAACTTCGCTAATGGGGGATAATCACCCGTTCTGACTTGTAAGGGGAAACTCTTGGCGTTACTGAGTGGACGATCGAAAGAGTCGTTAATTCCGCTCGGCAGACTCACGACAAATGACGCATTAGCGGGAAATGGTGCGGCAAAACGCACATAATAACCATCTTCAAACTCTTCGCCGTTATTAGGTGTCGGCGTCCAAACCTTATTACTACCCTGCAAACGAATCGCTTTTAATTTTTCGGCCGTGACTACTTCTGAGAACCGCAACTCCATGTCTGTCAGTGGCACACAGGGCGCTTTGGCACTTTGCCGAGGACAATTAAAACTGACGGAAAATGGCTCACGCACCTTGTACGCCAGAATTTGGTCGCTATCGCGCTTAGTGCCTGCCGCCGTGCTGATTGCTTTACCCCAGATCAAACGCACATCATTGCCTGCTGTCAAACGCCGACCACAGGTTAAGGCTCGCCACTCTCGCACCGTATCTTGTTTTGAGACATTGTTTTGATAATATTCGTCAGACTTTTGCCCGCGCCACCAATCGATAATTACTTTATCTTGTTTAGCCAACCATGCCGTAGTTTCTGCGGCCGTCAAGAACTTCACGTACAGCTTTTCGGGTGAGTCACTAGCGAGGCAATAAACATTTTGTGGTAGTGAGCGGATATCAGTGGTTTTATCTAGTTTGAGTAAAAAGACTTGGTCATCAACAATATCATTTTGGTGGCGAGGCCATGAGTCAATAATGCGTACGCCTTTAGTGACACTGCGATCATAACCAAAGGTGACATCGCCCACTTTAAAATGATAGGTTGGAAAGGCTTTGAGCGGTTTACCCTGAACACTCTTTAAGCCTGATACCAATGAAAAACCGCATGAAACCCCCACAGGAATGTTCACCGAAAAATCATAAATCCAGGTTTTGGTATCCAGCCAACGACCTCGACCATAGCCTCGACAACTATCGCTAACGACAAAGGGATTACGGACGTCTTTATCGCCTACACGCACCATGTCATCCGAAAAACGTGCCCGTGCCTGATGAACTGCGCCAACATCGCCCTGAGGGCTAAAACTTTTCAAGCTGACCGTTTGGCCTATTGTCTGAAAAGCGGCACTCTTGGCATTGGCCATCATGTCATTGACCGAGAAGGCATAGGCGGGCGCAAAAACGGTTGCCAACAAGCCCATAAGAAATAGCCAAAAAGTGCGATGCATATCGCCTCCTATGCGATGAGTGCAGATGACAATGACCATAACAATCATACTGTCAATGGTTCAAAACCAGTTACAACGGGCCGTGCATAAGCCCTGATTTATATACCGATATATGCTTTAATCAAGCGTAATAGTCTAGCGAAAATAGGTGGCAATAATGGAACTTATAAAAAAACATATGATTTTGGAAGATATTTTTGCGACTTGGCATAACCAGTTAGGCAGTGATGCGATTGCCTATAAAAACCACTGTTATCGGGTATTGAATTTTTACGCTGCCTTTGTCGCCAAAACACCTGATAATCTTAACAAAGGCGCAATTGCCATTGCTTTTCACGATTTAGGGATATGGACAGAGCATACGTTTGACTATTTGCCACCATCGGAACAACTGGCACGCGATTACCTAAGCGCTGACCATAATGCGGATTGGGTAGATGATATTGTCGCTATGATCGCTAATCACCACAAAGTTACCGCGTATCAAGGCAATCCGCTCGTTGAGGCACTGAGAAAAGCCGACTGGCTTGATGTTTCACTAGGGGCGTTACGCTTTGGCTTAACCAAAGCGTTTATTCAATCGGTACAGGACGCTTTTCCGGAAGAAGGTTTTCATCGACGCCTGACGGAATTATCTACACAGCATATTAAAAAACACCCTTTTAAGCCATTACCCATGTTTAAATGGTAATCAACTGTCACAGGGGAGTTACTTTATATCCGGGATAGGAATAATTGCCATATCAGACTTAGCCTGTTCATGATCATCATCAAGCAGCACTTCATAGTAACCACAACGATGACAGATTTTTGAACACCCGCTTGTCGATGAGTTACGATAACGCGGACCATCAACCAAATGATGACCGAATAATCGGCACCACAATTTATCAATACGTTTTTCTGTTCGACTCATTTCACACCTCATTCCATTGCACGTCAAAACACTGTGACTGAAAAATATCTACGTTATATCGCAGTGTGATGACAATTCCATAAAAGCTACAGCACCATTTTAATTTTGCTAACTACTGCTAGTCAACCATAAGATCAAAGCATTCAGCTTAGCATATTAGCCCTCTTTAACATCTTTATCCAATGCCGCCAGCAATTGGACAAAATCTTCTGGTAAGGGTGACTCAAAAGACAACTGATCGAAACTGACAGGATGCACCAAGCTCAAACGCCGGGCATGTAAGGCTTGACGTGGAAACGTTTGTAACACATGAATCAACTCTTGTGAGACGCCTTTAGGTAATCTAGGGCGACCTGCATAAACAGGATCGCCCAGCAATGGATAACTTTTATGGGCAAAATGTACGCGAATCTGGTGAGTCCGCCCCGTTTCCAGCTCGACACGAACATGGGTATGACCACGAAAACGCTTGATAATCCGGAAATGCGTCACGGCAGGCTTACCGCCAGTGACTACCGCCATTTTAATGCGCTCACTTGGATGACGACCAATCGGGGCATCAATAGTGCCACCACTGACAGGCAGCCCTTGAATAATCGCCTCGTACTCACGATAAACACTCTTTTCGCTGAGTGCCGCCACCAAATGGGTTTGCGCGGGTAAGGTTTTCGCAACGACCAACAAACCACTGGTGTCTTTATCGATACGATGAACCAAACCGGCACGGGGAATATTTTTTAAATCCGGGCAATGATGCAACAAAGCATTTAGCAATGTGCCGTCAGGATTACCCGCACCAGGATGTACGACCAAGCCAGCCGGTTTATCCAGCACCAGAATATGCTCATCTTCATAAAGAATATTGAGGGGAATATCTTGCGGTTGCGCTTCAGTTTCAATCTCTAAAACGACATTTAGCGTTAAACTCTCACCGCCGACAATGCGGTCTTTCGGACGCAGCGTTTTACCATCCACTAATAAATGCCCCTGATGAATCCACTCTTTTAAGCGTTCACGGGAATAATCGCTAAACAGCCGCGCTGCAGCTTGGTCGAGACGGGCACCGCCCAGATCGAGCGGAATCATTACGGTAAGCGTGTCGTCGTTTGAATCATTGCTATGTTGTATTTGCGTAGTCATGTTTGGCGAGCGTATGAGAAGAGATTAAGATAGCAAGGCTGACGCAAACATTTTGCCTCAGTCTTATGTTGCGTTCAGTTTACACCGTTTGAGGATAAATATGCGTTTGCTTTCTCTGTTAGGAGCAGCTTTATTATTGGCTGCTTGCAGTACCACTCCCGATAGCAAGGGCATTTTGTCCGAACAAGGCTATTATCAGGCCGCTCAGAAATCACTTAAATACGGTAATTTTGAAACCGCGACTAAGCATTTAGAAGCCTTAGAGTCACATTATCCTGTGGGCGCTTATACCGAACAAGCGCAATTAGACCTAATTTACGCCCGTTATAAACATATTGATTATCCTGGAGCCGTCGTTGCCGCCGAACGCTTTATCCGTTTGCACCCACTGAACGCGCAAATTGACTACGCCTATTATTTACGCGCGTTGGCCAATTTTGAAATTGATAAAGATGCGTTTTTACGTTTTGTGCCGTTAGATACTGCCCATCGTGATTTGAGTAACTCACGCTTAGCATTTGATAATTTTAAAGAATTGGTCACGCGTTTCCCCACAAGCAGTTTTGCGCCTGATGCCCGCCAACACATGATTTACATTCGTAA
>CANBZV010000202.1 GCA_947373945.1 Moraxellaceae bacterium
TGGACATTTATTTCGATTTTTGCACTGATTTTAGTCGGTTGGATAGCGTTAAATTCGTTTGTACTGGCTCATAGTAAATCTGCATTTGACCCTTATCCATATATTTTGCTGAACTTGTTTTTGTCGATGTTAGCCGCTATTCAAGCACCCATTATCTTGATGTCACAAAACAGACAGTCAGAAAAAGATCGCTTTAACGCCGAGCATGATTACGAAGTTAATCTCAAGGCTGAACTGGAGATTATGCTGCTCCATGAAAAAATGGACTCCTTGCGCCAATCGCAGTGGAGCGAATTAGTCGCCATGCAACAAACACAAATCAAGTTGTTAGAAGATTTGCTGGCTAAAAATGGCGAGCGGTAGGGTGCACATTGTGCACCAAAAATAAAAAGCAAAGATGAGCATGATGCCATGATACTCAAGGCATTTTGCTTACGCCTTTTCACTAATAATCCGATTTATCCAACCAGTCCAACGCCGTAAACGGCACATTACCAATAAACCATAAGCGCGTGCGGGCGCGGGTCATAACCGTATACATCCAGCGATAAGAGTCTTCGTTTTTGTGCCAGAAACGGTCTTCCAAATCAACTATTGCGGTTTCCCATTCGCCGCCTTGGGCTTTATGACAGGTGAGGGCATAGCCATACTTCACCTGTAACACATTCATATACAAGTCTTTTTGTAGGGCATCCAGATACTGCGAACTTTTTTTGTCAATTTTCAGCTCGGCCATACGCTGATTAAAGTCATAAGCTAATGCTTGTTGTTCTTCATAACGTAAGTTGCCGCGTCGTCCGGTTAAAAAACTGTCCAAAATCAGGGTTTCAATACTTTGTGGCTCGTCGTTACCGACGCGAAAACGCACGATGATTTTACGAAACAGTAAATGTACGGTTTGAGTTGAGAGATTCTTGCGACGTGGAATAGTGATTTTTTTATATTCAGCATCGGGGTGAATTTCGACCACTTTGACCATATCGCCATTCATCATTCCCGATTGAAAATGATTACAACAGACCATCAAAATATCGTTAATTTGTAAGGGCGCGTGCGCTTGTTGCCAAATCACCGCGCGTACTTTTTCATTAAGCTGATTTACCCGTTTATTGGTATGCGCCAATAAAATCACTTGGTTGCCATACGGGTGATCGGCTTTGAGCTGGATCGCTTGCTCTTCGGGTGGCACATCAAAATTTGCTTGGCAAGGTTGCCACGAAAAGCGTCTGAATTGCTGTTCGGCGAGCGCGTTACGTAAGAATTGCGCCTGTTTCAAAATCGGACTGTGTTCGGCCTGACGCACGACATCGGTCAATTGAAAACTTTGGCAACGAACACCAAATAGCTGTTGCAACATCGTTGGTGCTAGGGCGGCAGAGATGGTTTCACCGACAGGGGGTAACTGCGACGCATCACCCACAAACACGATTTTTACTTGCGATTTCAGTAGCGATAACAAACCCGTATATTGCATTAAATCGGCCAGTGCTTCACCCGAGCCAAAGGCTAAAAAAGCATTTTGTTGATAATCTACCGGTGGCGAATTGCCGAGCATCGACGCTTCATCGACGATAATCACGGCATTTTCAGGGCAATCTTTACGTAAACTAAAATGATATTGCAGGTGGCTATCATCTTCCGACTCGACATCACTATGCTGATAAATCGCCGAATGTACAGTGACGACCTTGTGATGGGTAATGCTCGATAGCACCCGCGCTGCTCGTCCTGTGGGTGCCATCAGCTTCATTTCTTTATTGAGCGTTTTTAGATAGGCAATCAAGGTCGCGATTAAGGTGCTTTTACCGGTACCGGCAGAGCCTTGCAGGACAAAACAATCATCATCACTGGCAACAAAACGCTGCAAGGCTTGAAAAGCCTGTTCTTGTTGCGGCGTAAGAGGGTGTTGGCTCATGGTGATGATGCTATGTGGGCTAGAAAACGGTGGCGTTGAACACTCTAACAAGCTCTATCAACGTAGTCGATAGCCAAGGCGACGTAGCTTGGCCGATAAAATACACAATAGACATATTGCCATTTGTAACCGTCGCCCCCATCACGCATAATCTAATCATTAACTAATAAGACTATTTTGGAGTTGCTTGTGTCAGCATCCACGCCGCATCCTGCTTTTGAGTGTTTACGTACTATTCATATTCCGTCATTAAATATTGATATGAGTGAATATCGTCATAAAAAAACAGGCGCAAGCCATTTTCATTTGGCCGCCGATAATCCTGAGAATGTGTTTCTAGTCGCGCTGCGTACCATGCCGATGGATTCCACGGGCGTTGCCCACATTTTAGAACATACGGCCTTGTGTGGTTCAAAGCGTTTTCCCGTGCGTGATCCGTTCTTTTTAATGATTCGTCGCTCATTAAATTCCTTTATGAATGCGTTTACGTCGAGTGATTGGACGGCGTATCCCTTTGCCAGCCAAAATCGTCAAGATTTTAATAATTTGTTATCGGTGTATTTGGATGCGGTATTTTTTGCCCGTTTAGACCCGCTCGATTTTGCTCAGGAAGGTATTCGTGTCGAGTTTAGTGAGGCCGAAAATCCTGACAGCCCCTTAGTCTATAAAGGCGTGGTCTTTAACGAGATGAAAGGGGCGATGAGTTCGCCAAGTAGTATTTTGTCTGATGTGTTGAATAAATATGTATTCCCAACGACAACCTATCACTACAACTCTGGCGGTGATCCGGAAACCATTCCTGATTTAAGCTATGACGAACTGAAAGCGTTTTATCAGCAGCATTATCATCCAAGCAATGCCGTATTTATGACCTTTGGTGATATTCCTGCCGCCGATTTACAAGCCCGTTTTGAAAACGAAGCCTTGCACGAGTTTGACGCCAGTGTTGCCATTAAAGGTCGTGACGAAAAACGTTATTACGCGCCGTTGGTGGTAGAAGATCATTATCCCTTGGATGAAGCCGATAGCGCCAATAAAAGCCATGTCGTGTTGAGCTGGTTATTGGGCCATACCGCGAATATTACCGAACGTTTAGCGATGAATTTGTTGGGTGGGGTGTTGCTGGAAAACTCGGCTTCACCATTACGTCAATATCTGGAAACCTCAGGATTGGGCGAAGCACCATCACCATTGTGCGGCTTGGATGATTCGGGTCGTGAAATGAGTTTTAGTTGTGGTTTGGAAGGTTGTGCTGCCGATAAAGCTGCTGACATTGAAGCCGGTATTTTAGAAATTCTACAAAAAGTCGCGCAAGAAGGCGTGCCACAGCAAGATGTTGAAGCGGTTTTGCACCAAGTCGAATTATCGCAACGTGAGATTGGTGGCGATTCGTATCCTTACGGTTTGCAATTATTACTTAATGGCTTGACTGCGGCGTTGCAGGATGCCGATCCATTGGCGTTGTGGGATGTTGATGCAGTATTGGCGGAAATGCGTCACGCGATCCAAGATCCTGATTATATTAAAAATCTGGTCAAAACTAATCTGCTTGATAACGCCCATCGCGTGCGTTTAACCCTGAAGCCCGACACGATGATTAACCAAAAACGTCAAGCGGCGGAAGCAGCACGGTTAGCGAAAATCCAGCAACAACTCACGGCTGCCGACAAACAAGCGATTATAGCCGCGTCTAAAGCATTGGCGGCACGTCAAGCCCAAGAAGATGATGTCAGTATTTTGCCTAAAGTCGGTTTGGCCGATATTCCCGCCGATTTAAAAATTGCCAAAGGCCAAACACAAACGCTCAGTGTCGGCAACGTCAAGGTGCCCTTAACGACGTTTGCCGCCGGCACCAATGGCTTGTTTTATCAACAAATAATTATTGACCTACCGGCATTAAATGCGCGAGAACAGCAGTTATTACCATTTTATACCAGCTTGATCAGTGAGTTGGGTGCGGGCGAGTTCGACTATTTGACGATGCAGCAATGGCAGTCGCAAGTGAGCGGCGGTGTGCGTATGGGCTTGAGTATGCGTACCAGCCTTGCCAATGCCCAACAAGCGCAAGCGCATTTAGTGGTGTCGAGCAAAGCGCTGCATTATCACGCAGATAGTTTTGCTCTAGTGCGTACGACTTTGGAACAATTACGTTTTGACGAAGGCGATCGGGTACGTGATTTATTGGCGCAACGCAAAGCGCGTTTTGAAGCCAGTATTACCGATAGCGGTCATGGTTTGGCAATGCAAACAGCTTGTCAAAGTATGAGCGCCATTGCCCAGTTAGAGTATCGGATGTCAGGTTTGCCAGCGTTGCGTAACTTGCGTGAATTAGTGCTGGCCAGCCAAAGTGACGAAGGCATTGCTCAATTGCTCGGCGAATTAAAAGCTATTCATCACAAAGTATTGGCATCGCCCCGTCAGTTTTTCTTGATTGCCGAAAAAGAGCGTTTAAGTGCTTTGGTCAGTACGTTGGA
>CANBZV010000203.1 GCA_947373945.1 Moraxellaceae bacterium
TAGATATCTTTGTGTCAGTGGAGTAGCAGTTACATGATAATTATTCGGTGTTCTTCTGCGGTTCTACCTCAACTTGCCCAATCAAGGATATGGCTGGCAGTAGCATTGATGACTGGCGCTAGCTCGTGGTCGATGGCGGCCGAGACGGACGCCAATAAGCCTACGGCGGCGCTGGCAGCACCAATTAGCGCCGATAGCTCCAAAGATGTGTTGCGCTATTTGATCAACAGCAAATCATTGTCGCTCAATGACGCGCAAAGCCTACTGCAACAACTGCGTAATGAACAATCGAAAAAGACATCTGATGACTTATTGCGGTCGCTGATCAGCAGTAAAGCATTATCGTTGAGTGACGCGCAAAAGCTAGTTGATAATTTGCGTGCCAGCCAAGCTCAGACGACTGTTGTGCCAGCGACAACTGCTGTTGCTGCGCCAGTCATAGCGCCTGTTGCTAAAGCAGAAAATACTGTACAGGCAGAAACTCTCCCTGCGTCAGCGGGTGGGTATCGTCTGTTGACAGCGACTGAGAAAAAGGCCGAGTCTGTGGTCACGTCGCCGGCTGCTATTGCTGCCACTCCAACGGCAACTCCCGCTCCGACGACAACTCCCATAGAGAAAAAAGCCGAGCCTGTTGCTACTGAACCCGCAGGGCGAATTCGTGCCGTGTATTTGCCCGATAGCGAGCGTCAGCGTATTCGTGATGAGTTAAAAGAAGAAGTACTGGCGGCAGCAAAAAAAGAAGGCTGGATCCAAGTCGAAGCAGCTCCTGAATGGACACGCCGTTTAAGCTTTTCCGGCGATTTGATGCTGCGTCAGCAAGCAGAGTTATATGACGATAGAAATTACGACCAAGCGTTGAACTTTCAGGCCATTAACAGCGACAAACCGTTAAACATCTTTGCTAATCCATTAACGCCGCCCATTCTCAATGCCACCAAAGACCGTAACGCCATGCGTTTACGCGTACGTTTGGGCATGCAGGCAATCATTGCTGATAATGTCGATGCCAATTTACGGTTTACGACAGGCAATACCACCTCCCCAGTATCTTCCAATCAAACACTTGGTTCAAGTTTTGCCAAAGCCAATTTTTTGTTGGATAGAGCATCGTTGCGTTATCGGCCAACGGCTAATTTGACGTTGCTTGGTGGCCGGATGGCGAATCCGTTTCTCGCGGCGACTGACTTGGTTTGGGATAAAGATGTGTCGTTTGATGGTTGGTCTGGCCAATACAAACGGGCATTTGGCGAGCAAATTCATAGCTTTGCGACACTGGGATTGTTCTCGCTGGAAAACACCGATGGTAACTTTCCACTTAAAAGTCAATTTAAAGTCGGTAGCCATGACAAGTGGCTTTATGGCTTGCAACTGGGTGGCGATTGGCGCGGCAAAGACGGTTTGAGTGTGCGCGGCAGTTTAGCGTATTACGATTTCGCCAATGTGCAGGCTGAGTTGTCGTCGCCTTGTGACGCTTGGACCGATAGTGTCGCTTGCGATACCGATCATACACGGCCAGCGTTTGTGCAAAAGGGCAATACCATGCGGTTGCTGCGTAATGTCACCGCCCAGCCGGGCGCAGATCCAACCAAAGGCAGTCCAACCTATGAATATTATGGTTTGGTATCTCCTTATCGAGTTGCAGAGTTAAGTACCACCATTGACCAAGCATTGACGGGAGCATTGCACTCGCAACTGGATGTAAGCTTCGTCAAAAATTTGGCGTTTAGCAGTGCAGGAATCGCGGCCCGCGACCCAGTTAATAATCTATCTCCCTGTCCACAAACCAATCAGAGCTGCGACCAGAAGTTCATTGGTGGGGATGTCGGCTATCAAGTGCAGTTACGTGTTGGTTATCCGCAAATTCATGACTATGGCCAATGGAATACCTTGCTCGGCTATCGTCGCGTTGAATCCGATGCGGTAATGGATGCGTTTACCGACTCCGACTTTCATACAGGTGGCACCAACAGCAAAGGCTATTACCTCGGCGGTAGTGTCGGCTTTAGCAAAAATGCGTGGCTAACGGCACGTTGGTTAAGCGCGACGGAAGTCGAAGGCGAACCGTTGGCGATAGATGTGTTGCAACTTGATGTTAATGCGCGTTTCTAGGAGCTGAATGATGAACAAGCTTCCTTTGTTGTTGGTGCTAACGGGCTGTATGACTGGACTCGTTCATGCCGACCCAGTAATGGATCGAATGCGTGATCAACTGCGGCAAACGGTGACGCAGATGCGCCAACTGGAAGACGAAAATTTCAGTTTGAAGGCGAAGTTGGCAGCGGCAACACCAGCGGCGGCACCTGCGCCCGTCGTGCCTAAAGTTAACACGGCGGAGCTGAACCAGTTACGCGGCGCGGCACGTAAAGAAGGTGAGCGGGCGACAGCACTGCAAGCGAAGTTGGATGAAGCATCGGCGCAGATTCAGCAATTACAACAAGCGGCGGCGCAAACCAATAACACTATCCGTAATCAACAAACGACGGCACTGACGCTGGATGGCCAAGTTAAAACCGTCAGTCAAAAACATCAGTTATGCGAAGCCAGCAATAAGCAACTGCTGACACTGACTAACGAATTGTTAGATCGTTATCAACAGCAAAATTTTTGGCAAGCACTACGTAATCATGAGCCAGTCACGGGTTTGTATCGCGTCAAGCTAGAAAACATCGTGCAGGATTATCAATCCAAAATCGCAGATGCCACGGTAGCGCCATTGCCGATAACGGAAAAACCTACAGATAACAGCATCACACCTTAAATCATTTTATTTACAAATAGCACCTAGAGGACAGCTCATGACCGCTCTAATCACCGCCATCACTCCGCAACAATTAACCTTGATACTGCAACAGGCAGGTTATCGCGCCCATGAAGTGATGAATGGCCAACGAGTGCAAATTCAAAGTGCGGCACAAGGCATTGGTTTTAGCATTAATTTTGGTAATGCCGCGACTGAACAACAACTTGAGTTTATTGATTTTTCGTTTAACTGCACGCTCAGTATTGAGGGGCAGTTGCGTCCGGATGTCATTGAAGGCTGGAACCGCAGCCGCCGTTTTGCTCGTTTGTCGCAACAGGGGCAATGGTTGGTTCTGGTGATGGATGTCATCGTCGCGGGCGGTGTTAGTGCGGCGTGGTTACAAGGCCAATGCGAGTTATGGGATGCGTTGTTGAGCGAATTTATCCGTCATTTGCAAACGCCACCAGCCTCGTTAGCTGCGGACATCGCTGCTTAGTCATCTGGAGAGTCGATATGAGCCACCATTCCCGCAAGTTACTTTCTACTGTAGAGGTAGCTTCTGTAGAGGCAGCGCCTGTGGTGCATTTGTCGGCGCAAGGCTATTTGCGTTTGGCAGTCATGCGTGCGTTGTGCCTGCCGATGTTGGCGGGAGGCTTGTTTCCAGCAATTAGTGATGCTGCGCCTGTTGGTAGTGCTGCATGGTTTGCCCAAGCGAAAGCGACGCAAACCCCAGCCTCAGCAACGACGTCGCCAGTCTCTGGTTCACCTAGTCTGCCCGTCCTAGGTGCTGTTGCCACACCGCAACAAGCACAGGCACAAACCCAACGCTCAATGGCCGATTTGAATCGTGCCATGACGGCGATTCTGCAAGCACAAGCGGCGCAGCGTGCTGCGCAGCAATCGGGTGTTAATAACATCGTCAATGGTCTGGCAGCGGGTGGTTTGCAAGCCAATACTAACAATTCAGCTAATTGTGCGAGTGCCTATAATTGCTTATGGCAAAACGCTGATGCACCGACACAAACACAATTAGCAGATGGCGTGCTGGTGACGGTGAAGCAAACGGCGAAAAAAGCGATTCTCAATTGGGATTCGTTTAATGTTGGCGCGCAAACGACACTCAATTTTGACCAAAGTCAGGGTACACAAAAAGATGGTTTGAATGATTGGGTGGCGTTGAATCGTGTTAACGCCAGTGCCTCTCCAAGTCAGATTTTTGGCAAGATCAAAGCCGATGGCTCGATCTATCTGATTAATCCAAATGGCATTATTTTTGGTGCTGGTAGTCAGGTCAATGTCCATTCGCTGATTGCTTCATCATTGCCGATGTATTTGCCCGATGCCGCGAAATCACTCACACCTAAGAGCAGCGAAGCGTATCTCAAAGCCAGCAATCAACTGTTTTTGGAAACGGGGATAAATTCAGTCGGGCCGAATACCGCCAATGGCAACTTGCTGGGCTTGGGTTCTGGTCATACGATCACAGCCGCCGATAATAGCGACGCTCAGGGCAATCTGCTGCTGCCGCAAAAAGTTGAAGTACAGGCAGGCGCGACTATCAATACCAACAAGCTCGGTTTTGCTTTGTTAGCTGCTCCTGAAGTACATAACGCCGGAACAATTGCTGCTGTTGATGGCCAGATCGTCT
>CANBZV010000204.1 GCA_947373945.1 Moraxellaceae bacterium
AGTGCCGGACAACGTGCTCATGCGTCTTTAATGGATAGCCGCGAGTCAGCGCAAGACAATTATCAGCCGTTACGATTGTGGTATTGGCCCATCGCCAAAGTGGGCAAGGAGCAAGGTCGAGGCTGGGCGGTAACAACCATTGTCAATGAGATTGTCCATTTGTTATCGGGAGCTGCACTAGGTGAGGTGCGTTTAGGGGATAGACCGCTAGAAGGTAAAGACATTGTAATTTTGGTACGTTCACACAGTGAGGCCGATGCCTGTCGAGCCGCGTTAGCCAAAGTCGGGATTAAAGCGGCGATGCAATCGCGGCATAAAGTGTTTAGTAGTGATGAAGCTGATGATATGGCGCGGGTACTAGCGGCTTTTGCTGAACCCCATAACGAAGGCAATATTCGCGCGGTGTTGGCATCACGTTTGTGTGGGGCGACGGTCAAAGATTTTATTCATTGGCAAGCAGATGCCAAAGCATGGACAGCACATTTAATTCGTTTTCAGGATTATCACAAGCGCTGGCAGCAACGTGGTTTTATGGTGGCGTGGCGATATTTTTTACAGCAGGAAGCCGCCATCGCGCGCTTGGCTAACTTGCCGCAGGGTGAGCGCATTATCACCAATTTTTTGCATCTGGCCGATTTACTGCACGAAGAGTACCGCCAACGTGCGGGTGTACGCCAATTATGTGAATGGTTTAACCAGCAGCGTCTAGAGCCAAAAGACAGCGAAAATGCCGAGTTGCGTTTAGAGAGTGATGAAAACCTAGTCAAGATTATGACCATTCATCAATCCAAAGGCTTGGAGTTTCCTATTGTCTTTGTTCCTAGTTTATGGGCAGTGAGTGATAGCAAAAAATCGACGCCGTTTTATCATCAGGACGAACAGAGTGTTTTTGATTTAAGTGCGCAGTTATCGCCTGAGATTAAGCAGCAAGCAAAAGACGAAGTCTTGCGTGAAGATTTGCGTTTAGGTTATGTCGCCCTGACGCGCGCCGCTCAGCGCTGTTATGTCATGTGGTGTCCGCTGGATAGCAAAGGCATGGCTGTTACGGAGTCAGCGCTCGGTCATTGGTTGCCACAAGGAGTGTTGACATTACAGCAATTGGCTCAAGCCGCGCCATCTGTTATCGGCGTTAAAGCTGTCGATGAAGTGCCTTTGTCGCCGTTTATAGCGCCATCGAGCGCACCGCAAACTTTAACGGTATTAACACCGCCCATGGTCGGATGGGGTTATCGCTTAACTAGTTTTAGTAGTCTTAATCAAGGGACAAAAGTCAGCCATAGTAGCAGTGATGATGAGTTGGAAATCAAAAATGATGAAGGCAAAACGCTGGTCTTAAATGATGAAGCCGATGATGCCTTAGCGCGCTTTAATTTCGCAGGCAAAAAGGTATTAGCGAAAAATGTGGGTAATTGTTTGCATCGCATTTTTGAGTATGCCGATTTCGTCAAGCCGGTCACTGAGTGGCAGGCTAATATCAGCCAGCAACTAGTGGCCTACGGTATTTTGGAGTCGTGGCAAACTGATGTGATTAGCTGGTTAACAGAAGTCATGGCGGCACCATTAACACCCCAATTAGCGCTTAGGCAATTACGATGGGAACAGACTTTACGCGAGCTGGATTTTCATTTGCCATTGACGCAATTCAACCCGACACAGTTAACGAGATGTATGCAGCAGCATGGCGTGGCTGTACCGGAATTGGCCTATCAAACGATTACTGGTTTTATGAAAGGTTCGATTGATTTAGTGTTTGAGTATCAGGGACAGTATTTTATTGCCGATTATAAAAGTAATCATCTTGGCCATCAGTTTAGCGATTATCAAGCAGAGTCCTTGGCGGTAGCGATGGCTAGTCATGGCTATAATTTGCAAGCAGCGTTATATGCGCTGGCTTTGCACCGTTGGCTCAGCAATCGCCTACAGGATTATGATTTTGAGCGTCATTTCGGCGGTACATTTTATTTGTTTGTCCGTGGCATGAATGAGCGGGGTAACGAAGGTATACATTATTGGCGGCCAACATTGGCGTTAGTCAATGAGTTAAGTGCGCTGGTGGGAGACACGTCATGACCTTGCAATTACCGATTGAGCGCAGTGAGTTTGGTAGTCCGTGGGCTGATAGTCTGGCGAGCTTGCTTGTGCGTTTACACGAGCAGCAAGGTGGTGGCCTGCAACACAGTGTCCGTATTGCCAGTCTAACGCGTGAGATTTGCGCCGCGTTGGATAGTGGCCATTCGTGTTTGGATAATCCGCGTTTGGAAAAAATAGCGCTCTATCACTCGCCCGTGATTGTCAGTGCTGAAAGTGCCTTAGCGCGCGTGGCTCCGTTAGTGTTAGAACAAAGCCGCTTGTATTTATACCGTTATTGGTTCGATGAATATCAGCTGGCGCAAGCTATTAAACGCCTCAACCGAACCTTAGCGGTTAGTCTTAATACACAGCAGCTTGAGCAAGTATGCTTAGGGACATTGGTATTACAGGCACAGGCCATCAATGTTGCCTTACAGCAAGGACTAACATTGATTACTGGCGGGCCAGGCACGGGTAAAACGTTCACGCTGGTACGTATTCTGATGGCGTTGTTACAGCAGAACCCGCACTTAAACGTCGCTTTAGCCGCACCTACCGGTAAGGCGGCAGCACGAATGCAGGAAGCCTTGCGTACTAGTCTGGCGAAAACGCCGCTAGCCGCTGGGTTATTGTCGGTCTTGCCGAATACGGCATTTACCTTGCATCGTTTATTAGGCATGGGGCATGGCACAAAAGCCAAGTTCAATGCCCAGCAGCCTTTGCCCTATGATTTGATCATTGTCGATGAAGCATCAATGATTGATTTGCGCATGGCGGCCCAGTTATTTGCCGCTATTGCCCCAACAGCGCGCCTGATATTGTTGGGCGATGCTAATCAGTTGGCGGCAGTAGAAGCAGGTGCAGTGCTGGCAGAAATCAGTACGGCTCAATCCTTGCTCAGCAGTAGTGTTCAGCTCACCGAAAGTCAGCGTTTTGGTCAAAATAGCGGCATTGGTCAATTAGCGGCTGCCGTTTGTGCAGGGGCTAGTGATGCAACACTAGTGCTACTGAAACAAGGTTTAACCGATGTGGCCTATCATGCCTTAGAGCAGTCTGAAACGATGGCTCAGAAGTTATTTCAAGGTTATTTGCCTTTGGTTGCTGCGTTACAACAACAGCATAGTATTAGCGAAACACTCACAGCATTTGACCGCTATCGGGTGTTATGTGCAGTGCGTGAAGGCAGTTATGGTGTTGTTAGCATTAATCAGCGTTTAAGTGTTCTGCTACAAAAAGCGTTGGGTTTGGCAGAAGATCCGCTAAAAATGTGGTTTCACGGTCGTCCGGTGATGGTCACACAAAACGACTATACCCTTGGTGTCTTTAACGGTGATATTGGTATTACGGTCGAGGAGGATGATGGCTTTTATGTCTATTTTCCTGCCCGTGATGGCGAGCCAATGCGTGTCTCTGCGGCGCGTTTGGCGCATAGTGAAACGGCATTGGCCTTAACCATTCATAAGTCACAAGGTTCAGAGTTCGCGCATGTGGCGGTGGTGTTACCAAAGGACGATACACCCATTTTAAGTCGTGAGTTAATTTACACGGGGATTACTCGTGCTAAAACCAAAATCAGTCTTTGGGCGCTAGAGCCATTAATTGCCCAAGCGGTACAACGAAAAACGCAACGTGCATCGGGCTTGCGCGCCAAGCTGGATCAACATGAGCTTGGTGGTTTTTTGTAGCATGGTGTGTTAGTTATCAATACGTTATTGTATGGCGCGATATTAGTGGTGGTACGCTGAGTCAGGGTAGATAAGGATTGTATTAATGAGAGTTGGCAATGATGTACTCCAGCAGCGCTCAGAAGCGATGGCGCGTAGTTTTATGTTGCTGGGGTTGGCGTTTGGTATCTTGGTATTGATTGCAGGATCATTTTTTATCGGTAGTCATCAAATTATGGCCGATATCGAACGCCAGGAAAGAATCAATGTTGCTTTGCCATTGTTACGACAAGTGTATGAAGATTTGCAGAATGCCGAGACGGGGCAGCGTGGTTATTTGTTAACGGGTAATGTCAGCTATCTCGAGCCTTATAATTTTGCGGCGCAAAAAGTGGATGCAGATGTTGCCAACCTGAAGAAATTTTATGCCAACGATCCAGTCATGACCGATCGTTTGATCGAGGTCAAAGCATTGACAGATGAAAAGTTTCAGGAAATGGCCAACACCATTCAGCTACGCCAAAATGATCAATTTGAAGCAGCTTTGGCCATTGTTAAAACCGATCTGGGTAAGCGGGACATGGATCAGTTGCGGCGAGTTTTAAGTGGCATGATTGAGCCATTGCGCTCGACCCGTAAAGAGTTGGC
>CANBZV010000205.1 GCA_947373945.1 Moraxellaceae bacterium
AGCATATCCAGTTCTTTAGGATAGTCGTGTTCGCCTTTGTCATATTTACGCGAAATAGGGCGCAAAACATTGGCGGCCACTTGATGTGCTTGTTCGGCCAACATGCTGAATTTTCTTGGATTTTCTAAATACATGATGCAACCCTCTTATAAATGTAAGCCACTGTGCATAACCGCCAAACAACGCATATCGCGATACCAGCGCTCTACCGGATGCTCTTTGGTAAAGCCATGACCACCGAGTAATTGCACCGCATCAGTGCCTAGCTTCATTGCTTTCTCAGTACATAAAATACGTGCCAGATAAGCTTCGCGATGGAAGGGCTTGCCTTGTTCGGCCAGCGCACAAGCGCGCCAGGTCATCAAACGCATAGCATCTAGTTCTATCGCCATGTCGGCAACCATAAAGGCTACGCCTTGACGATGGCTGATTGGCTCACCAAAGGCTTCACGCTCGTTTACATAAGGCACAACATAATCAACAATCGCTTGGCCACAACCGACCGCCAGCGCACACCATGCCAATGAACCCAAGTCTAAAAAGGCTTGATAATCAAAGCTGGCAGGTAGCCTGTTACTGGCAGGAATACGGACATTGTCCAACATCAGCGAATGGGTCGCCGTTGCTTTTAAGCCCATGCCCGGCATTGCTGTTAGGCTTAAACCGGCGGTCCCACTTTCAACAATAAACAGAGCAGGGGTGCCTTCGACACTGGCAGCTACGATAAATAGCTCGGCATCAGCGGCGACCAATACCAGTGCTTTTTCACCTGTTATTACATAATCACTGCCGACTAATTTGGCGCGTGTTTGTAGCTTGTTTGGGTCGAAAAGGGGGGCTTTTTCTACGACCGCTAAGGCCGCTTGTGGTGGTTTTTCGCTGGCAAAAGCACGTAAATAGCGCTCTTGCTGATCGGCACTGCCCCAACGCGTCAAGGTGTTGGCGACACTGACGGCACTGTATAAGGCGGCAGCGATACTTAAGTCGCCATGGCCCAAGTCTTCCAAAATCAGCATTTGGGTGGTGATGTTTTCTTCGTTGGCCATGCCGCCCAGGGCTTCGGGCACAGCATAATAAATCAGGCCTAATTCTTGCGCTTGACTAAGTAATGCGGCAGGAATGCTGGCGTTGCCGTCGCAGTCATGGGCGGCGGGACGAATAACTTCCTTGGCAAACAGTGACAAACTGTCACGAATCATTTGCTGTTCTTCGGACAGCGATAAATCAAATAGGCCTTTAGTGGCGCTACTTTGTAAGCGCGAAGCTTTGCTGCCTGATTTGCCGCTGCTGGCAAATTGGCGGCCAACTTTGGTCATGACCTGAAAACCGGTTTTGCTGCCTTGATAGAGCACTTTTTCCATCGGCTTACGGATTTTGAGTTTGTCGAGCCAATCGCTACTGGCCATTTTAGTGATAATTGAGAGGCCATAGCCTTGGGCTTGCCCCATGAAACTTTGTGTCATTATTTTGCTCCTGAACTTTTTGTTAGGATATAAAAGCGTAGTGTGTAGTACTCGCTTTGAATATGTTTTGATCGTGCCAAATTCAGTATAGTGATGTCATTCTCTTTGCTGACTGTTTGTGCGGGAGGAAAAGTCAACTGGAGTTGTTGCTGACATGGACGATTTTCTTGTTTCCTGTATGGGAGTGGACGCTTTTATCGGGTAAATTGTCGTTATTTATTGTTGTCGGTTGCGGGGTTGTCCTCCGCAAATCTTCTTACTTTAGCTACTCTGAATATTATGCGCTTATTTTTTGCCCTTTGGCCCGATGCGACGACACAACAAGATTGGTTTCATACCACGACGCCCTTATTGTCGGCGCTGGGTGGTCATCGTCTGTCAGCCTCTAATTTGCATTTGACGCTGCATTTTTTGGGTGAGGTAGCGGCCGATCGTGTGAGTGTCTTGACTCAACTGGGGGCGGATGTTGTTGGTGAGTCCATAGCGTTGCATTTTAATCGAGTGGAATGTTGGGGTAAGGCGGATGTGGTCTGTCTGCGTCCGAGCGAAGAGCCGATAGCACTGACACGCTTAGTGGGGCATTTAGGCACAGGCTTGCAGTTGGCGGGTTTTCCTGTTGAGACACGGCGCTTTAAACCACACATCACGCTCGCTCGTAAACTCAAGCATCATGAGCCAGCATTGCCGCTTTGGCCAGCGTTAGATTGGCAGGCGAGCACATTAGCGCTCGTGCGTTCTCGCCTAAGTTCGGAAGGTGCGGACTATCAACCAATTGCTGAGTGGCCGTTGATTAAATAATAATGGTGTGCATTATGCGAAGTATTGTCGAACGAGGGCGTTGTTCAGTGTTCAAGGTATGAAGTTGACGATTATTCAGAAAATGGTCATTATCTTGTTTTTAGCCTAATGCCTGTCAATGCTAGGCAAACTCCAGAATACTCAAAGGACTATCATGCCGCGAGTTAATCGTATTCCTGCGGATAAACCACAACTTCCCCAACAACGCGTCCGCCCGGTGCAAGCGCGTTCGCGTAAAAAGATTGACGCTATTCTCGACGCGACCGCTGATTTATTACAGCGTTATGGTATTGACGCGGTAACGACACTAGCGATTGCCGAAAAAGCGGGTGTGCCTCCTGCTACGGTTTATCATTATTTCGAAAATCGCCTCGCGATCTTCGCGGCACTAGCTCGACGTATCATTGATGCCGTCGATACCAATTTAATGCCCATTCTCGCCGAAAAGCTGGCCGCACCAGTGCCGGAGATTCGTGCCATTTTGCAAGGGCTGTTCGATGCCTACGCGCAGTCACCGGGTTATGTCCCCGTGCTGACAGCCATGCGCGCTGAACCGGCATTGCAAGAATTGGTGCGGGAGTCTAATCAGCGTTCTGCCGACTTTCTGGCATCAGTGCTCCTGCGTCGTACTCGGTTATCGCCAGAACGCGCAGCACGAGTCGCGTGGATTATCAGTGAGAGTTGCGAGATTGTGCTGGAGCAGGCGCTAATTTCTGACGCGCAGGAAGCCAACGCCTTGCTCGATGAGCAAAGCACGATGGTGGAAGTATTGTTCTTACACTATGCGCAGAGTTAGGCAGGTTTGGCTTCGGGTATGTTAAAAGTGCTCGGAACTTGGACAGCGCGATAAACGCAAACCCAACTCATCAACGTAATCGCTGTCGCTGCACCAAACACCACTGACGGCCCGAGGCTGTTCCACACGCTCCCAGTTACCCATGCACCCAACGACGTGCCCAATCCCCATAATAGGCCATATATCGCCTGTCCCTGTCCTCGGAGATTCTCTCCAAAGTAGTGCGTGATCAACTGTACGCTAACGGCATGTACCGCCGCAAAGCTTGCTGCATGCAATAATTGCATGGTGATGAGTACGGTGAGATCGTTTACGCCATATCCGATGCCCCACCAGCGTACAGCCGCCAATAACAACGCACCCAGAAGCACTTTTCGTAGGCCCCAGCAGCCGAGTAAACGATGCATCTGGGTAAAAGCCAGTACTTCTGCCGCGATGCCCAATGCCCACAACGCCCCGATAGCTTGATGTGAATAGTGACTGGATGCCAAATAAACACTGTAAAAAGCGTAATATGGCGCATGAGCTACCTGCAATAAAAAAACCGCACCCAAAAAACCTACGACCTCTGGGCGGCGTAATTTGTGCCATATAGTGCCTTTGCTGGTAACTACCTGCTTAACAGGAGTATCTGGCACACACAAGCTTGCCAGCCAAGTGGCTAGTGCGGCGGTTGCGAGGATAAGTGGCAACCAGCGCAGTGACAGTCGGTCAAACAGCAATCCTAGTCCCATCACCATCGCCATAAACCCCAGTGAGCCCCAAAGGCGAACGCGCCCATAGTACGCACATTGTTTACCAAGGTGAGTGAGTGTCACCACTTCAAATTGCGCCATCACGGCATTTTGGAAGAAGGTGCAGCCCAGTAATAGTATCGCCACCATCCTGAAGCTGTGAGTGAATGACAATGCCAACCAAAATAAGGTCAGCATAAAGGCACCTACACGCACTAAGGTCAGTACGCGTCCCGAACGATCGGCGATACGCCCCCAAAAACACGGAGCCAGCAAACGAGGGAACATTGTCAATGCCATTAACTGACCAATAAGCAAGGGCGAAAAGTGCAGTTCACGCGCGAGATAAAGATTCCAATAGGGAATAAAACCACCCAACAAGCCGAGATAACTCAGATAGAAGGCGGAAAGTCGCCAATAGGGGACTTGATTGATAGCTGTCACCATGCATTCGCCTCCTCTTCTGTGGGGGGAGTATTAAGTGAT
>CANBZV010000206.1 GCA_947373945.1 Moraxellaceae bacterium
GGTTCGGGCGCTAACGCGTGTATTCTGCATTACGTCGATAATCGTCGGCAAATGCAAAATGGTGATTTGGTGTTGATTGATGCCGGTGCCGAACTAGATCATTATGCCGCGGATATAACCCGTACTTTCCCCGTCAATGGCCGTTTTTCTGGCGAGCAAAAAGCAGTGTATGAAATTGTCTTGGCGGCGCAATTAGCGGCGATCGAAGCGGTGACGCCAGATCATCATTGGGACAAACCGCATACCGCAGCCGTTGAAGTATTAACCCAAGGTTTACTCGATATTGGCCTACTATCAGGATCATTAGCAGATAACCTTGAGCAAGGTTTATATCGCGAGTTTTATATGCATCGCACAGGGCATTGGCTGGGTATGGATGTTCATGATGTCGGTGATTACAAAGTCGCAGAGGAGTGGCGTCAATTAGAAGTGGGTATGGTGCTGACGGTAGAGCCGGGCTTGTATATTGCGCCTGACTGCCAACGCGTGGCTGCCAAGTGGCGGGGCATTGGCGTGCGTATTGAAGATGATGTGCTGGTGACTAAAAATGGCCATGAAATATTGACAATTGCCGCTCCTAAAAGCGTGATTGATATTGAGCAATTGATGCGAGGTTAAGATTGCGTGAGTAATCCCCATATTTTGATTATTGGTGGCGGTATGGTCGGCTTGACGCTGGCCTTATTACTGTCGCAACGTGCCGAGTTTGACATTACCTTAGTGGAAGCGGTGCCATTACCACCACTTAACCCCGATGAGCCATTACCGTATCGCCCTAGTTTTGATGCTCGTAATACCGCCTTATCACGCAAAACCGTGACTACCTATAGGGAGTTGGGTTTGTGGGATGATTTGCAAACCCATGCCACACCCATTCATCATATTCATATTTCCGAACAACATAGTTTTGGCATTGCCCGTTTGCATGCCGAAGAAGAAGGTATCGAAAGTTTTGGTCAAGTCATTGAAAATGCATGGTTAGGATTAGTGTTGTTACGCGCGGTTAAAAGCAAAAGCAATATTCGTGTATTGGATGGTGCCAAGCTGACGCAGTTGCAAATTAACGAACAACAAGCGACAGCGACCATCAACTATCAAGGCCAAGAGCAACAATTAAGTGCACCGTTATTAGTTGCTGCCGATGGTGCAGACTCGCTGTGTCGGCAATTGTTGGGTGTAACGGCAACCAGCCACGATTACCAGCAAACGGCGTTAGTAACCACTGTTGCTACCCATCTTGCGCATCAACAAACTGCTTTTGAACGTTTTACCGCGAGTGGGCCATTGGCGTTATTGCCGTTGCCGGATGATCGTCGCTCCATTGTTTGGACCTTGCCTAAAGGCGAAGAACAAGCGCTGATTGATTGTAGCGATGAACAGTTTTTATCGGCGTTACAGCAAGCGTTTGGTAATCGGGCGGGTAAGTTTATTCGCACCGGTAAACGCTTTGCCTATCCGTTAAAACAAGTATTAGCGCAAAGTCAGGCGTTACCGCGTGCGGTGATATTGGGTAATGCGGCGCATACTTTACATCCGGTTGCGGGACAAGGTTTTAACCTCTGTTTGCGTGATTGTTTGGCGTTGACTACACGCCTGCAACAGCAAGTGCAAGCGCAGGGTGACATCGGCGATTTGGCGTTGTTAAAAGATTACGAACAAGCGCGGATTGCCGATCAACAGCGGGTGATTCGTTTTTGTGATGGTGTCGTCAGAGGCTTTTCCAATCGTCAGCCCATGTTACGTCTAGCACGTAATGTCGGTTTATTGGCGTTTGATTTATTGCCGCATGCCAAACAAACAGTGGCCAATTATGCGATGGGATTACGAGCATGAAGCAAGATCAACAGCATATTATGACGACTGCTGATATTGTCATTGTTGGTGCCGGTATGGTCGGCAGTTTATTGGCTGCGGCCTTAAAACCATTACAGTTAAATATTGTTTTAATTGATAATGCAGTGGTCACTATGCCTGACGCTGATGCGCCGTTTGAGCCCCGCGTGTCGGCATTAACACGCGCGACCGAAAATATGCTTAAGCAGGTCGGTGCATGGGATTTATTGACGCAACAGCGTTATAGCCCGTTTACGACGATGCATGTACGTGAAGAAGAAGGGCGTAGCGAATTGAATTTTGCCGCCAAAGACATTGGCGAAAGTCATTTAGGTTGTCTGGTCGAAAATCGCTTATTGCAATGGGTGTTAACTACCGTTGCTACTCAAGCCGACAATGTTCGTTTTATCGCGCCCGATAAACTGGTGCAACTAGAGCGCTTTGCTCAGCACTGGCGTGTGACCTTAGCTAGTGGTTTGCACATTGATACGCCGTTAGTCGTCGGTGCCGATGGCGCATTATCTGCCGTTAGACAGTTTGCGGCGATTGGGATAGATACATGGGATTATCAACAACAAGCCATTGTCTGTACCGTGCAAACAGAAAAGCCGCACGAAGCCTGTGCGCGCCAGATTTTTCTCAAATCAGGGCCGTTGGCTTTTTTACCGTTATCTAAAGCAGATCATTGCTCAATTGTGTGGTCGGCAAGTACCGAGACCGCTCAAGCATTAATGGCGTTATCTGAGGCTGAATTTAAACAAGAACTGGCTCGTGCTTTTGGCTATCAGTTAGGTGAGGTGGTCTGGTGTGACCGTCGCTATGCCTTTCCGTTAATTGCCCGACATGCTGAGTGCTATGTGCTTGATGGCTTGGCATTAGTAGGTGATGCAGCACATACCATTCACCCGCTAGCGGGTCAGGGTGTTAATTTAGGCTTATTGGATGCAGCGGTGTTGGCCGAAGAAATTAGTGCCAGTATTAAACGTGGGTTACCATTAGGCCATGCTCAGGCATTACATAAATACAGCCGTCGTCGTCGCGGTCATAATGCGTTAATGATGCATAGTATGACAGGACTGGAGCGTTTGTATGCTAATCAGCTGCCATCAGTGATTTTATTGCGTAATGAAGGTGTTAGCCTCGTGAATGATAATTTTTTATTGAAAGGTTTCTTTGAGAAACAGGCGATGGGGATGTCGGGGGATTTGCCGCACATCGCTCAAACTGCCACGATCAGCCATTAGCATGATAAATAATAAGATTCAAGGCTAGAAATCTGACCAAAAAAACGTAAAAATGCGGCCATTAGTTATCTGTTGATCCAAATTTAAGGACTTGAAGAAACGCTGTTTCGTTAAGCCCGCTAGTTTAGTATAGAGGTTATGATGTCAAATAATGATTATGATGAAATTGATGAAACAGAAGATCCGGTAGACGAGCCTATTGAAGACGATGATGTTGCCATTCCTGCGGAAAGTGATGGCGAATCAGTCGGTTCTGAAGGTAAGGCTAAAGAGATTGATTTGGCTGACGCTGAAACCTTGACGGTGTCCAGCAAAGAGGCGGCACGTCGTCAGTTGGAAGAGGAAATGGAACGCTTTTTGGCAGCAGGCGGCAAAATTCGCCAGATTCCTGCCGATGAAAGTTCTGATCCGCCGAAAAGACCAACCAGCAATTATGGCTCTAAACCTATTTAATTAGTTGGGTTTGGTAGGGGTGGTTTGCCAACCGCCCCTCATTTACTTTTCCTCAAAGCTATTGCACCAACATGCTTGGCGAACCCTGCAAATCCGCTCCTTGAATCTGTGCTGAACCAATTAACAAACCGACATATTGGCGCAACGCTGTTTGCATGACATTGTCTGTTAATCGGCGCTCAATTTGAGGTTGAATGATATCAAACGGCAACACCGCACCCGCAATGCGTCGCTCAACCCAGACGACATGAAAGCCATAACGGCTATGTACTAAACGCGGCAAGATGCCTAATTCTTCGACATCAAAGACCGCACGTTCAAACTCGGCGACGGTTTCTCCGCGTTGTAATTGGCCTAAATGGCCGCCAGTGGCACCCGAAGGGCAGTTACTGAGTGTCGAGGCTAACTCGCCAAACTCTTCGGGATGTTGCCGCAACCGCAGCAAGGTTTCTTCGGCTTTGGCGCGTAACAGGTCGAGCGGCATACCGTCCAGCAGGGCAAATAAAATATGACGTGCTTCGACTAAATCACCTTGGCGAATCGCTTGCGGATGACTGTTATACCAATGACGGCAGTCTTCTTCGGTTGGTGATGGTACATGCACTTCTTTCATCAGTAGCACATCAACAATATCTTCAGGCAGTGCGTCGCTGTCAGCAATCAAGGCTAATTCTACCGCCCGTTGCCGTAATAATTCGCGAATCGCTAAGGCTTGTCGGGCTTCGGCGATTGGGTCTTCGCTACC
>CANBZV010000207.1 GCA_947373945.1 Moraxellaceae bacterium
AATAATGTTAAATGACGACGTAATACCCGCGTTAAACGGTGTGGCAAAATCGGATTAAAGTGGCCAAACCAACTAAAAAATTGACGTGGATTTTTCTTCACCCATAACCAAGAGCCCATCTCTAAGGTAAAGGGCAAAAAGACGCTGGCATTGCCGCTGTGTAAATGGCTTTGATAGAGGTAATCCCATAAGTCACCATGCGTGGTGTAATTGAGCGACTGGGGTTCCATCAAATAAAAACTGTGATTGGGATAGGTGTGATTGAAAATCTCGCGCAAAGCAACGGCCTCGGCTAAGTGTGGCGGGGCTTGTTTATGCGCGGCATACGGGAACCAGATTCTATCGCGTAAACCAAAGCCTGAATGACAATCCATCGCCAGCGCAAACGGTTGGCCGAGCAGCTTGTCTTGCACATAATGAATCAGTGCTGCTGACTCGCGCTCGAGCTGTTGCGGCTGACCACGATACCACGGCAACTTGGCTGATAACCGTTGCCCGCCTAATGGCCAAGCGGTAAAACCTTCGGCCTCAACTGGAGCGTTACGCATCAAATCAACGCCATTAGGGTTGGA
This sequence comes from Moraxellaceae bacterium, assembly GCA_947373945.1. GTDB lineage: Bacteria > Pseudomonadota > Gammaproteobacteria > Pseudomonadales > Moraxellaceae > Agitococcus. The sequence goes on from CANBZV010000207.1 coordinate 573, forward strand.
GCGGGTACTTTTCAATAAGCCGCCAACATTAAGCATAGGTATACACACCAAACGAACAGTGCTCAACAGATGCAGCAAACTGTTATCCCACTGACAACGCGCCAGCAGATTTTCTAGCCATGCCAACAGGATTTGGCTGCCGATACGCTCCATGCCATGTACGCCGCCAAAAAAACCAATGGTGGGTGCATCGGCTGCTTGGCTGCCCAGTTCAATAGCCCAAATGGGTAAGTGAATATGATCAACGACAATAGTGTCTAAGACGTGTGCACGTATATGCTGCTGATTGTTGGCAATCAGTTGTTCGAGTTGGGCGAGTTCAGGAAAAGCCGTAGCGACAGGGTCAGTAAAAGCCATGACGATAACTATCAAAAAATATTGCCGCGATTATCGCGGCAATAGATGACAGTTTGTCTATAGCGAGTAGCGGGTTTGTGCTTAATAACGTAAACCTAAGCCAAGCGAGACATTATCCAAATAGCGGCGGTTATCGTATTTCTCAATCGAAAAAATAGTTACCCAGCGATTATTGGGATAGTTTTCATAACGGGTTGGTAGCGTCAAATCCAAATTCAACAAATGGCGGCCAAGAACCCATAAATAGGCCAAATCGTTTTCGCTTCGAAAGCGGTAGAGTTGACCTTCTGTGCCATAACCATATTGAATTTGTGCATAACGCTTATAGCCTGTACCCAGATAAACGTTAACGATGGCACCATCAGTACCTTCGGGGAAGTATTTGAAACCGCCACCTTGGTTAAAGTAATCACGTGCATATTGAGCCTCACCACCTATGCCCCAACCAGGCGTATGGGTACTGTGAATGCTCTGTACAGCATAACCGCTAATCGTTAACGCAGAGCTGTATTCAGGAAATTGAATCGGTCGTTCGGCGGCAGTGGCTTGAAGCGCAATGCTTGCCAACGCAAGAGTTGTTAGTTTTTTTAGTGTTGAAAGCATGGCAAACGTTCCGTGCGAGCAAAAATGTCGCGCTGATTATGCCGTGTTTCTTGCTTTTAGGCTATGCCGTTACTATTGCTGTAGGTCACGCAATAACAAAACGTAGCACGAAAAGTGCAAAACAGGGCACGAAGACAGCATTGACGTGCGGAGTTACAACCAGCCACGGCGACGGAAATACCAAAAAGGCAGCGCCGCTGACAGTACCATTAACAACAAGGCGTAGGGATAACCCAAATGCCACGATAACTCAGGCATGATCTGGAAATTCATCCCATACACGCTGGCGATCATCGTTGGTGGCAAAAACATCACCGACGCGACCGAGAAAATCTTGATGATTTTGTTCTGGTTAACGTTAATAAAACCGAGCGTGGTATCGAGCAAGAACTTGATTTTATCGAACAAAAACGAACTATGCGCAATCAAAGATTCCGAGTCGCGGATGATGTCGCGTAGGCGTTCGCTTTGTTCGGCGTTCAATAATCCTGCTCGTAACAGTAAATACAACATTCGCTGCAAGTCCATCATCGAGATGCGTACTTTACCGTTGATATCTTCTTGAGTTGCAATGTCGGTCAATACCGATTCCATGTCATCGTTTTCGGCATTACCCAGCACTTGTTGGCTGGTTTGCTCCAGATCAGCATGCACTCGTTCTAAAATATCCGCTAGGTTTTCAACCTTGGTTTCAAACAAGCCCAATAAAATGGATTTGGAGTTGTTGATGTTGACAAGCCCTTTACGGCCACGCATCCGAAATAGTCGAAAGGCAGCTAGTTCTTCTTCGCGTAGGGTAAATAAACGGTCGCCATTAAAGACAAACGCGGCTGAAATATTTTCGGGATTACTGTCGGCATAATTTAAAAAATAAGAGCTAATGTGCAAACCGTATTCGTTTTCATAAAAACGTGAGCTAGCTTCAATTTCATATAAATCATCAATCGTAGGCAGTTCTTGAGCGTAAGCAATACGAATCCAGTCGCGTTCTTCGTCGGTGGGGTTGATTAAGTCAACCCAAATTACCTCTGTCCCTAAGTCGGTGGCGGCGTTGATCGCGATTTGCTCGAGCGCACCTTTGTTCAGGGAAAAGGCCATCAGCATAAATAAAGCTCACAATGAATAATTTAAGGTGTAAGTGCCTAATTCTACCCATAAAAAAGCCTTTCAGGTGAACTTTAGCTTAGGACAAAGCACTTAGATTGTTCGTGCTACGGCCCATGACTGTATCTCGCTTACCCCATGCTCACGCAATAAGTAGGCAATCGCCTTCGTTGTTGCGCCTGTGGTGATAACATCATCAATAATGGCGACCCGTTTAACCGTTAGCGGTTTTGCAAGAGTAAAAGCGTTATCGGCATTGAGAGTACGTTGTTGTCGCCCTAGCTTCTTCTGTACGATTAACGTTTTGCCGCGTTGTATGGCGAAACCATCCACAGGAATCGTTAATATTGAGCCAACAACCTTGGCTATTTCTTGCGCTTGATTAAAACCGCGTTGCTGTAGTCGTTCGGGGTGCGCGGGAACGGGAATGAGCAATTCGGGCAATGGCAGTTGATGTCGTTGAATTTGCGCGGCGATTAATTGACCGAGAGTATTACTCAAGCTCAGTTTATGTTGGTTTTTTAACTGACCAATGAGTACATCTACAGGAAAGGCATAGATACAGGCGGCTAAGCAGGCACTAAAAGGCCAGTCTTCATCTTTACAGGCACATTGATGCTCAGGAGAAACAACAAGGCCACAGCGTAAACAGCTTTGTTGTATATGAGGTAAGTCGTGATAGCAACCCATGCATAGGCCGTATTTTTGACTTTTTTGGTAGTTGCAGGTGACGCAATTAGCGGTCGGCAGTAATGATTGGCTTAATTTTAACCACATGTCAACTTTTTCATCCTTTAAAACTTGACAGCTGTTGTTCTCTTTACGACTATGGAGGATATCTGCAGGCTTTTTTGATGGACTTTCTATGACAACACTTCGCCACGATTGGCATCGCGCTGAGCTACGTGCCTTGTTTGATTTACCGTTTAACGATTTGCTTTTTCAAGCACAAAGCGTGCATCGCCAGCATTTTGATCCGAACGCGGTACAAGTTAGCACGTTGTTGTCAATTAAAACAGGTGCTTGCCCCGAAGACTGTAAATACTGTTCACAGTCAGGCATGTACGATACTGGCCTAGATAAAGAAAAACTATTAGAAATTGAAAAAGTCATTAACGAGGCCAAAGCGGCGAAAGAAAAGGGCGCGAGTCGTTTTTGTATGGGCGCTGCGTGGCGTAGCCCGCGCGATAAAGATATGCCATATGTTTTGGAAATGGTGAAACAAGTCAAAGGCTTAGGTTTAGAAACCTGTATGACGCTCGGCATGTTGGCGCCTGAACAAGCGAAAGCATTGGGCGAAGCAGGCTTGGATTATTACAACCACAATTTAGATACATCACCTGAGTATTACGGCAAGGTCATCACCACCCGCAGTTATAGCGACCGTTTAAATACCTTGGCCAATGTCCGCGATGCGGGCATTAAAGTCTGCTCTGGCGGAATTGTCGGTATGGGCGAGAAGCGCGAAGACCGTGTCGGTTTGTTGATGGAGTTAGCTAACTTGCCGTCGCATCCTGATTCGGTGCCAATTAATATGTTGGTGAAAATTGCCGGTACGCCGTTAGGTGATGTGGATGATTTAGAGCCGTTTGAGTTCATTCGTACCATTGC
>CANBZV010000208.1 GCA_947373945.1 Moraxellaceae bacterium
GTTGTCATTAGCGACTCTACACCAACCTACACCACAGTTAATGCTTTACCAGTACCAAGCAACAGCAAAGCAGGTGGCAGTATCACTGCTCCGGCAACTGGCGCTACTGGTTTGGTTACAGCCACTGTTGGCCCTATGGCTGGTACTGAGACTGTGACTGTTAAGTTCGGTGTCAAAGTTGATAACTAAGCCTTGATGTGTCCTTGGTGGAACTAGGTTAATCCTCAACTTGAGCGATTAACCTAGGCTCCGATTCAGCCAAAGGTCAAGAAGGGTAGGGATGCCCGTTTGTTTGTCCAAAGAGTCAATGCTTTTGACTCTGTTGGGCAGCATGTCTAATTATAATTTCATCAAATAGGCAGAATCGTGAGCTCCCAATTTACCCTTAAAATCAGCCAGTTGTTATGCACATTTATTATGTGCTTGGCGTTTTTGGGTTTTGGTCAAGCCTACGCAGCCATTGCACCCGCTGGTGCCGAAATCAAAAACGTTGCTGAAGCAGATTATTTGTATTTTGATCCCGCTACCAATAAAGATATTCCATATACAGCAAAATCAAACATAGATATTCATGGTAATACGGTTCCTGTTATTACGGTTGTTCGACCCGTTTATATCGCTCAATTTATTCCTGATAACTCGTTACTGGCTTTGCCTAATGAATTAGTTGCCTTTCCTCATAAGCTGACCAATGTGGGTAATATTGCAGATACCTACACCTTGTCGGCTGTTGATTTAGGCGGCGATGATGGTGTCTTAAATGATATGGTGTTGGTTTACGATAAAAACCATGACGGTAAATTTAATATCGCTGATGGTGATAGCATTATTACTAACACCACACCAATTACTCTCAATAGTGGGCAGTCGGCCGATATTTTATTACTCGCAAAAATACCGCAAGCCGTGACGTTTGGTAATCATTTTGATGCTCAAGTCAGTGTCGCTAATAATCGAGTCGATCCATTAAATCCTGACGATACCGTTAACATCACCCGTGCCGATAAAGTAACGGTACTTGGCCCTAACCTGCAATTAACAAAAACAGTTGATAAAAATACCGTTGATATCAGCAGTAATGTCGCCAATGCCAATATCTTGTTTTATACCCTGACTTTCACTAATAAAAATGAAGGGACAGCGACGGCAGCAGCAGCGCCATTAACGGTCAGTATCAATGGCAAAAGCGAAGAACGCGTGGTGTTTGAAGACCCTTTACCTGCCAACCTGATCTTTAGAGGCATTACTTATAGCGGGGTAGGAGAGTTACTGTACCGCAAGCCGACAGATGGTGAAAAAGTCTATACCAAATATGACCCAGTCAATCCGCCGAATAATGCCGATGTAGCTGCGATTGCCATTGCTTTTCCTGACTTTGCCGTTGGCCGTAGCGACCAAGCTACTCTTAAAGCACAGGTATTAAATACTGGCTATGGCGCGACCATTATCAATCAATTCCAAGCGCTATATCATTATGGGGTAGACGACAAACTGTCTATTTCTACCGAAGTGAAAACAACAGTACAAGGCACCGCGTCGATCAAGCCTAAAGATCAGTATTATAATTTGGTTGGTCAAATTTCGTTATCGAAAGATCTCTTTTTAGAGGCGAATTGCGCCCAATGTAATGTTAGACCCACCGTGAGAGATCGCTTACGTCTCAAAGTGACCTCAAAACGAAGTGGCGATGAAGAGATCGTCAATGCCATTGAGACCGATATTAACTCGGGTGTGTTCCGCATTTATGACCTTAATCTGAGCTCCGAGAAGCATGATGCCTTGCCGACAAGGGATATGTTTCAATTTCCGGCCACCAGCGGCAACTATATAATTGAAACCACCAAGCATGATGTGCTGACGGCAACGATCCTTTATTGTTTGGATGATGATTTGACCGAGCGTCCGAATAGCAAAGTCAACGTCACTGCTAATATTTTGGTTGATCCGTTTGGTGTGGTTTTTGACAGTATCACCAATATGCCGATTGCCAACGCCACCGTTAAATTAGTGCTGGCTGATGGTTCGCCTGCGGTCGTCTTTGATGATGCTCAAAAGCGTTGTACACCACCACGTGATCCACAAGCCGATCCGGCGTGTCCAGAAAATGCCACGATTACCACTGGGCCTACCGGCGAATATCGCTTTCCGTTTGTGCCAGTCGCCAAATACAAACTGATTATTACTGCGCCAGCAGGGTACAGCTATCCAAGCGTTGTGCCCATTACTGACCTTGCACCTTTTCATCGAGAAGTGAAGCTGGACGGCTCTTATGGTTTTGCGTTTGATGTGACCCCAGAAGGCCCCATCGAAATTGATGTGCCGATGGATCCGCCACTGGTGTTTTCCTCAACATTGTTTGTCAAAAAAACGACGACGCGTAAAACCGTAGAAGTAGGCGATTTTATTGACTATCAAATTGTCGTTCGTAATGCCTCGCCAACGAATACCGACGCTAAAGATGTTTTGTTAGTCGATCATTTGCCACAAGGTTTCAGTTATGTCTTGGGTAGCGCCCGAGTTGATAAAGTGGCTAATGAACCTGCGGGTGGCCGTGGCCCAACCCTGACCTTCAAATTGGGCGATCTCAAAACCGGTAAAGAAATTACCATTACTTATCGTGCACAGGTGGGTGTAGGTGCGTTACGTGGTGATGGCGTGAATCGTGCGCGGGCACAAGAAAACATCGTGGGTGGTATTTATTCCGCCGAAGCTGCTGTGCCGGTCACCGTATTAGCGGGTGTTTTTACTAGCGAAGCCTATGTAACTGGTAAAGTTTATACCGACTGTAACCGTAGTGGCATTCAGGATAATGAAGAAATCGGCGTGCCAGGCGTACGTCTGATGATGGAAGATGGCTCGTTTGTGATCACCGATGTGGAAGGTAAATTCAACTTCTATGGTTTACGTCCAAAAACCCACGTGTTGAAGCTTGATCGCACCACATTGCCAGATGATGTCGAATTAATTGAGCAAAGTGTGCGTAATGCAGGTGATCCTGCGAGCCGATTTGTTGATTTAAAAGCAGGCGAATTGCATCGCGCTGATTTTGCCATCACCACCGATAATGCCACGTGTTCTGGTCCAGCGATGACCGAAATATATAGTCGTCGTAATCAGGGTGATCATGCCATTGGTGAACTGGAGCGGGCATTAAAAGCAGACTTGACCTTTGATACCACAAATCCGAGTGATGTTCGTTCCTTGCCTGCCAGCGGTTGTGTCGTCAGCACGGGCAATGATTGTGGTGTACATGGCAAAGCCAAACTACCAACTTTGTCCTCGGCTGCTGTTAAGGGTGATGCTGAAGATATTATTCGTGTTGCGCCACCAGCGATGAACAGTGGTTTAGAAAGTTATTTAGCCGATGGCGCGTCAAACCAACTCGCTGTATTGAATCTCAAAGATCAACAGGTGCTGGCGTTTGCGCAAACCGATATTTTAGTCAAAGGTACAGCGGGCGCGCGTTTTGAGTTGAAGTTGAATGGTGAAGATGTTTCCGACCATAACTTGGGGACTAAAATCGTCTTGGCCGATAGACAGTTAGAAGCTCGTGAATATATTGGCGTTAATTTAGTTCCTGGTGAAAACCGGATTGCCCTCAAACAGTATGATTCTATGGGCAATGCTCGTGGAACTAGTGTTTTGGTGGTAACCGCACCTGATAACTTGTTTGTGCTGAAAATTGCCGCCGACCAAAAAGAAATGGAAGCAGATGGCAATAATGAAACGCTGATCCACGTCAAATTATTAGATAAGCATGATGTGCCTGTGACTAGCCGCACCCAAATTACGCTTGAAAGTAATATGGGGCGTTTCCGTGCCATAGATTTGGATCCTGTGGCACCCGGCATTCAGCTGTTTGTTGAAGGTGGCGAGTTTGCGGTGAAGTTTGTGGCACCGACTGAAGCTGGTGATGCTCTGATTCGTGTGAAAAGCGGTTTGTTGACCGCCGAAACCAATGTGCGTTTTGTTCCGGAATTAAGACCCATGGTTGCCGCAGGTGTTGTTGAAGGCATGGTGTCATTCAAGCATTTCGATACCAATAAAGTGTCTGCTGCCAATGCCCAGGACGGCTTTGAAGATGAATTGAGCAGTTTGGCGAGCAGTAACAATGGTCAATTAAATGTCGGTGGCCGCGCCGCGCTGTTTTTAAAAGGCAAAGTCAAAGGCGAGTATTTATTAACGCTGTCTTATGATTCCGATAAAGATAATAAGCAACGCCTGTTCCGTGATATTCG
>CANBZV010000209.1 GCA_947373945.1 Moraxellaceae bacterium
TTATCGCCTTCGAGGTTAATAGCAATCAGACCATTCGTCCGTGGACGCGAGAACGCAGACAACTCAACACGCTTAACCGTACCATCGGCTGTGGCCATAAAGATGAAATGACCTTCGGCATAAGCGCGCAACGGCAGAATCGTCGTCACTTTTTCGCCTTCATCCAACTGCATCAAATTGACCAGAGGCTTGCCTTTGGCACCCCTGCCAGCTTGCGGCAAGTCATAGACCTTAATCCAATAGACTTTACCCATCGATGTAAAACACAATACCGTGTCATGGGTGCTGGCCACCAACAGATGCTCGATATAATCTTCTTCTTTAATCGCTGTCGCCGATTTGCCACGACCACCACGTTTTTGTGCGCGATAATCACTCAGCGGCTGAATTTTGGCATAACCCGTATGAGAAATGGTCAATACCACTTGTTCATCAGGAGTTAGGTCTTCACGGCTCAAATCCAAACGCGACGCGATAATGACGGTTTTACGACCATCGCCATATGCTTCCAGCGACTGTCTCAACTCACCACGAATGACATCCATCAACAGTTTCGAATCAGCAAGAATCGCCAATAAACCGCTGATTTTTTCCAGCAATTCTTCATATTCGGCAAGCAGTTTGTCTTGTTCCAAACCAGTCAAACGGTGCAATCTTAAATCCAAAATTGCTTGTGCTTGATCGGGCGACAATTTGTAGCCGTTTTCCACCAAGCCTAAATACTCAGGCAGCGTTTCTGGACGGCAGGCATTTTTGTCACCCGAACGCTCCAACAACGCTAACACACCACCATCATCCCACAATTTTTCTAACAAGCGCTCTTTGGCTTCGCTACCTGTCGCCGATGTTTTGATCAATTGAATGACTTCATCAATGTTCGCTAACGCAACCGCCAAACCTTCGACAATATGGCCACGCTCACGCGCTTTACGAAGTTCAAATACCGTACGACGCGTTACAACTTCTTGACGATGGCGTACGAACGCCGCGATTAAATCACGCAGGTTCATTACTTTCGGCTGGCCATCTTGCAATGCCAACATATTGAAACTAAATGAACTTTCTAACGGGGTTTGCGCAAATAAATTATTAACAATAACGTCTGGCACTTCGTTGCGTTTGAGTTCAAGAACGATACGCATACCGTCTTTATCGGACTCATCACGCAGCTCACTAATACCTTCGAGCTTTTTCTCTTTCACCAGTTCGGCTATTTTTTCAATGACGCGCGCTTTATTTAACTGATACGGAATTTCGGTAAAGACAACGGTATGACGACCCGTTTTGCTATCGGTTTCGACATGATGTTTAGCGCGAATATGAATACGGCCACGACCGGTACGATAAGCCTCAACAATACCGCTACGACCATTGATGATCGCGCCGGTAGGAAAATCCGGGCCAGTGACATACTGCATCAAACCATCCACAGTAATGTCATTATCATCAACATAGGCCAAACAGGCATTTAAAACTTCGGTGATATTGTGAGGCGGAATATTCGTCGCCATGCCCACCGCAATACCGGACGAACCGTTAATCAACAGGTTCGGAATACGCGTCGGCATGACCGCAGGAATCATTTCGCTGCCGTCGTAGTTCGGCACCCAATCGACAGTTTCTTTTTCTAAATCCGCCAATAAATCGTGCGCGACTTTAGTCATCCGCACTTCGGTGTAACGCATCGCCGCTGGTGCGTCACCATCGACCGAACCGAAGTTACCCTGACCATCAACCAGTAAATAACGCAAGCTAAACGGCTGCGCCATACGGACAATAGTGTCATAAACAGCGGTATCGCCATGCGGGTGATATTTACCGATTACGTCACCAACGACACGAGCCGACTTCTTATAGGGCTTGTTCCAGTCATTATTTAACTCATGCATCGCAAACAATGATCGGCGATGTACGGGTTTGAGGCCATCACGCGCATCAGGCAATGCCCGACCAACAATAACGCTCATGGCATAATCTAAATACGATTGACGCAATTCGTCTTCAATATTGACGGGGACGATTTCAGCGGAAAACTCAGTCATGCGTATTCTCGAAAAACTGTAATTAAGTCAGGACTGATGCAAATACAGTGCTTTTGGAGTGACAATTGGGCGCATCACACCGTGAGTAACGGCTGAAATACGGGCAAAGGTCAAGCTATCTGCATCAATCGTATAAGTTTTGTTAGGTCTTTATCCAGCCGCGTAATATAACATAAATCCGATTTTTTCGCAGTTTTCTGTGCCCTATCGCATTATACTGCCCGCTATCTTAGCCTTAGGCTGTTAGCGCTTATTTGCTTATAATTTAATCGTTTTTAACACTTAAAAGATGAGTAAAATGCGCCAACTACTAAGGTTCACCCTATTTTGTGCTTTCTGGAGACGCTCCGATGAGCTACATCGCACTAAATGTTGATCCTGCTGAAATTGCTAAATTTGAAGCACTTGCCGCCAAATGGTGGGATACCGAGTCTGAATTCAAACCTTTACATCAAATCAACCCCTTACGCTTAAACTGGATTGATGAACGTGTCAATTTGGCCAGCAAAAGAGTATTGGATGTTGGTTGTGGTGGCGGCATTTTAGCCGAGTCCATGGCACGTCGTGGCGCGACAGTTTTAGGGATTGATATGGGCGCAGCACCGCTAGCGGTTGGCCGTTTACATGCCGAAAAAATGGGCGTTCAAACACTCGACTATCGCCAAGTGACAGTTGAAGAATTAGCCACTGAACAACCGCATAGTTTTGATGTCGTCACCTGCATGGAAATGCTCGAACACGTTCCTGACCCAGCAGCAATCGTTAAAGCGTGCCAACAATTAGTAAAGCCTGATGGTCACGTCTTCTTTTCAACCATCAATCGCAATCCTAAATCTTATGTCTTTGCCATTTTGGGCGCTGAATACCTGCTGCGTTTATTACCCAAAGGCACCCATGAATACAGCAAGTTTATTCGCCCTTCCGAATTAGCAACATGGATTCGTGCCGCACAGCTGAATCTCAAAGAAAGTACCGGTTTACATTACAATCCTATTACTAAGTATTACTGGCTGGCACCCAATGTTGATGTCAACTATATGGTTTACACGAGAGCTGATGCATGAAGAAAATGCCTGCTGCTGTTTTATTTGATTTGGATGGCACGTTAATTGACACTGCACCGGATTTTGTGCGTGTTTTAAATGAGTTACGCCTGAAACATGATCGACCAGCGTTAGATTTTGATGCCATTCGCCCTGCAGTTTCAGCGGGCGCGCGCGCCATGGTGCAAGTGGGTTTTCCTGAATACAGTTTGGACTCCACCGAATTTGCGACGCTACGCCAAGAGTTTCTCGATAATTACGGCCTTGGTTTAGCGCAAGAAAGCCGCTTGTTTGAGGGCATGGAACGCTTATTAGTGGCATTGGAAGCGCGTACCATCCCATGGGGTATTGTTACCAATAAACCGCGCATTTACAGCGAAGCGTTATTGGCTGGCCTACAATTAGACAAGCGCTGTCAGGTACTCGTTTGCCCAGATGATGTTAGTCAAACCAAGCCTCATCCCGAACCCATGTATTTAGCGTGTAAGACGTTGAATGTTTCGCCTGAACACACGGTTTATGTTGGCGATCATATTCGCGACATACAGGCCGGTAATAATGCCGGTATGGCGACTATCGCTGTCGGCTTTGGCTATATTCCTGCGGGCGAAAACATTACCGACTGGCAAGCTAACTACTGCATCGACACCGTCGCTGACTTAATTCAACACTTTGGTTTTCATTAAAATTAAATAGCTGGTTTTTAAATAGCATGACTTTTATAGGTGAGTTTTATGATCAATAGCGCCGAGATGCGTAGCTACCAAGCACCATCTAATCTTTTGCAAGATCGCGTCATTTTAGTGACCGGAGCAAGTGATGGCATTGGCCGTGTTGCCGCCAAAACCTATGCCCAACATGGCGCCACCATTGTCTTGCTGGGTCGAGACTTGCATAAACTGGAAGCTGTTTATGATGAAATTGAAAGCGTAGGTGGTGCGCAACCGGCAATTATTCCACTTAATTTCAGTTCGGCGACCAGTGCGGACTTTGAACAACTAGCGATCAGCATTGAAAAAGAACTGGGTCGTTTAGATGGCATTCTCCATTGCGCAGGCATCTTGGGGGATATTACGCCACTGGAAATGTATAACCCTGATACGTGGGACGAAGTGAT
>CANBZV010000210.1 GCA_947373945.1 Moraxellaceae bacterium
TAGGCTGCAATCACGTGGGCTGGATTGGCGACTGCTGCTTGACCCGCTATTAGATCATGAGAAACTTTTAATTCTCGGGCGATGATTTCGGTTAATAGTTCCGTTTTTGAATCAAAATGACTATAAAAAGCGCCGCCAGTTAAACCCACAGTGGCCATCAAGCCATCAACTCCTGTCGTCGCAAAGCCATCTTTTTTGGCCAAAGCTCCTGCTTTTTCAATCAAGCGTTGGCGGGTTTCGGCCTTGCGATTCTGGGGGTATCTCATTGTTGTTACTCTAAGCGTTACAGCGGGTAGTTAAGGTATTCCTTTCATGTTATCTTACGTCCGTTTACTAAACAAGTTTCTGTTTTTTAGTCGATAATGTTCGTCATAACAACAAAAACCGCGTTAATCCCCTTCGAATTTGGCTGTTGTTTTGGCCTTGAATGCAGCAATGCCGCGTCGTACATCTTTGGTTAAGAAAATGCGTAATATTTGGCGCTTAATTTTCCCTAATGCCGCTTCTGAGCCTTTGGCTTGAGCGAGTCGGGTGGAGCGCAAAATAGCTTGTACGCCTAATGGCGCTTGTTCAGCAATTTTTTCTGCCAAGGCAATAGCGCGTTCTAACTGTTGACCTTCGGGCACAATTTCTTGTGCCAAGCCCAGTCTATACGCTTCTTGGGCATCAAACCAATCACCCGTCAGCATATAGCGATACGCATTATTAACACCAACCGATTGCGGCCAGCGTACCGTGCCACCACCAAAGGGGAACAAGCCGCGGCTAACTTCATATTGGTTAAATTTGGCATTGGCACTGACGACACTGATTTGATTGCACAACATCAGTTCTATACCCAAGGTATAACAACGACCTTGCACCGCTGTAACCACAGGTTTGGGGCAGGGAGCTGTACTAACACCAAAGGGGTCAATCATGCCGCGCGGAATAAACGGTTTAAAAATGGCTTTGGGAAATTCGTGGATGATAGCTGGCATATCTAAACCTGCTGTAAAGTCTGTGCCTTGCGCCCAAAGCACGCCACAACGCAGTTCTTTGTCTGCAGCCAATAAGGTATAAGCTGCCGATAGCTCGCGAATGAGATTCGGCGTAAAAGCATTGAGTTTTTCAGGTCGGTTCAGCCCGATTAACAACACATGACCACGCCGTTCAACCAATACATCATTTGACATAGAGCCACCTTGCAATAAGCAATATTTATTAGCTAACGATCGTTATATTATTCCTGCTGGCTGCCTAGTGCAATCATAATTATGCTCAGCGAGACAAGTGTGATTAATTCTTTAAAACGTCAGTTAATAATTTTTTTAATTTAATGTTTACAGTGTAAACTTTTGGCGCTATTGTTAGTACATATTCCAAGCACTAGCACTGAGGGTAACTAAGATGACACTGCACCATATACAGCCTACTGTCGCCACATCATTGGCACAATGGCATCAAATGATCGACAACAAAGACACCACGATTTTGATTGAGCTACTGCATGCTGACGTTGTTTTTAGGTCGCCTATGGCACATCGTCCTTATGCTGGTGCGTTTGCGGTGAGTTTGATTTTGCAAACAGTCATTACCATTTTTCAGGACTTTACTTATCACCGTTCATTCGCCAGTGATGATGGTTTAGAAATCGTCTTGGAGTTTAGTGCTATCGTTGATGGTAAGTCGCTGAAAGGTATAGACATGATTCGTTTTAACCAAGACGGTAAGATCATTGATTTTGAAGTGATGATTCGCCCGTTTAATGCCTTGGCTGCCTTGGGCAAAGCGATGGGTGAGCGTGTGGCGGGTAAGGTGGAAGCCCATAAAGTAGGTTAATAGGCGATAGGTTTATTAACTGCCATTTTCTTGTTTATTGTTGGAGCTTAATCATGGAATCAGTCACTCGCTTAATCGAAAAGGGCACTGCTTGGGCAATTGCTAAAAGACAAAATAGTGTTCCTTATCAAGCGTATAATCCATTTTTGACGGGGGCTTTTGCGCCGTTAAAAGAAGAATATACCGAAACGGAATTACAAGTCACCGGCACTATCCCCACAGAGTTAATGGGTTTACTGCTGCGTATTGGCCCTAATCCGCAGAAAGTTGATAATCCTGCTACCTATAACTGGTTTTTAGGCGATGGCATGGTGCATGGTTTGCGTCTGCAAGACGGCAAGGCACAATGGTATCGCAATCGTTATATTGGCGTAGATAGCGTGAATGCCCAGCGCAGTTTGCCTCCTGTAGCAGGCTCACGGCGTGGTATTTTTGATGTTGTGAATACCAATATTATTGGTCATCAAGGCAAATTATGGGCGTTAGTCGAGGCAGGTTCTTATCCAGCGCAACTTGATACCGAGCTTAATACCGTCAACATGGGCTTGTTTAACAGTGATGTTAACAGCAGCTTTACTGCACATCCGCATATCGACCCAGATACCAGTGAGATGCATGCCATCTGTTATGACGGCATCTTGCATCGACGTATCACTTATTTGGTGATCGGTGTCGATGGTCAAGTCAAACGTCAAGTCACTATTCCGTTGACGCATGGCCCAATGATTCACGATTGTGCCATTACCAAAAATAATGTCGTCATTCTTGATTTGCCGGTGCATTTCTCGGTAAAAACGGCACTTGCAGGCGGTGGTCTGCCATATGCTTGGGACGAAAAACAACCTGCACGGATCGGTTTATTACCACGCCAAGGGCAAGCGGAGGATATCCGCTGGTTTGAGGTTGATCCGTGTTTTAGCTTTCATATTTGTAATGCCTTTGAAGCCAGCAATGGCGATACCATTGTCGATTTGGTGGTACATGGCCGTACGTTTTATCGGTCATTACAAGGGCCAGAAGGCGAAAATATTGCTTTTGAGCGCTGGACATTGCCAGTTGCGGGTGGACGAGTGCAACGTAAAGTGATTTCACGTGAAAGACAAGAGTTTCCGCGTTTTGATGAGCGTTTGACCGGCAAAGCCTATCGTTATGCGTATGCAGTGGGTATTTCTGCCTCCGATGATGCGCCGCAGCCGAATGTGCTTTATCGCCACGATTTACACACCGGCCAAACCCTGACACATGATTATGGCGACAGCTATATGACCGGTGAAGTAGTGTTTGTGCCCTGCCATGCGGATAGTGCCGAAGATGACGGCTGGCTGATGTCTTATGTTCATAATCTAGATGGCGGCCCGAGCCGAGTGGTCATTCTGGATGCCCAAAAACTGGGGCAAACACCGCAAGCGGTGATTGAGTTACCTGTTCGTGTGCCGCTCGGTTTTCATGGTAATTGGGTTGCTGATGTGCTTTAGCGAATACTAGGCTTCGACTACGCTCAGCCAGCGCTTAGACGTTCCCTAAGCGCAGTCGAAGGGCTATTTATTCAAATATCAATAGACCCATGCGACTGTATAAAAATTGATTGACGCTGACGTGTTATCTGTATTAACGTCCGTTTACCTAACGATCGTTATTTATTGATAATGAAGGCTAACGGAAACTGACAATCATACTGCTAGTGCTCTTGGCCAGATTCGCTTACTCAGCTCTGTAAGGATGTTGCAATGAATGCCATGACTCATGTTTTTAATGGCGCAGTCAATGTGTCCAAAAACGCCACGAATCTGCCGACAGCCTGTGCGTTATGTTCACACAATTGCGGATTACGGGTGGATGTTGAAGACAACAAAATAGTTGCTGTTCGTGCTGATGATGCTCACCCGTCTACTAAAGGTTATTCCTGCAATAAAGCCTATGCCATTGCCAACTACGTCAATCATGCCCAACGCGTGCAACATCCCTTAAAAAAACGTGCTGATGGCACGTTTGAGCGCATAGGTTGGGAGCAAGCGATATCGGAAATTGCCGCCAAACTCAATCATATTCGTCATAGCTATGCGCCACGTGCTATTGCCTTTGCTGGTCTTGGCGGGCAGGGCAATCATTCCAGTGGTTTTGGCGCGATTCCATTAATGTATGGTATAGGCACGCCAATGGTGTTTACCGCATTAGCACAAGAAAAAACCCAACATTGGCTCAATGACCGGCGCATGATTCGCGGTACGCATGATATTTACCTAGTGCCTGACAAACACAATGCCAAGTTTATGTTGCTGCTAGGCACTAACCCGCATATTAGTAATCAAGGCAGTAATCCTAAAGAGGC
>CANBZV010000211.1 GCA_947373945.1 Moraxellaceae bacterium
AATCGAACTCGGGACCTACTGATTACAAGTCAGTTGCTCTACCAGCTGAGCTATACCGGCTTCACTAAAAGTGGGCAGCATTGTAGCAATTATTTTTACTCACGCAAGTACTATATTAACTAATTTTCTAGAATTTACTGACCAAAACAATCAAGCGCTTGAATTTCAAGCAATATGTACATTCATCGGCCATCTCATTGTACTTAAATGCGCTTTTCTTTCGGAAAAACGCATTTATCCAAAACACAAACTACACGCGCACACTTATTTTTTGATGCGCAAATTACTGGCTGCTAACTCTGCAGCTTTAAATAGGGCACGCAGTTTATTTAACGTTTCCTGCCATTCAGATTCGGGAACCGAATCCGCCACAACTCCTGCCCCCGCTTGGGCATGCATAATGCCATCTTTCAGAACCGCAGTACGAATGGCAATAGCGGTATCCATTTCACCATTCCAACCCAGATAGCCCACCGCCCCACCGTAGACACCACGTTTAACCGGCTCTAGTTCATCAATAATTTCCATTGCCCGTATTTTAGGCGCTCCAGACAGTGTCCCTGCAGGTAAAGTGGCTTTCAGTACATCCAGAGCCGTTACCCCCTCCTTCAATACACCCTCGACATTAGATACAATGTGCATGACATGCGAATAACGTTCGATGACCATTTGCTCTGTCACAACAACTTGCCCTATTTGACTAACCCGACCCGCATCATTACGCCCCAAATCAATCAGCATGAGATGCTCAGCGATTTCTTTTGGGTCTGCCAACAGCTCGTGTCCTAACGCAATATCTTGCTCAGCTGTTTTACCTCGTGGACGTGTCCCAGCAATCGGCCTTACGGTGACTTTGCCATCTTGCACACGTGCCAAAATTTCCGGACTGGAGCCGACAATATGGCTATCGCCACAATGGACAAAATACATATACGGCGACGGATTCAAGTGCCGCAAAGCGCGATATAACGATAATGAAGAATGTGCGAACGGAGCCGTCATGCGCTGCGACGGCACTACTTGCATGACATCACCCGCCAAAATGTATTCCTTCACCTTCTCGACTGCGGCTTTAAAAGCTTCTTGACCAAAACTGGACACAAAATCACTTTCGTTAATGGTTGATGACTCAAGCTCCACGGGCAGCTGGAAATCATTTTGTTGCAGTTGCTGCGCTATTGCCAACAGCCGCGCCTGCCCTTGTTGATAGGCATTGGTCTGGCTAGGATCCGCATGAACAATAATAAAGACACTTTCTTTGAGGTTATCAAAAACAACCACCTCTTCAGAAAGCATCAATAACACATCAGGCATGTTTAACGAGTCTGGCTTATGGGTCTTTGCCAATTTCTTTTCAAACAAACGCACGGAGTCATAGGCAAAATAACCGACCAACCCTCCCGTAAAGCGCGGCAGCCCTTCGACCACCGGAACACGGAATTGCTGTTGATAGTTTTCGATAAATGCCAGAGGATCAGCAACGATTTGCGCTGATAACACCTGATCCAGTTGATAGACAGAAACTAGATGATCACGTACTTCCAGTCGCTGCTGCGCCGACAATCCAATAATGGAGTAACGCCCCCATCTTTCGCCGCCGTGTACTGACTCAAATAGATAGCTATAAGGAGAATTGGCTAATTTACAATACACCGATAACGGGGTATCCAAATCAGCCATAAGTTCTAACGCAAGAGGAATACGATTGTAGCCTTGTTGGGCAAAGGCATTGAACTGTTCAATAGACAACATAATGGGTGACCCTGTTCGCAAGCGATAATGAAAGAGGAAGACTTACAGCTGTATTACCATCGCCAACGCAGAGTTACGGTCATTTGGGTCTTATCCTGCCGAATAAAGAATAGTGTTGATAAAGTTAAATTAAGTTATCGCGAGGGTCAACTCAAAAATAGCGTTTTTGATGCAGGGCTGTGCGGTTGAACTAGAAAACGTCACTGCATGCTTGACTGGGGATCCATCAATATTTGCTACAGCGATGTTTAACCACCCATAGATTCCCGCTTTCGCGGGAATGACGGAGTTAAAACAGCAGAGAACGAGACAACCTTGAGTCATCAAGCAGTTAGACAAACTCAGCTAACGAGTCAGCAATCCACTCAGGCTTACATGCTTCGATCGGCTCACCATGATTATAGCCATAACTCACCGCCACACAGGGGACATGGGCGGCTAATGCGGCCTCGACATCAGTGCTGGAGTCACCCAACATCAATGTTTCACTCGCGGTAACGCCAAAATAACGCAAACAATGAAGTAATGGTTCAGGATGCGGTTTTTTGTGTGGCAACGTATCGCCACCGATTAAAAGTTGAAATGGCTCTAGGATATTTAACGCAGCTAATAAATCTTTAGCTGGGGCATAAGGCTTGTTGGTGACACAGGCCAAGGGAATATGTGCTTTTTGACACGCAGCGATAAACTCAGCAACGCCGTCATATAACTGACTGGTTTGACAGACCGAAGCCTGATAATGACGCATAAATACGGTCAATAACTCATCATGTAACTCTTTGCGGTAGTGACGGGCATCCAACACGCACTGTATTAAACGTGAGGCACCGCGACCAACCCACTGACGGACATCATGTTCCGTCACTGCATCTAAACCCATATCCATTAACGCCGCATTGAGCGCATATTGAATATCACTGGCAGAATCGACCAGCGTACCATCCAAATCACAAATAATTAGTTTAGGAGTGAAACCGATCTTCGAAAACTGCATATTATTATTCCTTTTGGGGACTTACGCAGTCATCTGACATCGCGATACGGCTTAAAATCCGCTGCACGCAGGCTTTAAGCAACCAAGAAGGTTTGTATTTGGCTTTGCCAAACTAGCACGGATGTTACGTAAGTCGTCTCGTCACAGGAACGGGTTCTCTTACGTCAATTCGCCGTTGGTAAAATCGCTAACCAACGGTTAATCAACCGTCGCTGGTGTTTATTCTACGCTTGCCAACTCTTGACGCATTGTCTGAATGGCTTGCTGATAACTGTCCGCACCAAAAATCGCTGAACCCGCTACAAAGGTATCCGCCCCTGCTTGTGCAATTTGGCGAATATTTTTTGTGGTTACGCCGCCATCAACCTCTAAACGGATGGGGAAACCACTCGCGTCTATGATGCTCCGCACCTGCGCAATCTTGTCCAATGTCTTGGGGATAAACTGCTGACCACCAAAACCGGGGTTCACGCTCATTAACAGCACCATATCTACTTTATCTAACACATAATCCAAATAATGCAAGGGTGTCGCCGGATTAAACACTAAACCCGATTTGCAGCCGCCACTACGGATTAATTGTAAAGAACGGTCAATATGGTCAGAGGCTTCAGGATGAAAGGTGATGTAAGTAGCGCCCGCTTCAATAAAATCACCAATGATGCGATCAACAGGGCTGACCATTAAATGCACGTCTATCGGTGCGGTAACACCATATTTACGCAAGGCTTTACAGACCATCGGCCCGATGGTGAGATTCGGTACATAATGATTATCCATGACATCAAAATGAACAACATCGGCACCAGCAGCTAATACGTCATCAACTTCGGCACCTAAACGGGCAAAATCAGCGGAGAGAATGGAGGGAGCAATTAAATAATCACGCATAGTTAAACTCTTATTGGGCATAATATTGATCAACATCGGCAATTAACTGCGCCCATGCGCCTTCAGGTTGCCATAATGCCGACATAGGATAACGGGCCTGTAGTTCCGATTGTTTTAACAGGTGCTTTTGATACAAATAGATAAAGCAAGATACGCGCATATTTTTCGCGCAGTGAATCCAAAGTTTTTGCTCTCGCAACGCGACAAGTAGCTGGGTAAAGCGCAAAAAATCCTGAACCGAAGGCTGCTCCCAACTGACTGGCAAATGTAAATACTGCATGCCGTGCGCCAGCACCACACTATCTTCATTGGCGACAGCATTGCTGCTGGTAGTAAGTGCCAAATTAACCACCACTTGATAACCTGCCTCGGCTATCTGTTGAAACTGTGCGATGGTGGGCTGGCCTGACGTGGCGATTAGCGGAGTCAGTTGATGATAATTGAGAATAGCCTGCACTACAGGTCTCCATGACGAATCGCTGCATCCAAATCCACTAAGCGCTCAGGCGTACC
>CANBZV010000212.1 GCA_947373945.1 Moraxellaceae bacterium
CCTTGGTTGATCGTATCGGTGAAAAAGGTTTTGTGTCGTTATCGGTAAAAAGCCCGAACGCCACAGAGTCACATACCATCAAATTACCCATCAATAATTATTTGAATAAAGCGGGTCAAGACCCGTTATTGGCACTCGGTTTTACCCCCTATCAGCCCCCTCTAAAAGCGATTATTGGTGATGTTGTCGCGAATAGCCCCGCTGCGCAGCAAGGGTTACAAGTTGGCGATAAAGTCATTGTTGCCGATAATCAGCCCATACAATCATGGCAAGATTTTGTTGAGGTGGTTCGCACACATCCCGAACAAGCGTTTGATGCCCAAGTGGAGCGTCAAGGCAAAACCGTCACTTTGCATCTCACTCCCCGCATGGAGCGTGATGAGGTTGGAAATAAAGAAGGCAAATTAGGGATTGGCATTCAAAAACAGCCCTTCGATATCCCTCCGCAATATCTACAAAAACAAGAGTACAACGTCTTTACTGCGCTCATCAAAGCGAGTGAGAAAACTTACGACCTTATTACCATGACTATTAGTTCGTTAGGCAAAATGATCGTTGGTTTGATTGGTTTAGATAACTTAAGCGGCCCCATCACAATTGCTAAAGTGGCTGGCCATACGGCTGATTTAGGCTGGCAAGCAATGATTGGCTTTATGGCGTTATTGAGCGTCAGTTTAGGCGTATTGAACTTGTTGCCTATCCCCGTGCTCGATGGTGGTCACTTAGTTTATTACGCCATTGAAGGTGTATTGGGACGCCCCTTATCTGAACAAGTACAACAGCTTGGGCTAAAAGTCGGTATAGCGGTCATGGGCAGCTTGATGCTATTGGCTATTTTTAATGATTTAAGCCGTCTATTCGGCTAGTGGACTTCTTTCTTATGCACAAGCGGGTTATGCGCAAGCGGCTTTCTGCTGTGGCTGCAGGTTTGGTATTGACATTAAATGTATGGGCGGATGATAGCCATTTTGTTGTCAAGGATATTCGTTTAGAAGGATTGATGCGCGTTTCCCCTGCCAGTATTTATGCCCAACTACCGATTAATAACGGCGACAATATTGACGACGATAAAATTGCTCAAGCAATTCGTGCGTTGTTTAAAAGCGGTAATTTTGAAGATATTAGCTCCGAGCGCGATGGTGATGTGCTGGTCTTTAAGGTCACCGAGCGTCCAGCGATTGCCAGCATCAAGATTGATGGCAATAAAGCCATTGATACCGATACCCTAAATAAGGCCTTGAAAGATGCGGGGCTTGTAGAAGGCGAAGTACTGAAGCGCGCTACGCTTGACCATATTAAAAGTGAGTTGGAACGGCAGTATTTTAGCCAAGGCCGCTATGATGCATCTATCGTGGTCACGAATGTCGCTAAACCCCGCAATCGAGTTGCCATAGATATTAAAATTGATGAAGGTGATTCGGCTAAAATCAAAGCAATTAATATTGTGGGTAATACCGTTTTTTCTGATGAAGAACTGATTAAGTTATTTCAACTTAAAAAGACGCATTTTACGTCGTTCTTTAAAAGTGATGATAAATATGCAAGAGAAAAGCTGACGGGTGATTTAGAGACATTGCGTTCCTATTATATGGATAGAGGCTATGTTAATTTTAATATCAACTCTAGCCAAGTCACGCTCAGCTCAGATAAAAAGAATGTTTATATTGATATTAGTGTCACGGAAGGTGATAAGTATAAATTTGGTGAAGCGAAAATATTGGGTGATTTGCCTGTTGATGAAAATGAATTAAAGAAATTCGTTATCATTAAATCAGGTCAAACATATTCACAGCAATATGTGACGGCAACATCAAAGTTAATTACTCATCGCTTAGGGACGGAAGGCTATTTATTTGCTGAAGTAAATCCAATTCCTGATATTGATGAAGAGAAGAAAATCGTTAATCTCAGTTTCTTTGTCAATCCGGCCAAACAGACCTATGTTCGACGTATTAATTTCACCGGCAATGCTAAAACCGATGATCAAGTCTTACGGCGCGAAATGCGCCAGTTTGAGGGTTCTCTGGCATCAACCGACAAAATTGACCTATCAAAATTACGTTTGCAGCGTCTGGGATTTTTTAAAGACGTAAACATTGAAACGCCTAAAGTACCGAATACCACCGACCAAGTTGATGTTAATGTTAATGTAGAAGAACAGCCATCTGGAACATTAACTGCTAGTTTAGGCTATTCACAGGGTGCGGGTGTTATTTTTAGTTTGGGCGTGAGTCAGAATAACTTTTTGGGTACGGGTAATAAGGTTTCAATTAACTTGAATCGTTCTGATACCAGTGATTCTTATAATTTATCATTTTTAGACCCGTATTTTACGCTTGATGGTGTTAGTCGCGGTTATAATTTATATTATAAAAAGACTAAGTCCGATAGTTTGAATATCAGTCGTTATTTGACAGACTCTAAGGGTGCGAGCTTAACCTTTGGTTATCCTATTGATGAAACCAAAAGTATAAGTTTCTCGCTAGGTATTGATCAAACGGATATTACTACGGGTAATTCAGCATCTAAAGTTGTCCATGATTTTGTTGTGGAAAACGGTTATAGCATTAATACCTATACTAGCTCGGTATATTGGAATTACAGCACTCTTAATCGTGGTGTTTTTGCCGATCGGGGTAGTTCACAACGGGTTGGTTTTGACTTCGCTATGCCCGGTAGTGATGTCAGTTATTTGAAGTTGTCCTATAGTGGTCAGCTCTATTTGCCGGTTATCGACGACTTAACCCTGCGTTTGCACACAGACTTGGGTTTTGGCGATAACTTGCCATTCTATAAAAACTTCTTTGCTGGTGGTTATGGCTCAGTACGGGGTTATCGTGACAATACTCTAGGGCCACGTAGTCCAGCCTATATTTTTGCCAATGACCCGGATCCAGAAGTAGTGGGTGGTAGTGTATTGGTAGAGAACGGTGCAGAACTAATTGTACCAACACCATTTGCTCGCAATAATAGGCAGTTACGAACTGTATTTTTTGTTGACTCTGGTATGGTCTATGACCGGAACAGTTCGCAATATAGTTTTGACCTCGCTAATTTGCGTTATAGCGCAGGGGTGTCATTAGCGTGGTTGACGGCCATTGGCCCGCTATCGTTTAGTATCTCAAGGCCGTTTAATAATCAAACAGGCGACGAGACACAATCATTTCAATTTACCATTGGACAGCCACTTTAGGCGTCCTATTATTAACTGTTAGGAGTGAGGGTTATGCGTTTTTCAACTTTGGCGCTGGCAACGATGATTGCTGTGATTGGTACTCCTGCATTAGCAGGTGGTGTTGCAGTTGCGGACAGCCAAGCGGCAATTATGGCAACTGATGCCGCAAAAAAAATGATCGACAAGCTGAATACAGATTTGAAGCCGCAGCGTGATCGTTTAGAGCAGTTACGCAAAGACATTTCGGGTTTTGAAGAAAAATTCCAGAAAAATGCATCTGTCATGAGCGATAAAGACAAGCGTGATCTGCAAAAGCAAGCTGAAGCCAAGGTAAATGAGTTTAAGTCATTGGCGGATGGTGTACAGAAACGTGCTCAGGAAGCTCAACAAGATTTGTTGAAAACTTTGGTGCCTCGAACAGAGGTTGCTGTCGATGAGCTACGTAAAGCGGGCAACTACGACATTATTATTGAAAAGAAAAATGTGATTTATGCCGATCCTGCGGTTGATATAACCAAAAAAATCACAGACAAACTCAACGCTGCAAAATAATAGCTGTACTCCTTATTGGACTTAAGTCACTGATCGTTGCTTGAGTCCATGAACAAACATTCGATGGTGTACCATGAAGTCTTGGACGTTGGGCGATATAGCGGCGATAGTGGGTGCGACCCTACGGGGTGGCGATAGTAGTCAAATCATTGATGGTTTGGCCACACTTAAAAGTGCTCATTCGAGCCAATTAAGCTTTTTGGCAAACCCGCTTTATCGTGCTGCGTTGACGACAACACAAGCTGGAGCGGTGTTAATTCGCTCACAAGATGCTGAAGGTTATGAGGGTTGCGCTTTACTAGTAGCTAATCCCTATGCGGCCTATGCCCAGCTGACGCATCATTTTGACCGTACGCCGAAGCCGTCTTCAGGTATTCATCCCCAAGCATCTGTGCATGCTAGTGCTGTTATAGATG
>CANBZV010000213.1 GCA_947373945.1 Moraxellaceae bacterium
CGATAAAACGGCTCAGTAGAGCCGTTTTTATTTATTGGGATTATTATGAAGCTGTTCCAAGCGGCAACAGTACACCGCGTGTTATTGACGCTAGTGATTAGCCTGTTGATTTACATGGGCTATTTAGTGCTGAAGGTGTTTTTGGCGCCCGCCGTTTGGGCGGCTATTTTGGCGTATGTCACTTGGCCCGCTTATCTGCGTTTTCGCGGCTGGTTTAAAGACAGTGCCAATGGCAGTGCTGCATTTATGACTGTGTCGTTGACGGTGATGCTGGTGGTGCCGATGTTATGGATCTTCTTTGTGCTCCAAGAAGAAGTCGCGATTGTTTATCAAAAGCTGATTGATTCGTTCATTCATGGAAAAGTGGTATTACCAGCGTTTTTGCATAACTTTCCTGGCATTAGCAAGTTTCTGCAAGGTTATCTCGATCGCTTTAGCAATGATCCCGAAGCCTTGAAGGCGCAATGGTTGCAATGGTCACAATACGGCGTGAGTGCAGCGGGTGAGTTGGCATCAACCGTTAGTCGTAATCTGGCGAAAATGGGTATTACCCTGTTTACCTTATTCTTCTTCTATCGTGATGGCGAGCGTATCGTTCAGCAAATCCGGCAAGCGTTGGGGATGTTAATTGGTAATAAAGCCCACGATTATATTCATGCCGCTGGTGATATGACCCGAGCCGTCGTCAATGGCATAGTCTTGACGGCGTTGGCGCAAGGTTTTTTGGCGGGTATCGGCTATGCCGTGGCAGGAATGGAAAACCCTGTTTTTCTCGCAGCAGTGACGACGTTGGTAGCAATGGTGCCTTTTGGGACGCCTTTTGCGTGGGGGGCGGTGTCGATCTGGTTGTTTATGCATGGTCATACTGTGGAAGCGATTGGTTTGGCGATTTGGGGGGCGGGTTTTGTCAGCACCATTGATAATGTGATTCGACCTATGGTGATTTCAAGCGCGACCGAAATTCCTTTTTTGTTGGTGATGTTTGGTGTTTTAGGGGGATTGAGCGCTTTTGGCATGGTGGGCTTGTTCTTAGGGCCAGTTATCTTGGCGGTGTTGATGGCGGTTTGGCGACAATGGTTAGCGAGTGAAGAACCAACAGCCTGAAAATGCACGGAAAAATCAGTAGTAACGGCCAGATAAATTGCGTTATGCTCCGTTACCCAATAACGATTCTTAAGAGTTTTTACTCTAATTAGAATGACTCTAATTCATTGAAATAAAAACAAAAATTAGAGCTTTTGCACCAGTTGTGTACAGAAAATAATCCAGTTACACTGCCGTTACAAAAGTGGATTTACGCATTGCGCCGCAATTATTGCGTAAGTTCTTAGCTGTCAAAAAGGAACCAACATGAATAAAAAACTTTGGGGGATATCGGCCGTTGCCGCCATTGGGGTGGTTTCTGTAGCTGTCCACTTTACAACCTTGCCGCCTGCGCCACCTGCCGTACCGCCCGTCCCTGCGACTATTAATACGCCAAACGTACCTGCGCTTAGCCCCTATGACCAGCCAACGGGTCATGTTGAGGTATCCAACGAGCCGTATCGGTCAACCTATCGTAGTGTTGCGCTGTCCGATCTTGCTGATCGCAAGTTAACGACGGGGATCTATCAAGGGACACCGTACTGGAAACAGCGTGCCGAATGGTTCAAAGAACATTTTTATGACACGCTCGCAGGCCGCAAAGTCTGGCACGAAGGCACATCGCCAGAAACGCATAAACGTGGAGGCCCCGTAACGTGGGATTACGAACCCATTCCCCAATATATTCCGCCTGCTTGTGATAAGCCGCAGCCGACTGGCTATGATGCCGAAGGCTGTCGTTATGTGAATGCTTTATTCCAAGATGTGGCCGCTAAAGATCCTGCCAAAGCACAAACCATGCGCGATCAAGTACGACGTGGTCGTGATGTTTGGTTTAAAGGTACTTTCGGCAATCAAGACGAAAATATGATGTTGCAGGCGCGTGTCGTCGGCAAAGAAAACATGAATTATCCGTGGTTGGATACGCGTACCCGTTATGCCCGTTTTACTAAATGGGGCTTAATTAACGATCCCGATTGTGTGCAAGGCGATGCCTCCACCAATTGGTATGATAAATGCCAAGACCCTCATTCTTCAGGCGTATTAGGCTATCGTAAGTACTACACCACGCCAATTAAAGATGCAGCAGGCAAAGTTGTTTACGACCCACAAACTGCGCCTTATGAAGCGACGGAAATTAAAGAAAACAAGCGTTATGTCATTGGCCATCCGTGTGTGCAATGTCACGTCGGTTTTGATCCAACCAATCCGCCTGAGAATCCTAATCAGCCGAAATGGAGCAACTTGAGTGCGACCATTGGCAATCAGCATATTCGCCAACCGTTGGCGTTTTTCCAAGGCGTACCGTCTAACCATTTAGCGAACCAAATTGTCCAAGCGGGTCGCTTAGGCACGATTGATACGTCGTTAGTGGCCTCAGATTGGCAGCATAATCCCGGTACGCAAAACAACATTATGGATTTCCATAACAAGCGTTTGTTCCAGGAAGTAATGAAAGATCCGGTCACTGGTGAAGTGAAAACGGGCATGACCCGTCACGTGTTAAAAGGTGGCGAAGATTCGGTCGGTGAGCATTTGGCGTTGATTCGCGTCTACGTCAACATTGGTATGTGTACGGAAGAGTGCTGGACACCAAACTTCCCGTATCCAGGGCAGTTTATTGGTCGTGGCACTAAGCAAAGTCCAATGCGTATTATGCAGTGCGCGAATCAATGTGATGCGTGGAACTATGCCGACAGTAAAATGGACGATTTGACCGCGTTTTTGATCACCGGTGGCCCCACTTATTTGATGGCGGCTCAAGATCGTGACAATACCTCAGGTAAAAACTATATAGATTTCAAGGCAGTACCCCAAGGTCGCGAAGTCTTTGCCCGTGAGTGTGCTAGCTGTCATAGCTCGCAATTTGCGCCTGCTAATATTCGTGCCGATAAAAATGCGTTGGCCAAGTTCTACGAAGGCCATGTCTTTGGTAAAGAAGACTATTGGCAATATGAGTTCCCGCCTGCCAAATTGCTTGATCCAGCCTTTGTCAGCAAATATTTTGTCAAAGTCGGTGGTAAATTACGTCCTAAACAGTTCGCCGACAAAGGTGTCTTTGGTCAGGATTGGTTAGGTAATGATGAACGCACGCCGTTTAACATTGTTGGTACCAATATGTGTCGTGCCTTACATGACAACCACAGCAAAGGCCATATTTGGGAAGAGTTTGCGTCGGAAACTTATCAAAATTCGCCATCACCAGGTAGCGTCAAACGGGTCTTTAACCATCTGATTCCGTTCATCGGTGGCACCGAGTTTGGCGAACGTAAAATTGAAGGTGGCCCAGGTTATATGCGTAATATTTCGCTGCTGTCTGTTTGGGCAACCGCGCCATTTATGCATAATAATGCCATTGGTGAAGTCACTTTCTTGCCTGATGGTTCGCCAGATTTCAGTTTGAGTGGCCGAATCAAACAGTTTGAACAGGCTTATGATGAGTTAATGACGTCGGATAACCCTGATGTGACCCCACATCGTCCTCAAAAAGTCACTGGCTTTAATGAAGATGTCAAAATCACGGGCCGTGAAGATGCACAAGGGCCGACGTTAATGACATTGAAAAAAGGTACACCCGTGGCTTATGTTGCCTCCGTTGATCCGCACAGCCCGCTGTTTGTGAAGTGTGATGATCTGGTAGAAAACAAAGGCCATCAGTTCGGCGTCGATTTATCACCTGCGGATAAACATGCGCTGCGTGAATTCCTGAAAATGATGTAAGTAATCCCCCCTTGCCCCCCTTTTTTAAAGGGGGGTGATGCTAAGCATCGGGGGGATTTTTAATTTGCAGACCGTATATGACTAAACGCAACATCATCTTAATAATTTGTTGTTTAGCGCTCGCTATTTTTGGCAGTGCTTTATGGTGGATGAATCACCAAAGTACGCCGCCTATTTCCGAATTAGCCAAAAGTACCATCACACCTAAAAAATATCTTTCGCAATCCATCATCCCTGATACCGATTTGCCGCCAGTAGGCACACGTTCTTTATTTGATCA
>CANBZV010000214.1 GCA_947373945.1 Moraxellaceae bacterium
GCCGCTGAATACTGGGATCGTGTTTTCGAACATTTCTTGGCGGAATACAAAGCTGGTCGTACGCCGAATCCCGATATTTTGTGCAACAAAGAAATCAAGTTTAAAGCGTTTTTGGATTATGCCGTCGTGCTGGGCGCCGACTATATTGCGACCGGACATTATACCCGCCGCAGCGCAGATAATGACTGTGCTCAACTCCTGAAAGGCCTAGACACCAATAAAGATCAAAGCTACTTTTTGCATTCTGTTAGTGGCAAACAAATTGCGCGTACGCTCTTTCCCGTCGGTGAATTGCCCAAGCCTGAAGTACGTCGTATTGCTGCCGAACAAGGCTTTATCAATCATGCTAAAAAAGACTCAACAGGAATTTGTTTTATTGGAGAACGTCGCTTTCGTGATTTCTTAGCCCAATATTTGCCAGCTCAAGCAGGACAAATTGTCACCGACGAAGGCAAAGTCATTGGCGAGCATTTAGGCTTGATGTATTACACCCTTGGTCAACGCCAAGGTATTGGAATTGGCGGCGTTAAAAATAGTGCTGAAGCACCGTGGTTTGTAGTTGCTAAGGACTTGGCGACCAATCGCTTGATTATTGGTCAAGGTCATGAACATCCTTTGATGATGAGTCACAGTCTGTTTACCAAAAATATTGATTGGGTTGCAGGAGTCCCTCCGACCTTACCATATACATGCAAAGCTAAAACACGTTATCGCCAACCTGACCAAGACTGCACGCTTTATGCCGAAGATGATGGTGTGCGTGTAAAATTTGAACAGCCACAACGCGCGGTGACACCGGGGCAATCGGTCGTGTTTTATAGTGATGATGTTTGCTTGGGCGGTGGTGTTATTGAAAGTATGGTTGGCATTGTATGACCAAAGACAGTGTAA
The DNA here is from genome assembly GCA_947373945.1 of Moraxellaceae bacterium. Classification (GTDB taxonomy): domain Bacteria; phylum Pseudomonadota; class Gammaproteobacteria; order Pseudomonadales; family Moraxellaceae; genus Agitococcus. The sequence goes on from CANBZV010000214.1 coordinate 892, forward strand.
ATCGGCAAAAGACTTTAGCGTTAGCCGCTGTTTTTCAAGCCGCCGCCATTGCCGATAACTTGGCTTGGCGCGGACAAGCTGACTCTGATGCGATGAAAACTTTGCTGGAAAGTATTTTGGTTTTTGATACCGATAACCCAGAAGCTATTTACGGTAATGTAAAGTCCCTTAAGCTCGGTTTAAGCACACTCGAAAGCTGTTTGACGGATGGCAATGGTCAACGCCAAACGGAACATTTACGCTACGCTTTAGGGTTGATTCATATCGAAGGCCAATTGAATAAATCGCCAGAATTATTGTCAACATTAAGGCGACGTTTGGAACAAACACAGGCTCAGCGCTCGCACTTCGATGATGTTTTCGCCCAAGGTCTAATCAACAATTTTGCGGGTGCCTATGTTGATACCATAGGCACGTTAAAATTTCGTTTGCAAATTAAAGGCAATGAGCAACGCTTACGCACAGCAGGTACGCCAGAACAAATTCGGGCCACCTTACTCGCTGGCGTTCGCGCCGCGTGGTTATGGCAGCGTTTAGGTGGGCGACGTTGGCATTTGTTGTTTACACGTGCTCAAGTATTAGCCGAGTTACGAGCCTTGATTAAAGAAGCTCAAACTAAATAGCAAACCACCATTCAGTTATTAACACGATGAGGATTACATGAAAGTTTGCGGCGTAGAGTTACAAGGCAACGAAGCCATTATCTGTATTTTATCCAAGGCTGACGGATTATTTGAAGTATCAACTTGTCGCGTGCAACGCTTTGTCGTTGCTGACTCTTACGACAACGAACAAATGAAAAACTTCCAATTTTCCTTCATCAAGCTGATGCAAGATTACCAAGTGGAGCGTGTCGTTATTCGCCAGCGCGAAATGAAAGGTAAATTTGCCGGTGGTGCAGTTGGTTTTAAACTGGAAGCCGTACTACAAGTTGCCGATGGCTTAATGGTCGAAATTATGCCCAACAGTGCGCGCAAAGAAAGCTTGAAGGCGCAGCCTTTACATATTCCTTTCAAGGAAACAGGCCTGAAACAATTCCAAGAGCCTGCTTTTACCACTGCGTTTGCTTATTTGAATAGTCCTTACTAACAGAAATCCCTCCAAACCTCCCATTGTTAAGGCTATGCTTACATTAGTAGTTGAAATAAAACTTCCTTGCAGAGTGTCCCCTCTCCCTGTGGGAGAGGGTTAGGGTGAGGGTTTTTGGTCGGGGTAAATACACATTTCAGTGTTTATATACCCTTTCTTAGCCCTCACCCCGACCCTCTCCCACAAGGAGAGGGAGAAAATGCAGCTTCAACTGTTACTAGCGACATAGCTCTTTGTTAAGGGAGGCTTATCCGTAAGATCCTAGCTCTTAATCCCCGCAAACACTCCTGCCCGCTTATTAAACCAAGGCAACGCTTTTTCTATTTGCCCCGCCAAACTAAACAACGTCGCTTCGTCGCCATAACGCGCAGTAAACATCATGCCAACGGGCAAATTATCTCTTGTCCAATGCAATGGCAACGACACTGAGGGATTACCGGTAATATTCATCACTGGTGTCGATACTACCCATTTAAAGCTTTGCTCAGCCAAATGCGCCAACACAGGTAAAAAATGTACCAAAGGGCCGAGCGGAAGACGTTTGGCGATTGGCGATAATAACTTTTCGATGCCTTTCAAATTAAACTCACCAAAGGGTACAGGAGGCGCAGCCAACGTTGGTGTTAAAAAGACATCATAGTGCCCCATCCATTGTTCAAATAGCCTAGTCTGGGCATATAACTGGCGATTGGCGTTATCTAAATCACCGGCATTAAACGATTGGCCTAAACGCGCCAACGACCATGTTTCAGTTTCAAAATCATCCATTAACATCCGACGACCTAAAATACGCTCCGACTCAAATACCTCACCTGCCGTTGCTGCGGCAATACGCAACAAATAACCTTCTGCCAATTGGGTTTTATCTAATGGCGGGGTCGCTTCCACAACGTCATGACCTAAATCACGCAATAACGTCACAGTTGCTTGTAATCCCCTTAAACACTCATCATCTATCGTGCCATCGCGTAATAACGGCTCGTAGGTATAAGCAATTTTTAGTTTTTTGGGTGATTTATCAACATGAGATAAAAATGTGCCTTTGAAAGCTGGCGCATCATACAAGCAACCGACATCACGACCATGAGTCGCATCAAGCATTGCGGCACTATCACGTACTGATCTTGAAATCACGCCTTCTTGTACCTGACCAAACCACGGTTCAGTCACTGCTGGCCCATGCGGATTACGGCCACGCGACGCTTTAAAACCCACTAAGCCGCAACAAGAGGCTGGAATTCGTAATGAGCCGCCACCATCACCGCCAGAAGCCATCGGCACAATACCCGCTGCCACGGCCGCTGCCGAACCGCCACTGGAGCCACCGGGCGTGCGTTGCAGGTTCCACGGATTACGGGTAATACCATGTAACACGGGTTCGGTAACGCCCATCAAACCAAACTCGGGGGTATTGGTTTTACCGAAGATAACGACACCGCTGGCTTTGTAGCGTTTCATCATCTCGCTATCAAAATCAGGAACATAATTTTTAAAGGCTCGACTACCGCTCGTTAACGGCACAGCGGCATATGCCGCCAATAAATCCTTAACCAAAAAAGGCACACCGGCAAACGCGCCTTTAGGCAGACCTTTTTTGATGCTGTCGTACGCCAACTCGTCCATGTTGTAAATCACAGCATTGATCTGGCTATTGACGGCATTACGACGATTAATGGCTTCTATGAGCAATTGTTCGGGGCTGACATCACCACTTTTGACTAATCCAGCCAAACCTAAGGCATCATAATGATCGTATTCTTTAAAACCGTGCATGAGTTCTTCTCGTTGTTAGCGGCTAATCATCATCAACTTTTAATGCAAAATTTTGACAGTTACTAGACAACAGATGCATTTATTAACCGTTTTTCACGTTTTCTTAGCATCGTTCTCGTTCAATCGACAGCAACAGATGCAGCCTGCTTACGAATCCTTTATCATTCGCCTTTTTTAGGGCTTACGCTGTTATCACCTAAATCCCCGCCGATTAGCTTTACTCCTTGGACAAAGGAGGGCTAGGGATATTTGCAAAGCGTTAAGTCTTGTTTTTAGATCTTGAGCCTTTCTGGAGCGCGTCATGTTAAGCACCCTCAC
>CANBZV010000215.1 GCA_947373945.1 Moraxellaceae bacterium
GTGCGTCGAGGCTTTCATACACTTAAAGGCTCTGGCCGTATGGTCGGAGCAAAAGTGGTTGCTGAGTTAGCTTGGTCTATTGAAAGCATGTTGAATCGCGTGATAGACAAATCCGCTCGGCCAAATGCTGTCATGATGGGCTTGATTACCGATGTTGTGGCAGTTATCCCTGATTTAGTGGCAAATTTCCATCATCAACAATCCCCTTGTATCAATACTGCCGCACTGATGACGGTTGCTGATTTGTTTGCTAAAGCACAATCGCCTTCGACAGAGGATGTGGCATGGGCGATGGCTTATGCGCGTGGTGAGACACAAGGTTTCGTTGAAGAGGTTCAAACAGTTGAGGCGAATACGACGGAAGAAACAACCGAAGAAATAATGCGCCCCGCTGTGGTCGATATAGATTTAACGGGTGTGTTTAATGTTGTTTTTGCCGATATCATTGAGTCGCCATCCGTTCAAGTCGTCGATGATACTCCTGTCATTGAAGAAAATCGTGTGTTGACTGATGAAGCAGTTGTCTTTGACAGCGATTTGATGGATGAAGTCTTTGATGTGCCAATGGATTTAGGCGAAGAGTCCTCCCTAAGCACCCAGTCAGATTCTTTGGCTAATGATAGAGATGTTGAATCGGCTTCGGCTATTGCGGTAGAACAGGAAGATATCATTCCGGTATTACCAGCGAAAATGTCAGCCGCTGTTGTTCCTCAACATATTCTCGTTCCTACAGATGACTTTAGTCAAGATGATGAGATCAGAGAAATATTTATTGAGGAAGCCGAAGAGGTTCTTGAAGCAATCAATACCTACTTTCCTAAATGGGCAGCGAACTTTAGCAACTCTTCTGCGCTGACGGAATTCCGTCGAGGCTTCCATACGCTGAAAGGCTCTGGCCGTATGGTCGGTGCAAAAGTAGAGGCCGAATTGGCATGGTCTGTTGAAAACATGCTTAACCGTGTGATTGATAAGACAGCCAAGCCTAGTCCTGAGATGACACGGTTAATTACTGAAGTCATTAAAGTCATTCCTGAATTAGTGAGCAACTTCCAAAATAAAGAAGTGCCGACCTTAAATACGTCGCCACTGATGAGTGTGGCTGATCATTTAGCTCATGCTAAGTTAGTGACTATTACAGAAATTGAAGCGGCAGTTGCTTGCGCGCACGGCATAGAGCCTGAACCAATTGTTGTCGCGCAGGAAGTTGCAGCTGATGACATTCAAGACGAGCTTGTCGCAATATCGACGGCGGAAGAAGAAAACGCCGACGAAGCAGATATGACTGATGCTTTTGAGGAGTTAGCAGCAAGCCTTGCTGACATGCCTGCTCAATCAGAAAGTATGGTAACTCAAGATACCGTATTGCTGGATATTTTCACTAATGAAGCGAATAGCTACTTAGATGAAATAGCCACTTATCTCGCAGGTTTACCAGCACAATATAAAGCCGTTGCTGTGACAGATCAAATGTTAAGAGCCTTGCATACCTTACGTGGCAGTGCAGGCATGGCGGGTATTAAAGCTATTGCTTTGATTGCCGCACCAATGGAGCAATTGCTGAAGGATTTAAGGAATCAACATAGAGGCTTACAACATAAGCATGTTGATTTGCTTGCTGAGTCGCATCGTTTAATTAAACAAAGTGTTGTTGATGTGATGGCGGGCGGTGAGGGACTTATTCCTGAGGTCAACGATTTTGTTGCTCGGGTTGAGAGAGTTGTCCATGAGCCTGTATCCACCGAAGATGATGATTTTGTTGAGTCAGCAGCTCCCGTTAATGCTGCAGGTTTGGTTGCAGGATTCCTCGACTTAGGCTTGGATCATTTGTTGGATGCGCCTTGGGAGTTGAGTGGCTGGTTAAGTGCACCAGATCATGCGGAACACATTCAGTTGCTTGTGCAAGAATTGGAGCGTTTAGCTCCATCTGCAAAAAATTCGATGGTTTTACCATTAGCTGAAATTAGTAATCAGTTAATTTATGTCTATCGTTTTATTGCAGAAGATACCGAAAAAGCATTGGCAAATGAGCAGCTATTAGAAGATCTAGCTAATGCGCATGACGAAATTATCAATATTTTTGATACCTTAGCCGCAAGTCAAACGGTTAATCCTAACCCTAAACTTGTGGAACGTTTACGTGAATGGGGTGGAAGTCCTGTTGTTAACTTGTCCTCAGAAAGCAGTTATGTTCCTCCTGTAGCCGAAATTGATGACGGTGCTGATCCTGAATTGCTTTCAATTTTCTTAGAGGAAGCAGAAGAGGTACTTACAGCAGCTGACGACGAACTAAACAATTGGCGTGCTAATTTAGAAGATAAGCAGCCGTTACGTGTATTACAACGTCACTTACACACCCTAAAAGGTGGCGCAAGAATGGCTGTTGTCGCCAGTTTGGGCGACTTAGGCCATGAGCTTGAGTTTTTGTATGAAGACTTGGTGAATAATCGCTATCAAGCGACACAAGTTTTGATTGATCTGTTGCAGCGTTGTCATGATCGTCTTGCTGAAATGATTGAAGATCTACAAAAAGAAGGTCGTTGTAAGTTTGCCAAAGACCTTGTCGATGTGATTGATTTGTATCGTCATAAGCCAAGTGATGCGGTTATTTTGGATTTTTTCTCACCAGCGGCAGGTGGCTTGACTAAAGTCGAGAACATTGAGACTGTTTCATCTGTCGCTATACCTGAGAGTCTAGCGAAAGAAACAGAAGTGGCACCAACTGTAGCTCCAGCTTCTGTTATTGCTGTAACATCCGCAGCCGTTGAATATGATTCCACTTCACAAGACTTAGACCCTGATTTATTGGCAATTTTCTTGGAAGAAGCGCAAGAAATTGTTGATGAAACCAATGCGGGTTTACAACAGTGGATTAAGAAACCTGAAAATGTCACGCCTGTACAAATACTTCAACGTGGACTGCATACCTTAAAAGGTGGTGCCTTCATGTCGGGTGTTAAATCATTAGGTGATTTAGCCCATGAAATGGAAAATATCTACGAAGGTGTGTGCTTAAAGCGCTATCACGGAACACCTGATGTCTTTTCGTTGTTACAACGTTGTCATGATCGTATTGCCGATGCAGTTGTTTCTTTGCAAGATAATGGTAAGTCATTAAGTGTGAATGATTTGGTAGAACAGCTAAAACGCTATTTATCAAGCCCTGCAACCTTTAAAGATGAGACGGCTTCTATCGTTGCAACACCAGTTGCACCTGTTTTAGTTCCTTCTGTAGCACAAACAGTCACGACAATAGAAACGACAGAACATCACCTGCCAATTATTGCTGAAGGTATGATGCCTGCCATGACGGGAAATTTCCGTCAAGCCAGTAACACGCAAGCGGCGCAAGAGATGATTCGTGTGTCGTCAGAGTTAATGGAAAAACTCATTAACTTGGCAGGTGAAACATCGATTACCCGTTCGCGTGTGGAAATGGGAGTTCATGGTTTTGCTCAAACAGTGGAAGAAATGGGGGCAACGGTACAACGTTTGGTTGACCAGTTACGCCGTATGGAAGGTGAGCTAGAAATTCAAATTTTGGCGAGCCATACGGAAGAAGCAAGTAAGTACGAAGATTTTGACCCGCTAGAAATGGATCAATATTCTTCACTGAATCAATTGTCGAAGTCGTTGTCTGAGTCTGCATCCGACTTATTTGAAATTAAAGCAACATTGATTGAAAAAGCGCGTGATACAGAAACTCTATTGTTACAACAGGCTCGTTTAAACACGGAGCTGCAAGAAGGGTTGATGAGTTCGCGTCTTGTACCATTCTCTCGATTAGCACCACGCTTACAACGTATTGTTCGTCAAACATCGACAGAATTGCATAAGCCAGCAGAATTGGTTGTTATCAATGCCGAAGGCGAGATGGATCGTACTTTGCTGGAGCGGATTGTTGCGCCTTTAGAACATATGTTACGTAATGCAGTCGACCACGGTCTTGAGTCACCCGCAGACCGTGCCTCGGCTGGCAAAGAGGCAATGGGACGCATTACATTGTCGATTGGCCGAGAAGGTGGTGAGATTATTTTGACACTTGCTGACGAT
>CANBZV010000216.1 GCA_947373945.1 Moraxellaceae bacterium
GAAGCGAGTGAGAAACAATACGTTTCCATTGCTGGTCGGGTCATGCTCAAACGCGTGATGGGTAAAGCTAGTTTTATTACTGTGCAAGACATGACGGGGCGTATTCAGTTTTATGTCGCGCAAAACAGTGTTGGCGAAGCCATATATGCTGATTTTAAAACGTGGGATATTGGCGATATTGTCGGTGGTAAAGGCTATATCTTCAAAACCAAAACAGGCGAATTATCGCTTCATATTGAAGAAATTCGTTTGTTAACCAAGTCGTTACGACCATTGCCTGATAAGTTTCATGGTTTATCTGACCAAGAAATCAAATATCGTCAGCGTTATGTCGATTTGATTATGAATGAAGAGACACGTAACGCGTTCAAAATTCGCGCGCAAGTGATTGACGGTATTCGTCGCTTTCTGACCGGCCGTGACTTCATGGAAGTTGAAACGCCGATGATGCACGTCATTCCTGGCGGTGCAGCAGCCAAGCCTTTTGCAACCCATCATAACGCCTTGGACATGCCCTTGTTTTTGCGTATCGCGCCTGAGTTATACCTCAAGCGTTTGGTCGTTGGCGGTTTTGAGCGTGTCTTTGAAATCAACCGTAACTTCCGTAATGAAGGCGTATCGGCGCGTCATAATCCTGAATTTACGATGATTGAATTTTATCAAGCCTATGCGGATTACAAAGATTTGATGGATTTGACCGAAGCGATGTTAAAAACCGTTGCTCAAGACGTATTGGGTAAAACTGAAGTTGATTATCAAGGTGAAGTCTACGATTTCGGAGCGCCTTTTGCTCGCATCAGCATGGTTGATTCGATTCTGTTGCATAACCCGCAATACACGCGTGAGCAGTTGTGGGATCGCGAACAAGCTGCCGCCATTGTCGAAAAAGACATTAAAGAGAAAGTGAAGCCTTCTTGGGGTGTAGGTAAATTACAAACCATTATCTTTGAAGAAACAGTCGAAACGAAACTGCGTCAACCGACGTTCATTACCGAATATCCTGCCGAAGTGTCACCATTGGCGCGCCGTAATGACGACAATGAATTCATTACCGATCGTTTTGAGTTCTTTATTGGTGGTCGTGAGATTGCCAATGGCTTCTCTGAGTTGAACGACCCTGAAGATCAAGCAGCGCGTTTCATGCAACAAGTTGCTGAAAAAGACGCCGGTGATGACGAAGCAATGCACTACGATGCCGATTATATTCGTGCCTTGGAATACGGCTTGCCGCCAACAGCGGGTGAGGGCATTGGTATCGACCGTTTGGTGATGCTGTTTACGAATGCGCCGTCGATTCGTGATGTTATTTTGTTTCCGCATATGCGGCCGGAAACGATGTAACGTCAGCCATTGTTTTGATGGTAAAACCCGCGCTCTGCGGGTTTTTTATTTCTGTATAATGGCTTGTATTTAATAATGAGAATCATTATCATTAAGTGCGCCAGCCACTAGACAGGACATCTCTCATGCAAACTCCAGAAAACTCAAACCGCGCTGCGTCTACGCGTCGTTTTCCGACCATTGATTCCAATAATCTGTTTGCTGTCAGCCGTGAAATTCGTATTAATCACGAAGGCGAAGAATATCGTTTGCGTATTACCAGCAACAATAAATTGATTTTGACGAAGTGAGTTGTCGATAGCTTTGAGCTGGGGCGCGTTTGATCGCGCCTATTTTTTTGCCTGTGGTTTGCGATGATCCTGCCACAGTTTTTCCATCATCAAATAGGTAAACGACGAAGACCAGCCGATCATCAATAAGCCTGCCAAACCTTCAACGCCTGCAATTAAACGCATATGCCCTTGGGGCAAAATATCGCCAAATCCTACTGAGGTATAGACCACAGCGGAAAAGTAGACAAAGTCAAAAAAATCAGTGCTTTGCAGTCCATGAAAAGTGCCAATTGCCAAATGAGCACTTAAGAGATAATAGGACAGAGCAAATACCCAGACCTCGATGGTATGTGCAAAAAAAGCCCCATAAATCACCACTAAGATGCGCACGCGCGGTTGCATTTTCAGCTTGGGAATCAATTCCGAGATCAGTCTCAGCACTTCGTAATGAATAGTGACGGTAATAAACACTAAAAATAGCGTGATGGCGGTAGCAATAAGAAAGTTAAAAGAATTAGTCATACCGTTATCTGGGAAATATTAAGCATTCAAGACTTAGGGCGATGATAACAGTTTAAATCTGACGCGATAACCTCACACATTAAATGGCTATTATAAAAGTTGATGTTGCATTTTATATCAATGACTTAGCGTTTTATTTCGCTGTTTTTAGATTTATCGCCATCCTGCAGCAATGAGAAGGTATTGCAATAGTTACATTAAACAATGAGAACGTGCAGTGAAAGGACTTGCGTTTTTGTCAGAAAAGAAGGATATTTAGCTGAACAGACTGATTGTAAGACAATCTTACGATGTTGGTTGGTGGGATTGAATTAATGGTTATCGCACAGCCAATCAAGCAACCATTCAGAGATGTTTTAACAAGCTTTGTTATTTTTAATACGGCTAAGCAGTCGGTGTGTGTTCAATATAATTCTGGAGATAGATTCATGGGCAGCATTACGTTCGTAGAGCATGATGGCAAACAACATCTGGTTGAAGTTGAGGTAGGAAAGTCCTTAATGCAGATTGCTATGGACAATGGCGTGCCCGGTATTGATGCGGATTGTGGTGGCGCTTGTGCCTGCGGAACCTGTCATATCATTGTTGACAGCAAATGGGTAAACGCGGCGGGCAATGCCAATCAAGAAGAATTACAAATGTTGGAAATGACGCCTGAAAAAACACCGACCTCTCGTCTTTCCTGCCAAATTAAAGCTTCAGATTCAATGGATGGCATGGTAGTTCATTTGCCTGAATTTCAAATGTAGTAAAAACCTAAATATAACAAGCGGTTACTTTATATAAGTAATTGAAGAAACGTCTATATGATTTGGTGAAAATTATGAGCCTCTTAACATCTGCGATTGAAAAAGCCTCTTCAGCTCTCGTTGAGCTGAATGTAAAAGTGCCTGCAATTAAAAAAGCTTCTGACTTTGTTGTTGAACAAGTATCGGCAAATGTACCCATTCCTATGCTTGTTAAAGGTGTACAGATCTTTCAAACGGTAAAACATAAGGTATTGCAAACCAAGCCATTTGACGAATTTATTCAGCAGCCAATTCCTGATGTATCAACCGTAAAACTCGAAGATATTGATGTCAGTAATCCTTTTTTATACAAGCAAAAACGTTGGCAGTCTTATTTTAAACGTCTGCGTGATGAGTGCCCTGTTCATTATCAACAAAACAGTCCATTTGGGGCGTTTTGGTCAGTAACCCGTTATGAGGACATTGTTTTTGTTGATAAAAATCACGAGTTATTTTCTGCCGAGCCAGCCATTATTATTGGGCAGACACCCGAAGGGTTACCGGCGGAAATGTTTATCGCTATGGATCCCCCTAAGCATGATAAACAACGGCAGGCAGTTCAAGATGTGGTTGCCCCCAAAAACTTAAAAGAATTAGAGGGTTTAATTCGTTCTCGAACACAACAAGTGTTAGAAGAGTTACCACTCAACACTCCCTTTGATTGGGTGCAAAACGTGTCGATTGAATTGACGACACGAATGTTAGCAACACTATTTGATTTTCCATACGAAGAGCGTCATAAGCTGGTTTATTGGTCAGATATTATTGCAGGTAGTCCACAAGCGACGGGTGGGCCAGGTAGCAGTAATGATGATTTTTATAACGCTGCTTTTGAGATGACAAAGCAGTTTTCTGAGCTTTGGTATAAAAAAGCCGCGCAAAAGGCCGCAGGCGCACCGATGGGCTACGATGTCATGAGTATGCTGGTCTATTCCAAAGATACCGAAGACTTGATTAAAAAGCCGATGGAGTTCATGGGTAATCTCGCGTTGTTAATTGTCGGTGGTAACGACACCACGCGTAACTCGATGTCAGGTGGTGTTTATGCGTTGAATTTGTTCCCCAATGAATTTACTAAGCTAAAAAATAACCCAAG
>CANBZV010000217.1 GCA_947373945.1 Moraxellaceae bacterium
GGCACGCACACATGGAACAGCGGCATGTTTGTCATGCGTGCGTCTGATTTTTTAAGCGAGCTTAAAACTTATGCCCCAGAGGTGTTTGACGCAACCAAACAAGCCGCCGAAAAGGCCAAAGTTGAAACTGACTTTGCTCGCCTTGACAAATCGGCCTTTGAAGCCAGCCCTAGCATCAGCGTCGACTACGCTGTTTTTGAACGAACCACACGCGCCGCAGTTACGCCTTTTAACGGCGCATGGAGTGATTTAGGCTCGTGGAGCGCTGTTGCCGACCTATCTACTCAACTAGCTGCATCGCAGGCCATGCTCGATCAAGCTGCCGACACCACGCCAGCAGAAGATGATCAGCATGTGCAAATCAATTCTGCGGGCAACCATATCCACTCCGATAAACCTGTGGCGCTGGTTGGTGTTCACGATCTGGTTGTGGTGGATACAAACGATGCCTTGTTAATTACACATAAAGCTGATAGTCAGCAGGTCAAAGATGCCATGGGCTTGCTTGCGAAACGCATGCCCGAAATTGCAAAAAATCACCGCAAAGTCCAGCGCCCATGGGGATGGTACGACAGCTTAGATTTAGGTAGCAATCATCAAGTTAAACGCATTATGGTGAAGCCAGGTGCAAGCATTAGCCTACAAACACATGAACACCGCGCTGAGCATTGGGTAATTATTAAGGGCGAAGCACAAATCACGCTAGGTACAGAAGTCAAAACTTATCACCGCTACGAGCATGTGTTTATTCCTAAACAATGCATGCACCGCCTGCAAAACGTCAGTAAAACGGAAGTGGAATTGATCGAAGTGCAATGCGGCGACTACTTGGGTGAGGACGATATCGTTCGCTATGAAGATATTTATGGGCGCACGATTGAACCTAAACCAGCGGCATGAAGCGATGGCATGTTGTTCGCAAAGAGTATCAAACACATACCTGACTCAGATTAAAGGCTTTTTACACAAGACTAATAGATGCAGATGCGCGCTACAACTATCGAGCGTGCTCAAACCTGACGTGAGTCTACTGGACAACGCACACTTAGCTCTTTATAGCCAATGTGATTTAATCGAGGCACAACAACTGTTCGCGTTGGCACTTTGCGGCCTAGAACACTGGTTAAGCGAAAGTCAATGCTACGCATTAGTTTAGTTTGAGGATAAGGTAGCTCTTGATGCAGAATATCTGCGCAGACAATCTTTTACATTTGATGGTTATATTTTATGGTTAACTGCTTTGAGAGTGCTACGTCGTGATGGAGTTTCCCATTAAACAGTTTTTTCGCATTCTCCCAAGAAGGGTTAAACAAATCCTTGTCCTTGGCTTTGATGTTGGCGCAGCTTGGCTAACACTATGGATGGCTTTTTCGCTTCGTCTAGAAACATATTTCGCCCCTACGGCTGCTCAGTGGTGGCCTTTTGCAGTAGCGCCATTACTAGCAATACCTATTTTTATAAAACTAGGTCTATATCGCGCTGTTATCCGCTACACAGGTCTTAGTGCTCTGCAAGCGATCGCTAAAGCAGCCGTTATTTATGGCGCTGTATTTTTTATTGTGCTTGCTTGGGTCAAATGGAATGATGTGCCGCGCTCAATTGGCATATTGCAGCCTATCTTATATTTATTAAGCATTGCCGTCAGCCGAGCGTTAATTCGCTTCTGGCTTAACTCCAACACGTCCAATCAAAACTCTCAAATCAAAGAGTATTTATTGATTTATGGTGCAGGCGCTGCTGGCATTCAAATTGCTCATGCACTTAATCATTCCAAGCAATACCGAATTGTTGGTTTTATAGATGATGATTCAAATTTGCATGGAAAAACAATTAATGGTTGGCGCATTTATAAACCTGCTGAGTTGGATGGCTTAATTGCTGAAGTGACCGTTAACGGCGTTTTACTTGCAATGCCTTCCATTAGCAAGGCACGTCGATTCGAAATACTTGAGTCACTTCGTGATAAAACTGTTCATGTCAGATCACTGCCTGATTTATCAGAGTTGGCAAGCGGGGATGTTTCTCTCAGTGATATTCATGAGCTTGATGTAGCCGACCTTTTGGGGCGAACCCCTATGGCAGCAGACTTTACCCTGATGTCTAAAAACATTCAAGGTAAGGTTGTCCTGATCACGGGTGCTGGCGGTAGTATTGGTGGCGAATTAAGCAGGCAGATTTTGAACGAGCATCCCAAAACTCTACTGCTTTTAGATCACAATGAATATGGACTCTATATGATCCATAACGAATTGCAAACGCGCTTACAAGCCAGCACAAATACGAATAGTGCAAATCACAGCGCGATTATTCCTCTTTTAGCAAGCGTTCGTGATGAAGCAAAAATTGATTTAATTTTACGCACATGGAAGCCTCACACTGTTTATCACGCGGCTGCATATAAACATGTGCCAATGGTTGAGCACAATGTTTGTGAGGGAGTTGCTACCAACGTACTAGGAACCTTTTACACGGCGCGAGCCGCCTTAAAAGCAGGGGTTTCACACTTTGTATTAATTAGCACTGACAAAGCAGTGCGCCCCACTAATGTCATGGGGGCCAGCAAACGCGTTGCAGAGTTGGTATTACAAGCCCTAGCAAACGAAGAAACGTCCACAACTTTTACCATGGTGCGTTTTGGTAACGTCTTAGACTCGTCGGGATCTGTTGTGCCACTCTTTAGGCAGCAAATTAAAGATGGAGGCCCTGTCACCCTTACGCATGCTGACGTAACACGATATTTCATGACGATCCCCGAAGCAGCATGCTTAGTTATACAAGCTGCTGCCATGGCCAAAGGCGGTGAAGTGTTTGTGTTAGATATGGGTGAACCCGTCAAAATTTATGACCTAGCTAAACGCATGATTGAATTGTCAGGCTTAGCAGTTCGAAGCTTAGAACAGCCGAGTGGCGATATTGAAATTACGGTGATGGGGCTTAGACCTGGAGAAAAGCTCTATGAAGAATTACTGATTGGCAACAATCCACAACCTAGCCATCACCCAAAAATAATGCGTGCCAGTGAGGCTTTTTTGCCATTAACTGAATTAAAGATTTATTTAGAAGAAATTAAGACAAGTTTAGAAAACAATGATTCAATATTAATAAAGAATATTCTTGAAAAATTGGTTTCTGGATATAAATCTAATTCTTCAAATGTCGATTGGATTACCAATCAAAATAATGTGCAGCATGAAAATTCAATCTCGATATAATTGAATGCCCGTGTAAACCGTTTCAATGAATCATTTAATTTTAAGGAATATTTCATATGCAAACATTTGAACAAATTCAACAACAAATCGTCGACTTACAAAAACAGGCTGATGCTATGCGCAAACAAGCCATGACTGCAGCGATTAAAGAAGTCAAGCGCTTGGTTAACTTGTATAGTCTTGGCCATGCTGATATTGGCATGACGGTTGGTGGAACTCCTGCAAAAAAGGGGACTGCAACGGCCAAGGCATCCAAACCTGCAAAACCAGTTAAGAATGCTAAAAAATCATCTTCTGATAAACGTGCTGCCGTAGCACCTAAATACCGTGACAGCGAGACTGGGCAAACTTGGACGGGACGCGGCAAGGCTCCAACATGGCTCGCTACAAAAATAGCGGCTGGAGCAACCAAAGAGTCCTTCAAAATTTAAAACTTCAAAGACGGTTATCTTGTCGCTACAGAAGCTACTCAGCCCGGGACATGTCTTGCTCGGACTGGAGATCACCAGTAAAAAACGGCTCTTTGAAGAGATCGGTTTTTTATTTGAGCGCACAGCAGGCGTTTCTCGTACCAATATCACCGACAGTTTATTTGCTAGAGAACGCCTGGGCTCTACGGGTTTGGGATACGGTGTCGCAATTCCTCATGGGCGCATCAAAGGTCTCAAAGAGCCGCAATTAGCAGCAATCCAGCTAAAAGAATCAATTGGTTTTGATGCGGCTGATGGCGCGCCAGTTCAATTGCTTTTTACCTTGCTAGTTCCTGAAAATGCAACGCAAAA
>CANBZV010000218.1 GCA_947373945.1 Moraxellaceae bacterium
GCCAGCAACATCACCACAAGCACAGCCATCACTTGCCCTTTAAGCAATTGTATAGCTGGTTTAGTGTTAACTGGCGACTGAGGCTGGCTCACGCTGACTCCACGCAAGTGGCATGAATGACGGCGTCATTACCGCTGGTTTAGGCGCGACGAATTGTATATATTGCGAGCGCGATTAGCAATACTTTGTTAACTTTTCCTGTGCAAAGGCTTAGTATTTATGCTATGTCGGCCTGAGCTGGTGTTTAAGACAGCACTTTACCCCAACTATAATCGACGACTAGGATAGCAAGTCCATGAACTTGAGCCGAACTTTAGTTTTGCTAAGTATCTTATTTTCCACGATCAGCTTTGCCGTCGAACCGCAAGACTTGACAACCCATTTTAGCCCCCTCCCCTGCGACAACTGTATTACGGGCGTTAATAATTTTTACCAAGTCTCGCCGGTTTTATGGCGCGGTGCCCAACCAACCAAAGAAGGATTTAAAGCACTGGAACAAGCAGGCGTAAAAACAATCATTAACTTACGTAGCTATCATGATGACTCGCCGTTGCTTGAAGGGACACAATTACACTATGTATCCATACCGATGGATGCATGGCATCCCGACGAAAAAGACTTGATGTTATTTTTACGCGCTGTGCAACAGGCAAGTAGTGATCCTAGCCGCTACCCTATTTTTGTCCATTGCCAGCAAGGACGGGATCGCACTGGTTATAGTGTCGCCACTTATCGCATGGTGATGCAAGACTGGTCAGCCGAAGACGCCATTAAAGAAATGTACACTTTCCGCTTTAATCGCATTTGGGTGGGCAACCCTCGTTTCTTAAAACATCTAGAAGTTGAGGACATGAAAAAGCAGCTAGACGCGGATGAGCAAACATTAAGCAGATAATATTATTTATCACGCATCGGATTAAAACGAGACAGTGCTTTACCTAACAATGTCTCAGGCTGTTTATGAGAGTCATCGACGGTCAAATCATTGCCGACCGTTTGTTCCAGATTAATAACTGTTTGGCGCAACTCATCTGGGAGTGTAATTTTTTTACCATTAGCATCCACCATCACGACAATGGCTTCACCCGTCGCAACAATACCTTTTTGCTTGAGACTGATCAGCACATACTCCATCCGAAAACCCGAGCCACGTAATTCGACTACACGCGCACCCAACTCAAGATCATCAGGGTAATTAAGGGGCTTCAAATACCGGCAGCTATTGGCTGCAACCACAGGATTCATGACGTCTAGTTGATCTAAAGCACCAATTGCCTGCAAATAACTAATCCGCACACTCTCAAAATAACGATAATAAACGCTATTATTGACATGACCGAAGGCATCCATTTCCCCCCATGCCACTGCTTGCGGCTGGACAATAGGAAACTCACTAAGGTTGATTTGACTCATAACGGCACTCTAAGGTAAAGGCAAGTTAGGCAAAGGTTTCGCGACCAACTGATTCAAACCGGCAATCAAATAATGCCCCGCCTCTGGATCATTCAAATGTTGTAGTAAGCGGACAAATTCAGCAAAGGTTTCCGTATTTTTATGTAACGTCAAGCTTTGTTCAAAATACGCTCTAGCTTCAGTCCACTGGCGATTTTGTAAACTTAATCGCCCCAACGTCAGCAAGAGTACTGGGCTTTGCGGATGTTTCTTTAGCCATTCCTGAGCAGTCAGCAAGCTACGTTCAGGCTGCGAATAACGAATACGGCCATACAGTCCTACTAAACCATTGTGCCACTCATGCGCGAGTGTTACCCGCACCAACCCTTCCGCCTCTTCTTCGAAGCCTATTACCATCACCGCCTCGGCATAACTTTGCACCACATCGGCATCATGCTGGATAAATGTGGGTAAAGTCGCCCAAAAGTCGCGCAGACGTTTCAAAGTCGCTACTTTGTCGACCCGATTACCCGTTTGCGCCAACCAAGCCAAACTGCGTTGGTAGGCCTCTTTTAACAGAAGGTTCACTTGACCAACGGCTAGTGTTTTTGACAATGAAGGCAGCATCTCCATGATTTCTTGCCAAGACTGAAGCTTAATCAATGTTTGCAATAACAACGAGGCGATCATTGGCTCTTTTTTGTTATGAGAATACAGGGTCTTCAAACTACTGGCAGCGGCTTCCCATTGACCTGAATTCATCCATAAGCGCGCACGCGTCAATTGCACGGTCAATCGATTTGCGGGGTTTTCCGCGAGCACCAAATAATCTTCGGCTCGTTGCATCGCCAATTGTGCTTGTGCCGCCTGACTAGCCGAGAGATAGGCAGGTAAAGGATCAACCGCTAATTGTGCCGAACGCATAAACTGCTTTTCGGCTCGCTTATAGTCCTCAACAGCTAATAGCGCCATGCCTTTACTCAAGCTTTGTTGCGCCAAATGATGTCGGCGCTGACTGAGCCATTTATTTAATAAAACCCGTAGGCCAAATACACCCAGCACCAACTCTAAAGCAATCACGCCCAGAGCCGCTAATAACAACAGGAGCAATAACGCCAACATCAAACTCATTTCAACCGACGTTTGCTGCCAAGCAATTAAGACATAACCACTATCTTCCAAAAACAGCCAACCAATTGCGCCGCCCAAAAATAAAAATAGCAGTATGGCCAGTAATTTCATCATGGTGCGGTGACCTGCTGCAAACTACTGTTAACCGTCAACTCGGCAATCGCCTGCTGACTATGACTTAATGTGGGTAATGAGGTATCCAGATTAATGGTTTGCAACGTACGTGCTTCAGCCAAAATAGCCGCGTATTGGCTATTAAGCTGTTGATAATCAACTAATAACTGCTCTACCTCTTTGAGGCTTTGGTGAAAGCGACTATTTTGATTATCCCAAAGCGCCAATTGAGCCTGACTCAGGGCCAAATAGACTTGCTGCTGCAATAACCAGCGCTGGTCATCCGCCAATAATGGGTGTATTGGTTGTTCATAATGGCGAATGGTAATCAATTGTCGGAACGCCAACCAACCTCGTGCCAATGCAGAATTGTCGCTAGCGTGTGCCGCATCGGCAGCTCCCGTACGCGTGACCTCATTGCGGCTCGGCACAACAAATTGATTAGCCTGCTGCTTAAGTGCGTCTATACGTAGGGAGATGCCTGTTTTATCGAGTTGCTGAGCGGTCACTAGAGCCAATTTATCGGCAGCAATTGCTTGACGCAAACTCAGTAAATTATTATCAGGATGATCTGCTAACAGTTTATCCGCTACTTCAAGCAGCATCTGGGCAGAAGCGGCATCTGCTTGTAAGAGTAATTGTTGATCTGCCAATTCGACGTAGCGACTCACTTGTCGCACTAGCCACTGGCGCTGCTGTTCAGGTTGTAACCCTGCGCTCAATTGAGTAATTTGGGTTTTCAAGTCTTTGACTTGCTGCTGGAGTGCGGCGTTTTCATCAGAATCTTTGTGCTGAGCCTGTTGCAGGACCTGTACTTGCTGCGTTAACTCATCGTAATGACTTTTTTCGCGATTTTTATAGCGTATACCATTGTGATAGAGCACATAACTGGCAATCGCAGTCACAATCGCGAGAATCAAGCCCACACGCCCCCAAACGCCCAGCTTTAAGGTGATTTTAGGAAAGACGTGAATCGGTTGGCGCGTTTGGCTCATGTTGTTATCGTCGGCTATCAGTTAGGGCTTGGGCAAATCATTTGCGTTTATCTTAAATCAATCGTTTAAATTGATGCGCGTCGCACTCAATCTATATTCATCCTCATGGGCATCATATCCCCATCTTCAATATCATGCTTTTACGCATTGCGCCACGTTGTTAATGCATTAATCACATCATCCGAACGCGTACTTGCTGCGATAATACACGTTTTCACGCCTGCGCTCTTTGCTAAGGCCGCTAAACGCGGGCTAATCACGACCGCCATGATCTGAGCGGCATCTACTCCAGCCACCGTTATCCAATGGTGCAAGGCCTCGCCGCTCGTCAGAATCACGGCATCTGG
>CANBZV010000219.1 GCA_947373945.1 Moraxellaceae bacterium
ATTGGCTACCCGCCGGAGCGGCACGTTTACTGACTTTTAATACTTTAATTTGACGCGGATCCATTAGCGAATAGGCGCTATTCCACTGTCCATCAAAACCGACGGCATCGTAGTCACCCGCCGTAACATTAACGATTTGCTTATCAAACATATTCACTAAGCGCAGACGGGCTTTTTGTGGATCAATTTTACTAATCCAGCGTGCCGACGTATCCATGTCTAGATGTTTATGTTCCTTGGCATCGGCTTGATGTTCGCCTTGCTCATGCGCATGCGCAGGTAACACTCTTTCCACCCACACGTTTTGCGCTTGGCGATAGATTTTTTCTTGAAAATGCGAGGTACGAGTAATGCCATCGGCCGCTAAGGTTTTGGTATCGTGGGTAATTAGTAGCGTTAAATCGCCTGCCAAAACCGGATTGGCTATGACGACAAACGCCAACAATAATAGTGATTTTTTCAACATAATAAATTCGCACTTCGGAGAAAGAAAAGGTGGGTTAGAAACCCACCCTACGGCACATCAATGATGGCAATAAATTACAAACCCATCGCAGTTTTCACTAAACTAAAGACTTTGGTGTTATCCAAGGTGCCTTTAAAACCAGCATTGCCTGCCCCACCAGAAAATAACATCACGTCACCGCCGCCATGCGTTTCGGTGCCTGCCGAGCCCAATTTAACGCCTACTTCCTGTAAATAGTCGTCAGCCGTGGTATCAACAATTTTGGTCAGATCATCACGCACGGCTTTACGCGGGCCGCCACCATTGCCAAACACCAGCGTCGTGAACGATTTGCCATTGACATCACGCGCCAAGGTTTTGTCTTTATAATTGGTGGTATTACCCAAAATATTATTGCCCCGATGCGAATAACCATTAAAGGCCATCGTGTGATCGTGGTCGGCAGTAACGACAATCAAAGTGTTGCTCAAATCAACCATCGACAACGCTTTGGCAATGGCGTCATCAAACGCGACGGTATCTTGCAACGCACGTTTGGCATTGGTGCCATGCAAGGCATGGTCGATACGACCACCTTCCACCATTAAGAAGTAACCTTTGCCGGTATTTTTTGCCAACACCTTAATCGCCTTTTCGGTCATTTCGGCCAAGCTCGGTTCATCAATATTGCTTTTGATGCGATCCAAATCGTAGTTCATGTGGTCTTTATTGAACAAACCTAACAGCTTGGTGGTGGCTCCCGTATCAACGGCAGCTAACTCTGTTCCCGTAGAAACGTAGCTATAACCTTGCGCTTTCATATCATCGACCAGGTTTTTGCCATCCGTACGTTTACCGCCCGAGGTGGTATTGGGTATGAAATGGCGCAAACCACCGCCCAACAACACATCGACACCTGTGCCTAATGCTGCGTTATAACTGACGTTGGCGGGCACGACCTGCGCGGCAATGGCATTTTCACCATCACGATGGCAAATATGGGCATAGGTTGCCGCAGGCGTTGCATGGGTAATACGTGTTGTCGTTACTGAACCGACAGACTTGCCTGCAGCTTTGGCTATCTCCAACAAGGTAGCAACGGCATGACCATTACCTGCGGCCGGACAGGTACTATCAGAGCCAGAAACATAGGGTTTTTTCGTGTCATCGTAAGAGCTGGTATCCGCACTCATCGAGATCACTTCGTTATTCATTTTTACGCCGGTCATATAAGCCGACATCGACGGCGCGCTGTCGGTCGTTTGCGCATCATTAGAAAAAGTTTTAATGCGAGCGGTGCGGCGTAAGCTTTCCATGTTCAGTTTGCCAGACTCGCCATAAGCATAAATACGCGCTGCGGTTACCGTGGTAGGCCCCATGCCATCACCCAAAAAGAAAATGACATTTTTGGCTTCAGCAGCGGCATGAGCTTGCAAAGCCAAACCGGAGAAAAACAAAGCAGAAGCTAGACGTAAGGTTGTGTTCATCATATTTAACTCCGCTGATTACAGGCCAATGGCTTTGCGAATGGTGGTATAGACATCAATGTTTTCCATGACGCCGGTGAAGTTATCTGCACCTTTACCGATGGCACCCAAAAAGACATCGGTGCCGCCGTGAGTTTCGCTGCCTGCCGCCACTTGAATCGCGGCTTCCTGATGATAGGTGTTGGCAAAGATGGTCGCGTCATCTAACGCAGTACGCGTCGCTGGGCGATTTTCACCGTTACCAAAAC
Organism: Moraxellaceae bacterium; assembly: GCA_947373945.1. GTDB lineage: Bacteria > Pseudomonadota > Gammaproteobacteria > Pseudomonadales > Moraxellaceae > Agitococcus. The sequence continues at coordinate 2,181 of CANBZV010000219.1, forward strand.
CAATAATGGTGTAAGGCAAGCTGTTAATATCCAGATCATTGGCACCGGTAGCAACGTTATGCACCAAGCCTAAAATGCCCGGATTCGTTGTCGTCGTTTTACCGGTACGCTTGGCATAACCATTGAGCACTAACGTGTGGTCATGGTCAGCTGTGACGACAATCAAGGTATTTTTGAGTTCTGGATCAATCAGTTTCATTTTGTCGATCGCGGTTTTGACGGCATCATCAAAAGCAACGGTATCTTGCAGGGCTTTTTTCGCTGTTGTTTCGTGCAAGGCGTGGTCAATACGACCGCCTTCAACCATCAGGAAAAAACCTTTATCGGCGGCTTTGGTTTTTAAGGTATCAATCGCTTTGGCGGTCATGTCGGCCAAACTCGGCTCTTTGCTGGCATCACGATCCAAGTCGTACGACATATGACTAGCGGTAAACAAGCCGATTAACTTATTGGTTTTCGTCGCATCTATGGCGGCCAACTCAGCTTGATTGGCGACATAACTGTAGCCTTTGTCTTTTAATTCGCTGATCAAATTACGGCCATCGGTACGTGCGCCACCGTCGGCAGTGGGCTTGAAGTTTTTCGAACCACCACCGAGCAAGACATCAACGCCATCCCCTAACGCGCTGTTATAACTAGCCGAATCGGGCACTAATTGCGCGGCAATGGCATTTTCACCATCACGATTACAGAGATGAGCATAGGTTGTCGCCGGTGTGGCATGGGTGATACGTGTTGTTGTTACCACGCCCACGGGATGACCTTTAGCTTTGAATAACTCTAACAAGGTTTGCACGGCTGTGCCGTTGCCCGACTTGGGACAGGTGCTATCGGCACCGCTGAAATAATCGACACCACTGGCATTACGTGCCTGAGTATCGGTAGACATGGAGATAACTTCGTTATTCATTTTCACGCCGGTCATATACGCTGCCATGGACGGGGCGCTATCGGTGACTTGGGCATCATTAGAAAAGGTTTTCAGAAAAGCGGTTTCGGGTAAGGTATCTATCGTTAGTTCACCTTCTTCGCCGACTTTATAAATACGCGCGGCGGTCATTGTGGTCATACCCATGCCATCACCTAATAAAAAGATGACGTTGGGTGCTTTGGTGACGGCGGTAGGTGTAACGGGTGTTGTCGTCGTCACTGGCGTGCCATCGTCATTACTACCGCATGCGGCCAGTAATAATACCGAAGACACTGCGAGTGCGAGCATTGATTGTTTGAACATCTGGTTGCCCCTGAAAAATAAATATACGGGGGCAATCTAAGGATGATTTATGACAGTTTCGCGTCTATTTCCTGACAGTTCGATGTTGAGAGCAGAGACCGTGATCGTGTTATCTTTTTGCTTTTTAACTCTTTAAACGTGCCTGCGCACCCGCCAGCAATCGTTCGGTACGGACAATGGCGCGGGTATGCGTTCCGGTACCAATTTTGCCACCCGAATCAAAGGCTTCGATGCTAAATTTATGCAGCTTACCTTCGGTGCCTAAATAGGTAGCAATGGCTTGCACCACATCGAGTTTTGCCGTGGCCGCCAAATGCTGAATATTGACACCAACACCCACCGACAACTCACCTTCTTGCAATAACGGCGTAATACAACGCGCTGCTGCCAACTCCATCAACGCCACCATACGTGCAGTAGCGAAAACATCAGGGAAGTCATCTTCGGCCATTACCGCCAGCGCTTTCGCGGTATCGGCATCGGTTACCGTCATTGAGGCTGACGACGTAGCGCCTATTTTTACCAATTCA
>CANBZV010000220.1 GCA_947373945.1 Moraxellaceae bacterium
GAATCAATTCATCCAGTGATACTGGGAACAAGCTGCCCTGACCCGGAGCTTCGCCTTTAACATAGCTCATAAACGTCAATGCCCATACTTCTGTACGGGCATTGTCGCTAAGTGCAATTCAAACTGCCACTGTTTTTACACAGTCTGAAATTGAGGGCTTTTTAATGCTAATCACAACCGATGAAATGAAGCTTAACCTCTGCTCCTACTACCAGCATCACCCCCGAGGCAACCATGACCATCACCCGTACCGGCCACAGCTACATCGACACGGAAAGCGGCAAAACGCTGGACGCATGGTTTCCCTTAGCGTTGACTACACCCACGCGCTCGTGCCTTGCCGAAAAACACGGCCTCATCCGTAGCCAACTCATCGAAATTACGATCACCTCGCTCGACGACGCCCCCACTTCCACCGAAGAAGCCTACTTGCGCCTACATCTGCTGTCAGAACGTTCAGTACTGCCCAATCACATCAATCTGGATGGTATTTTTGGGCTGCTACCGATAGTCGCTTGGACGTCTGCTGGCCCTGTGCTGCCCGCCAAAATTGATGCGCTGCGAACAGCCGTGGCTGCCGACTGGCATCATCTCACTGTGCCTTCCGTCGATCGCTTCCCGCGCATGAGCGACTATATTGTGCCCGCTGGCGTTCGAATTGCCGATGCTGATCGTGTTCGTCTGGGCGCACACTTGGCCAGTGGCACCACCGTTATGCATGAAGGTTTTGTCAACTTTAACGCCGGTACTCTTGGTGAAAGCATGGTTGAAGGACGTGTTACGCCCGGCGTAGTCGTAGGCAAAAACTCAGATATTGGCGCTGGCGCGTCGATCATGGGCACGCTGTCCGGTGGCGGCAAAAGCAAGAATGCCATTGGCGAACGCAGCTTATTGGGCGCTAATGCGGGTATCGGTATTTCACTGGGTGATGATTGTATCGTCGAAGCCGGTTTGTATGTCACTGCGGGCACTAAAGTACGCACGCCCGATGGCCAGATCGTCGCCGCACGGGATTTGTCCGGCCACAACAAGCTGCTCTTTCGCCGCAACAGCCAAACTGGCGCGGTGGAGGTGTTGCCCACCAAAGGCAATCAATGGGGTGGGCTTAATTCGTCGCTACATGTGAATGACTGATGCAGGATTTGGTACGGGTGGTTTTATGGCACCAGATATTTTTCTAGTTCAGCACGAATCCCATCTGGAATAGGCTGCGATTTTTGCGTAGCAAAATCAAAGGCGACTTGAACGGCTTGGCCACGGGCCACGCATACATCATTTTGCCAAGCTTCATGGGCAACGACGAATGAGGAGTTGCCGAGCTTGCCAATCCACGTTTTTAATAACACATCCTTGCCGTAATAGATTTGCGCAACAAAATCGACTTCAATACGCGCCAAAATCAACGACATTTGGCGAATGTCCATATCGGGAGAAAAGATACGAAAAATAGGCTCTCGTGCCGTCTCGAACCAACCCGCCACAACCGTGTTATTGACGTGACCAAAAGCATCTGTTTCATAAAAACGAGGGGAAACGGTAGTCGTAAACATAGAACTCTATGCGGAAAATCAATCTAAGGTGCCCCAAATAACATTTTGTCGCCACCAGAACTTTGCCACCAGCCGCGCAAAACGATGATGCCATGCCTCATGCCGTTACCATTCGCCCTAATAACAACAACTCGCGTCAGTTAAGCCAATAACTGTTACATCAAACAATGTGACACTAATCAAAGAATTCCTGCCCCGCGATGAGTATTCGCTTATGAAAACCGCCCGTCACACCCTCAAAGCACGCCGTGTCCAGTTTGACTTAGCCTCTACGCCTGCCTACTGGATTCCTGATGATCCCTTTTCATCCCATTTGATCAATGGCATTCATTTGATCTTGCCAGCAGGTGAGCTGTGGTTTTGTCGCGTCTACAACAAAGCCTTACCTTACGTCACTGATCCGCAATTGCGCGCCGATGTTGAAGGGTTTATTCGTCAGGAAGCGATTCATTCGCGTACACATTCGCACGCAGAACACTATTTACATCGCCACCACTTCGACACCGAAGCGTTTCGCAGCAAAATCGAATGGTTATTTGAACGGTTTCTCGGCGAAGCGCCCTTCACTCTCAATGTCTTAAAGCGTAAAAGGCTAGAAAAACACTGGCTGGTGCTGCGAGTCGGCATTATCGCCGCCATTGAGCATTTTACCGGTGCGTTGGGGCAATGGACGCTGGACAGCAAAAGTTGGGATAAAGCGGATCCGGTGATGGCTGATCTGTTCCGTTGGCATTTGGCCGAAGAAGTCGAGCATCGCACCGTCGCTTTTGACCTGTTCGAACACCTGTGTAAAACTCAATTAGGTTTTTATATCAGTCGGCAAGCACTGATGGCGATAGTCTTTCCGCTGATGATTTACGTGTTGGCTGAAGGTGGTATGAGTCTGGCACGCCAAGGCAAAGACGAATACTCGATGTGGATGGCGCGCAAATCCTTGCTGCGCTTGATTATTGAAATGGAACGTATCGGCCGTAAAACTGACAATGTGCCGACGTTTACTTTCCTACTGCAAGCGTCAGCACGCTGGGTATTGCCCAACTTTCATCCTATTACTGAGGGCGACACTCAGCAGGCACTGGATTATCTGGCTCGTTCGCCTGCGGCAAGGGCTGCGGCTGGGTTACCGCCAGTTTGATTGTTAGGATGGGTTTCGTGCCTCTACCCATCCTACCTCGTAGGGCGGATAAATCCGCCCCTACAAGCCAAAAAAAGCTCCCACTCACGCGGAGGCTGTTTCCTCGCTAACCAAGCCAACCTCAACGCGCTTTAAACTCCAGCGCTGGATTAATGAGCTTGCCAAACTTCAGTGCTGTCGCATCACGCAAATAATCATTGAGCACCGTCCACGGTGCTTTATCGCCCTGACGCGGCAAATTGTCAGCGCCACGACGGACATAGCCTGAAGCCAGACTACCCATCACCGTATCATTGGTGCTACTGACCCCATGCGCCCGCGGAGTCACCACCTGCAAACCGTTTTTATCCATATGAGCAATCATGCGGCAGAAATGTTCGCAAACCAGATCGGCCTTTAACGTCCATGAGGCATTGGTATAACCAAAAATTACCAGCAGATTGGGGATATCGTTCATCATCATGCCCTTGTAGGCCATGTGTTCTTTAATGTCGACGGGCTTGCCATCAATGCTCATTTTCGCGCCGCCAAACAATTGCAAATTCAAGCCCGTCGCCGTGACGATAATATCGGCGTCCAGATGTTCGCCCGAATTCAATTGAATGCCCGTTGTATCAAACGTTTTAATGGTGTCAGTAACGATGCGTGCTTTGCCGCTACGCAAAGTGCGGAACAAATCGCCATCAGGCACCACGCACAAACGCTCATCCCACGGATTGTAACTCGGCGAAAAATGCTTGATATCGACCTTGCCGCCCAACTGGTGTTGCGTCAACGCCCGCAACATCCGTTTTACCGCTTGTGGTCGCTCACGCGAGGCCGCGAACAACGCCCGTTGCAAACCTATATTACGCACGCGGGTGGCGGTATAAATAGCCTTGACGGGTAGAAAGCGCGCTAACTTCGACCACAACGGATCAACCGCAGGCACCGACAGCACATAAGTGGGCGAACGCTGCAACATCGTTACCTGTGCGCCTTTAGCCGCCATTGACGGCACTAGGGTAATGGCGGTGGCACCACTGCCGATCACCACCACTTTTTTACCGGCGTAGTCGAGCGACTCCGGCCAGTGTTGCGGATGAATCACTTGACCCTTGAACTGGTCGCGACCGGCGAATTCGGGGGTAAAACCCGAGTCATAACTGTAATAACCGGTAGCTGCAATCAGGAAACGGGCGGTAAAAATCTCGTCCTGACCTGTGCTTTCGTTATGCGCCGTTACCGTCCAGTGCGCTTTGTCCGACGACCACGAGGC
>CANBZV010000221.1 GCA_947373945.1 Moraxellaceae bacterium
AACCTCACTGACTACGGCGCATTCGTTGACCTCGGTGGCATCGACGGCTTGTTGCACATCACTGACATGGCTTGGAAACGTGTTAAACACCCAAGCGAAGTGGTTGAAGTTGGCCAAGAAATGGAAGTTAAAGTCCTCAAGTTTGACCGTGAGCGTAACCGCGTATCGTTGGGCTTGAAGCAATTGGGTCAAGATCCTTGGTTAGCGTTGATGAGTAAGTATCCAAAAGGTACGGTCACTCGCGCTAAAGTAACCAACCTGACCGACTACGGCTGTTTCGCTGAAATCGCTGAAGGCGTTGAAGGTTTGGTTCACGTATCCGAAATGGATCACACCAACAAAAACATTCATCCATCCAAAGTTGTTCAAATTGGTGATGAAGTGGATGTCATGGTTCTTGAAATCGACGAAGAGCGTCGTCGTATTTCCTTGGGTATCAAACAGTGTAAAGCTAATCCATGGGATGAGTTTGCTAAGACCCATGAAAAAGGCCAAAAAGTATCTGGTAATATCAAATCCATTACCGATTTTGGTATCTTCATTGGTTTACCAGGTGGTATTGATGGTTTGGTGCATTTGTCTGACATTTCCTGGAATGAAGCAGGCGAAGAAGCTATCCGCAAATTCCGCAAAGGTGACTTGGTTGAAGCCGTTATCCTTGCTGTTGATGCCGAAGGCAACCGTATCTCTCTTGGCGTAAAACAACTGCAAAAAGACCCGTTCAGCGACTTCACTTCTTCTCACGAGAAGGGTGCTATCGTTAAAGGCGTGGTTAAAGCTGTTGACGCCAAAGGTGCTACTGTTGAATTGACTGACGGTGTAGAAGCAACATTGAAAGCGTCTGAAATCATTCGCGACCGTGTTGAAGATGCGTCCAAGCATTTGACAGTTGGCCAAGAAATCGAAGCCAAGATCATTGGCGTTGACCGCAAAGCGCGTGTCATTAACCTGTCGATCAAAGCGAAAGATGAAGCTGAAGAGCGTGAGGCAATGTCTAACGTTCGTAATACGCAAGCTGAAGTGGTGTCGTCTGCCGCTGGCCCTAAAACCATTGGTGACTTGATCAAAGCACAAATGAAGTAAGGCTTTTTCGGCAAAATTAAAAACGGGGGTTTGCTACTCCCGTTTTTTTATGCTAAATCATAAGCCTAGAATTACTAGGAGCTGAAATATGCCGCTTACGAAATCTGCCCTCATCGCTCGTATCGCTTCCAGACAACAATTGTTGACCGAAAAAGATGTTGAACTTGCGGTGAAAGCACTATTAGAACAAATGGTCGATGCGTTAGCGACAGGCGAACGAGTTGAAGTGCGTGGTTTTGGCAGTTTTAGCTTGCATCATCGTCCACCGCGTACTGGACGTAATCCTAAAACGGGTGAAACGGTTGAAGTCGGTTCCAAATACGTTCCCCATTTTAAACCCGGTAAAGAACTCAAAGAGCGTGTTAACGAAGCTGCTCAAGAAGATTAATGATGAATCTTATTAATCTAAAGCGCATATTGCTCGGCTTGATTTTTATCCTGTTAGTTTTTAGTGGTGTTTGGTTGGTTGTCACTAACCAGCAAACGATTAGCTTGAATTTGCTGTTGCTAGAAATTCCCGCCATTAATAGTGGTGTGGTGGTATTAATCAGTTTTGCTTTAGGTTGTGTGGTTGGGGTATTTGCTTCGATATTTATCTTTAAGTTATTGCCCTTGCGCTGGCAGTTGCGTCAGTCTCAGCGTGAAATTGCTGAGTTGCGTAAGCAAAATGCGCGGCCGCTGCTGTAGTCTATTCTTGTTGGCCCCTCCTTGGGGTATATCTTTTTATTCTTCTTACATAGTCTAGTTATGTCTTCATCTATCATTGTTGCTCTTGATTACGCCAATGCCAATGCGGCTTTAGCGCTGGCTGACCAATTAGATCCCGCTTTATGTCGGGTCAAAGTTGGCAAGGAATTATTCACTCGTGAAGGCCCAGTTATTGTTAAAGCATTACAGTCACGTGGTTTTGAGTTATTTCTGGATCTGAAATTTCACGATATACCTAATACCGTTGCGTCGGCAGTGCATGCGGCAGCGGACTTAGGTGTATGGATGGTTAATGTTCACGCCAGTGGTGGTAGTCGCATGATGACTGCGGCGCGTGAGCGGCTAGAAAAAAACAACTATTCTACGCTGTTGATTGCAGTGACCGTGTTAACTAGCTCAGAGCGCAGTGATCTTGCCGAAATTGGTTTGGATATTGAGCCGATGGTGCAAGTGCAGCGTTTGGCGCAACTGACCAAAGATTGTGGCTTGCATGGAGTCGTTTGTTCGGCGCAGGAAGCTACGGTGTTACGCCAACTACATCAGCAGCCATTTGCATTGGTAACACCGGGTATTCGGCCTGCTGGGAGTACTAGCGATGATCAACGCCGTATTATGACGCCTAAGCAAGCACTAGATGTAGGCGTAGACTACATGGTGATTGGTCGACCCATTACTCAGTCTGAGAGTCCAATTTTGGCGTTACAATCGATCCTAGCCGACTTGCAATCATAATTGTCAGGAACAAGTGATGTTGTTTAATCAAAAAGTAGTGTGGATTACAGGTGCTTCTAGCGGTATTGGTGAAGCCTTAGCATATGAGTTTGCACGGCAGGGTGCGCGTTTAGTATTGTCAGCACGTCGTGCTGAGGTTCTAGAGCAAGTGAAAGCCAAATGTAAGAATCCGCAACAACATCTTGTTTTGCCTATGGATATGACCAATATTTCCTCATTGAAAGAGTTGGTTTTATACGTTGAAAGCCAATTCGGGGCTGTGGATTTACTGATCAATAATGCGGGTGTCAGTCAGCGTTCGCTAGTAAAAGATACACTGCTTGATGTTGATCGTGCGCTGATGGAAGTCGATTATTTTGGCCCCGTAGCGCTCACGAAAGCTTTGTTGCCTTATATGTTGGCTCGACAAGATGGCCGTTTGGTAGCCGTGTCTAGTATTGCAGGTTTGGTGGCTACGCCTATGCGTTCAACCTACGCCGCTGCTAAACATGCGTTACGTGCTTTTTATGATGCCATGCGCGCCGAAGTTCATAATAGTGGTGTGCGAGTGAGTGTTGTTTATCCGGGCTTTGTCAAAACGGCAATTTCTTTATCGGCGTTGGTTGGGGACGGTTCGACGCAAAATAAAATGGATGATGCTCTGGATAATGGCATGTCGGCAGAAAAGTTTGCCCAGCAGGTGGTATTAGCCTTAGCCAAGGGTCATGATCATATTGTTATTGGCGGCATCAAAGAAAGATTTGTTGTATATGTTGACCGTGTATCGCCCGTATTGCGTCAGTGGTTAATGCGTCACGTTAAAGTGGTGTAAGTGAATCGGATAATATTAAGTATGCGAGTTGATGGGTAAGTTCTGGCTTGACTTAGCTATAAAACTAAATTAAGACGGTTACTTGCGTCAGTCCTGTTTGGGGACTAGTTATTTTTTTCAACAAATAATGATTAAAGGACATAATATGAGTTCCCCCACGATTCCTCATGGTGCGATTACGCCTGTTTTGGTGACAGGAGCGTCAGGTTATATTGCGGGCTGGATTATCAAATACCTGCTTGAAGAAGGCTACACTGTCCATGCGACAGTGCGTGACCCGGCGAAACAGGCTAGTGTGGGCCATTTATTGAAAATGGCCGAAACAGCGCCTGGAACACTCAAATTATTTAAAGCAGATTTGTTGGATCAAGGCAGTTTTAGTGCGGCGATGGAAGGTTGCGGTGTGGTCATGCATACTGCGTCACCCTTTGTGCTCGATGGTTTTACCGATGCCAATGAAGCCTTAGTTCGACCCGCCGTTGAAGGAACTCGTAATGTACTGAATTCGGTAAACGAGTGCCCATCGGTGCATCGAGTGGTATTAACGAGTAGCGTCGCTGCTGTTTATGGCGATAATGAAGATATTTTAGCGGTGCCTAGTGGTGTA
>CANBZV010000222.1 GCA_947373945.1 Moraxellaceae bacterium
GCGATTGCCCTAGATGTCCGTGATGAAGTCGCTGTGCATCAAGCGATGCAACAAGCCGCTGCTCATTTTGGCGGCATTGATATTCTGATTAACAATGCTGGCGCAATTGCATTAACCAACGTCGAAAACACGTCGCTGAAAAAATATGACTTAATTCAGACCATCAATCATCGTGCGGTCTTTGTTTGCAGCCAAGCGGCACTGCCCTATCTAAAAAAATCCAGCAACGCCCATATTCTGAGCCTGTCGCCGCCGATCAATCTCAATCCAAAATGGTTGACCGTTTTTGCTCCTTATACGCTATCTAAATACGGCATGACGTTGTTGTCGATAGGCATGGCGCAAGAGTTTAAAGACTACAACATCGCCGTGAATACGCTATGGCCAGAAACCTACATTGCCACCGCTGCCGTGACCAACAATATTGCCAGCGAAGAAGCCGTTGATATTTGCCGCAAACCCGAGATCATGGCGGATGCCGCATGGACCATCGTGACTCAGCGCGCGACCGGTCAAAATGTTACTGACGAACAAATCCTGCGCTCTACTGGCGTTAGCGATTTTAGCCACTATGCTTGTAATCCAGAGACGATTGATCGCATTCAAAAAGACTTCTTTTTGGATTAAGTTTTGCTAACGCTTGGGCGTGTCAAACCGTTGTTCTATATGGCTTGATGCGCTCAAAGCCCCCAAAAGATGCGTGTTTAGCCTATTTTCTGTCACTTTTTTCACCTAATAAAGGCTGTCAAGCCTTGCATGGATGCAGCCTTTGCGGGTAAGTTAGGCGCGATTTATCTAGCGGTTTCTTGCTACTCACGCTAGCGGCTGTATAAACATATCTAGGACCTCGATAGTCCTACGCACTGTTTAGCCATCATTTGGCAACGGAGCCAGACATCTTTTTCCATTCGCGATTCTTTTAAAAGTATCCAGCGCGCCAGAGGATTCCAAATTCATGAGCACTCAAGACATTATTAAACCGATTGACGTTATTCGCAAAGCGCCGACGTTATTGAAAAAATTGCCGCGCATGGCTTATGGTTTAGTGACCGGCTCCAGTACCAACCCGACCAAAACGGGCGGCTTAGGCTGGGCACTCGAAAAAGCCACCAAAGCCAACCCTTACGGCAGTGCTGTTCTCTATAAAGATACTCACCTTAACTACTTGCAGTTCAATCAATGGGCAAACCGTATTGCCCACTATTTTTTAGCCCAAGGCTTAAAAAAAGGTGATGTGGTTGCCGTCTTTATCGAAAACCGTCCTGAATTGTTGGCCATTGTTAGTGGCTTGGCCAAAATTGGCGTCACCTCCGCGTTGCTCAACAGCTCGCAAACGGGCAAAGTATTAACGCACAGCTTTAATCTCGTTAAACCACAAATGGCGATCATTGGCAGCGAAGTCATTGCGTCGTTTAATGATGTACGTGCCGATTTGCACATTGATAGCAAACATATTTATTGGCTCGCCGATCAAGACACCCTGAAAGATGTCGGTACTGCCCCTGAAGGTTTCCGCAACCTCGCCGTCGATATTCAAAATGCACCAAGCTACAACCCGCCAACCACGAATCAGGTGTATTTCAGCGATGGTCTGTTTTATATCTACACGTCGGGTACTACTGGCATGCCTAAAGCCGCCATTTTCAGTCATGGCCGCTGGATGAAAGCCTACAGCGTCTTTGGCCCCGTGATGGACTTGAAACACGATGACATCATGTACATTACCTTGCCGTTCTACCACGCTACGGCGATGGTGGTGTGCTGGGGCTCCGTATTGGCGGGAGCATCTGGTATTGCTATGCGTCGTAAATTCTCGGCACGTGAGTTTTGGGATGATGTGCGTAAATACAACGCCTCTTGCCTCGGTTATGTTGGCGAATTATGCCGCTACTTGATGGAAGTGCCTGCCAAGCCAGAAGACCGCGCCCATCGCGTGCGTAAAATGGTCGGCAACGGTATGCGTCCTAATATTTGGGGCTCGTTCAAACAGCGTTTTGGCGTCGATGAAGTCTATGAACTGTATGCGTCGTCTGAAGGCAATATTGGCTTTAGCAATATCTTCAATTTTGACAACACCGTCGGCTTTTCACCCCTACCCTACGCTATTGTCAAATATGACAAAGAAAACGAAGCCCCAGTTCGCAACAAAGACGGTTTTATGATTAAAGCCGCCAAAGGCGAAGCCGGTTTATTAGTCGGCAAAATCACCGATCGTACGCCGTTTGATGGCTACACCGACCCCGCCAAAAACGAATCGTGCATTATGCATAATGTCTTTGAGATTGGTGATCGTTATTTCAATACAGGTGATTTGGTGCGTGACATTGGTTTCCGTCATGCCCAGTTTGTTGACCGCTTAGGTGACACCTTCCGCTGGAAAGGCGAAAACGTCTCCACGACCGAAGTAGAGAACCTGATTTGCGGCATTCCATCTATCGCCGAAGCGGTGGTTTATGGCGTTGAGATCCCCAACACCAATGGTCGTGCTGGTATGGCCGCCATTACGCCTCATGACGGCATGAAGATCGACTTTGTCGAACTTCTGGCCGGTTTCAAGAAAGAGATGCCTGCTTACGCCATTCCGGTGTTTCTACGCTTGCAACAACTGATGGAAACAACGGGTACTTTCAAGTATCAAAAAACCAATTTGAAGAAAGAAAACTACGATCCTGCTCTCACGACAGAGCCACTGTATGTATGGCTACCCGGAACAGACAGCTATCAGCCATTAACCGCTGAAATTTGGGCTAACATCCAAAAAACGGCTTATCGTTTCTAAGTCAATGTCTTGAAGTTGAAAAGGCCTCTCCATTGCGAGAGGCTTTTTTATGCATAACTGTTTATTTTGCCAGCAGTTGATTGTCTTTTTTGATGAATAGGCTTGCAAAAATCTCAAACAATTGTAATATACGCGGCCTCAGCTCATGCAGCTGAGAATAAAGTAAACGTGGGTTGGTAGCTCAGTCGGTAGAGCAGTTGGCTTTTAACCAATTGGTCGTGGGTTCGAATCCCGCCCAACCCACCACTTTACTTGCCTGCTTCACTTCAACGCTAACAGCTCTCGTTTAAACCATTCATCACATATACTTAAGTACAAATAGCCTTACGCCATTAAAACACTTTCTTAATATCTATTATTCATTTTTTTCTAAGCTCAAAGCCTATATTGACACTTTACTCCTCCTTGCCCTGCTCCCAATGAAACTTATGCAAGATCCTATGTGCTACTGGCGTCAGCATCAAACTAGACACCAGCACAAAAATCAGCCCAGCAAATAATGCATAAACACCAGCAAACAGCTTGCCATTATCTGTCAGTGGTGGATTCACTGGCCCCATACCACCAAGCAACATCGCCGTATTCAAAAAAGCATCACGCCACGGTAAACGCTCAAAATGCTCATAGCCAAATACACCTAATAATAGGGAAAACAGCAAAATACCGACCGCTCCTGCTGCATGTATAACAAGACGCTGAATAAAACGACGGTAGGGAATGGGCGGTTGAAATTTCTTTTCATACATATACTGGTTATCCGTTAAGTTGTTAGTATTTATTGGCGCTTATTCCCCCTTCGACTTTGCTCAGAGAACTTTCAACGCTGGCTGAGTAGCCACTACTCTTATAGCCCCCAACACAGCGCCACGCGCTACTCTCTCAACGGCAGCCCGCCGAAATATCCAACTTGGCATCATAAACACTGGTTTTAACGTCTAGTAAACCGAGAACGGTATGAAACAAGTTGTCATGTGATAGCGGCATATCCTGCTTTTGTTTCAAGCAACTCAGCGTATGAGCATGCGCCTGCGCGAAATCTGGTGATAGCCACGCGACCATTGGCACATGGGTTTGCTGGCTAGGTGCGAACATATAGGGCGCACCATGTAAATACAAACCATGCT
>CANBZV010000223.1 GCA_947373945.1 Moraxellaceae bacterium
GTGTTTGAAGTCGTCGATAATGCCATTGATGAAGCATTGGCGGGTTATTGCTCGGAAGTTAATGTCGTTATTCATACCGATGAATCGATTACCGTGACCGATGATGGTCGCGGTATTCCGGTCGATATTCACCATGAAGAAGGTGTATCAGCTGCCGAAGTGATTATGACTATCCTGCACGCAGGTGGTAAATTTGGTGGTGATGATAATTCCTATAAAGTTTCCGGTGGTTTGCACGGTGTGGGTGTCTCTGTTGTTAATGCCTTGTCGGTGCGTTTACGCCTAGTGATTCGCCGTAATGGCAAAGCTTACGAACAAGAATATGTTAACGGTGAGCCACAATTCCCGTTGCGGGAAACCGGTGAAACCGAACGCCGTGGTACGGAAATACGCTTTTGGCCCAGTGCGGCAACCTTCACCAATATTCATTATTCTTATGACATTCTGGCGAAACGTCTGCGCGAATTATCATTCCTGAACGCTGGTGTTCGTATTGCCTTGCGTGATGAGCGCTCAGGTGCCAGCGAAGTATTTGCTTATGAAGGTGGCTTGGCGGCGTTTGTTGATTATTTGAATACCAACAAAAATGGCCTCAACAAAGTATTCCATTTTAATACCCAAACTGACACCGGCATTGCCGTGGAAGTGGCATTGCAATGGAATGACAGCTATCAAGAAAATATCTTCTGTTTTACCAATAATATTCCGCAGCGCGACGGTGGCACCCACTTAGCAGGTTTTAGAGGGGCGTTAACACGCACGCTAAACCACTATATGGAGGCAGAAGGCCTGTTGAAGAAGGAAAAGGTGGCAACTACCGGGGATGATGCCAGAGAGGGCTTAACGGCGATTGTATCGGTTAAGGTGCCTGATCCTAAGTTCTCTAGTCAAACTAAAGATAAGTTGGTGTCTTCAGAAGTGCGTCCGGTGGTTGAATCGGTGATGTCGGAACGCCTGCAAGAATATTTGTTGGAGAATCCAGCAGCAGCCAAGTCGATTGTCGCCAAGATTGTTGATGCTGCGCGCGCACGGGAAGCTGCACGTCGGGCGCGGGAAATGACCCGTCGTAAAGGCGCGTTGGATATTGCGGGCTTACCGGGTAAATTGGCCGATTGCCAAGAGAAAGATCCGGCGTTATCAGAACTATATATCGTCGAAGGTGACTCTGCGGGTGGTTCAGCCAAACAAGGTCGTAACCGTAAGATGCAGGCGATTTTGCCGTTGAAAGGTAAAATTCTGAACGTCGAAAAAGCACGTTTTGACAAGATGTTATCGTCAGTCGAAGTCGGGACTTTGATCACGGCGTTGGGTTGCGGCATTGGTCGGGAAGAATATAATCCGGACAAATTACGCTATCACAAAATCATCATCATGACCGATGCTGACGTTGACGGTTCTCATATCCGAACCTTGTTGTTGACCTTCTTTTTTAGACAAATGCCTGAGTTGTTAGAGCGTGGTTATATTTATATTGCTCAGCCACCGTTGTATAAAGTGAAGCGTGGCAAGCAGGAACAGTACATTAAAGATGATGATGCGCTCGAAACCTATTTGACTCATACCGCTCTTGATGATGCTGCTTTGTATGCGAATCCTGATGCGCCGCCGATGTCGGGCGTGCCCTTGGCGAATTTGCTTAGCGAATATCGTGGTGTGCAAAATGTTATTCGCCGCATGAGCCGTGTTTATCCAGAAGTGTTGCTTGAACAGTTGCTCAAGCTAGAGATTTTGCCGATTGAGTCCTTGACTGACCAAGCGCTGATCACGACCTGGGCAGAACGTTTACAGGTGATTCTCAATAATGCCGCTGACCCAAGCCAACGCTTTTTAGTGGAAGTATTGGAGGATACTGAGCAACACCGTTTTGTGTTGCAGGTCGAAATGGTGGCTCATGGGGTGCCGCATAGCTATCGTTTAGGGTATGACTTCTTTGCTTCCAATGAATATCGTCGTATCGGCGTACTCAGTGCGCAAGTCAATGATTTGCTGGAGGAAGGCGCTTATGTCAAGCGTGGCGAGCGTGTATTGGCCGTAAACGACTTCAAACAAGTGTGGCAATGGCTAATGCAGGAATCACGTCGTGGCAACGCTATTCAGCGCTATAAGGGCTTGGGCGAGATGAATCCTGAGCAGTTATGGGAAACAACGATGGATCCCAATAATCGCCGTATGCTGCGCGTCAATATTGAAGATGCAATTCGTGCCGACCAAATGTTTACCTGTTTAATGGGTGATGCGGTTGAGCCGCGTCGTGAGTTTATTGAACAGAATGCGCTGATGGTCGCGAATTTAGATATCTGAACCTACAAGCTATTTACAAAAAAGGGGCTAAAAAGCCCCTTTTTTTATGCCTGTACAGTGGTAATTTTTGCGTTAATATCAAGGCCAAACAGCCAACTCATTTTGTCGGAATGAGTCCTATAATGTGGTTCGGATTATTTAATCAAACATATAAAAATATAATTTTGGGAGGGAGTCAATAATGCAGGGATTTTCTTTTACCACCGTTAAAACCATTATCAGCGAGATTGGTTGCTGTAACCGGCAGTTGGGTTCAGTCGCGCAATCATTAGCGATTAAACGCGCGTTAATTGTCACGGATGCCGGTATTGTGCAGTCAGGCATGATTGAGTTAGCCGTCAGTAGTTTAACGGCGGCTGGTATTGTCAGTGTCATCTATACCGATGTTGTTGCTGATCCACCAGAGCATGTTGTTGAGCAAGCGTTGGCTTTTGCCCGTGATCAGCAGATTGATGGTGTTATAGGTTTGGGCGGTGGTAGTTCGATGGATGTGGCGAAGGTGATTGCGCTGCTCACTAGCTCCAGTCAGAAGTTGGTAGATGTCTACGGTGTTGGCAATGCCAAAGGCTCACGCTTGCCACTGATTCAAATTCCTACCACGGCAGGTACAGGTTCGGAAGTGACACCGGTATCCATTATTACCACCGGCGCGACGACGAAACAGGGTATCGTCTCACCACTATTATTGGCTGATGTTGCCTTGCTAGATGCCGAATTGACGGTTGGTTTACCCGCGCATATTACTGCGGCTACTGGCATTGATGCCATGGTGCACGCCATTGAAGCCTATACCAGTAAACTACGCAAAAATCCTTATTCGGATATGCTGGCCTGTGAGGCATTGCGCTTATTATCAAAACACATCGTCACCGCCGTAGAAGACGGCCACAATCTTGAAGCTCGAAGTGCGATGTTGCATGGCGCCATGTTGGCGGGTCAAGCCTTTGCCAATGCCCCTGTAGCCGCTGTACACGCGTTGGCGTACCCGTTGGGCGGTCATTACCATATATCCCATGGTTTAAGTAATTCGCTGGTTTTACCACACGTATTGCGCTTCAATTTACCCGAAGCAATACCTGCCTATGCTCAATTAGCCAATGTCATTAATCCTTATGCGCGCGCCAAACAGTTGACCTTGGCCGAGTATTTTATCGAAGCTATGCAGACATTAATTAGTGCAGTGAAACTACCAACGTCGCTACATAAATTGGATGTTCCCGAAGTTGACTTGCCGATGTTGGCCAAAGATGCCATGTTACAGCAACGTTTGCTGGTGAATAATCCACGGCTAGTGACTGAGGCTGATGCCTTGGCTATTTATCGTTCAGCCTATTAAATAAATGGCCGTAGCACTGAGACGGTCTGGTTGTTTTAAGGAGTTATGATGCCCCGTCCTCAACCTTCACAACGACAAGATTATGGTTTTATTGCCCCAATCACCACCCGTTGGAATGACAATGATATTTATGGCCACGTCAATAATGTCACCTATTACGCCTATTTCGATACCGTCGCCAATAGCTATTTGATTGAGCATGGTAATCTGGATATTCACAAAGATGGTGTCGTCGGTTTTGTCGTCAGCTC
>CANBZV010000224.1 GCA_947373945.1 Moraxellaceae bacterium
AGCGCGATTGTTGAGCTGCAACAGGAAGCAGATGCCCTGCAACCAGAGACTCTTGAGCTAGGTAAAGCGCTATCCTTTGTTGACCGCTTGTTGATGACATTATCATCATTGGCAGGCTTTGCGATGGATGATATGACCCAAGACAATAGCTGGCGCTTTTTGATGATGGGACGGCGCTTAGAGCGGTTACAGTTCCTTGCCGATATGATTGCTCAATTGCTGCAAACACCGTCCGCTACCGAACAGACAGGTTTAGACTGGCTATTAGAATTAGCAGATAGCACGATTACCTATCGTAGCCGTTATTTATCCAGTGCCCAGTTATTACCCGTGCTCGATTTGATTTTATTGGACCCGCGTAATCCGCATTCGTTGCAATTTCAGCTTGATACTTTATTGCACTCGCTGAAAGAACTGGATCATGATAATGATTATGACCTTAACTCGTTAAGTGAGCGTTTACAGTCCTTGAATTTTGGCGTGTTAGAAATAGAGATGGACTATCCACCCCGATTACAGGGAGCATTAAACATGCTGGCTGGTTTATTACATGACATTGCCAACTCGGGACGTGGACTATCGGACCAGTTAAGCCTGCGTTATTTTGCCCATATTGATATGATTAGCCAGCCAACGGTGTCTTCTTAATGAACAATTTTCATCGTGCCCGCTATCACATCACCCACGAGACTCACTATCGCTATACCGATCCGGTGATGTTGTCGCAGCAATTATTGCACTTACAACCACGAGAAATGCCTTATCAAGCTTGCTTGAATAAAAGCTTAACGATTACGCCTCAGCCCAGTTTCAGCACTAGCACCGAAGACAGCTTTGGTAATCCTTGCACGCGTTTAGAACTGAATCAGCTCCATCATGAATTGTCCGTGATTGCCGAAATGGAAATTGACGTATTTGCGCGGCAGTTAGAACAAAGTTTTAACCTTTCTCCGTCGTGGGAAAGCGTCGTTAACGCCTGCCGCTATTCCGGCCATCACGCGTTAACCAACGAGTTGATGCACGCTTTACCCTTTAGATTTGAATCGCCTTTTGTTCATCTAAAGCATGTTTTTTCGGACTATGCCCAAGACTGTTTTAGTACTGAACGCCCCCTGCTCGTAGCGGTAAATGCACTGATGGGCAAGATCTTCAACGAGTTTAGCTTTGATCCCGAAGCCACTCATATTGGCACACCGCTGATTGAAGTGCTGGAAACCAAACGCGGCGTCTGTCAGGATTTTGCCCATTTAATGTTGGCGTGCCTGCGCTCATTAGGATTACCTGCACGATATGTCAGTGGTTATTTGCTGACTAACCCGCCACAAGGCCAAGCGCGCTTAATTGGCGCTGATGCCTCACATGCGTGGATCGCCGTGTATTGCCCTGTGTTAGGTTGGGTTGACTTTGATCCAACGAATAATGTTGTGCCGAATACAGAACATATCACGGTGGCATGGGGACGGGATTTTAGCGATGTTTCGCCATTGCGGGGCGTGATTTTAGGCGGGGGTCAACATGACTTGGAAGTCCGAGTCACGGTGATGCCCGTGATGTAACTCAAGGCGGTTCGTAAACCGCCCCGAAGCAACAGACTTATTTCTTTTTCGCTTTTTTCGGCTCTTTATCGGTAGCAGCTTCTTTAGTTGCCTTCAATAATTCAACTTCAAAAATCAATACGGAATTAGGCGGGATAGTGCCTGCGCCCATTTCGCCATACGCTAAACTTGATGGGATAGTGAAGCGGTATTTACTACCCACTTTCATCAGTTGCACGCCTTCAGTCCAACCAGGAATCACTTGATCCAGACGGAAAGACGCTGGCTGACCACGGGCAATCGAACTATCGAATACCGTACCATCGGCCAACTTGCCTTCATAATGCACTTCAACAGTATCACTGGCTTTGGCTTGTGCGCCTGTCCCTTGCGTCAACACTTCATATTGCAGACCCGAAGCTGTTGTCGTTACGCCAGCCTTTTTTGCATTTTCAGCTAGATAAGCGGCACCTTTGACGCGATTTTCTTCACCTTGTTTTTGAAACTCGGCTTGTGCTTGTGCCACTCGACGTTCTTTATAATCTGTAAGCACCTTTTTAATATCTTCTTCGCTCAACATGCCTTGCTTGCCAGCATAACCATCTTTAAAACCTGCAACGAACTTTTCAATATCCAGATTTTCAATGGCTGCAGCATTATTTTTACCAAAGACAAAACCCAAACTATAGGCAACTTTGGCATCATCATTAGACAAAGCAGCCGTTGAAGCTGGCGCGGCAGTCGATGCAGGTGCTGGTGTCGCTGCAGGGGCAGTACCAGCAAAAACCAATGGTGTCGCAGATAAGGCCGCAACCAATAACAAACGCTTCATAAGTACTCCAGAGTTAGAACAAGACGTGATCAACGATGAAATTTATGCCAAACATAATCCCACGTAAATCTTAATTAATATATTTTGCCCAAATACGTTTTATACTGTCATTAAATGATATACCAGTCATTAAAACGCTTTATTATCACATTAGCATGACAAAAGAGTAATCAATCCAATAGTTGCTTCAATTAAAACGTCTGGAGCATACGTTGGGGCGAAAAAATTAGCTAGATTCACTGTGTCTATCATCCGTAAGTGTCTTTTTGTCAGACAATAAACGTCGCTTTTGTCATCTGTTTAGGTTATTTTTTGACTATTGCCATCACTCCTTGGAGAAACACATCATGTCCAGCAAAAAAAAATCTGTTAAAGCCGAAGATTTAGTTGCCGACACTAGCGCTCAATTGCAAAAACTTGCTAAAAAAGCGCAAAAAGAAGCTGAAAAATACATCGAATCCGCGCGTAAACTGGTAGAAAAAGCCGAAGCCAGCTACAAAGATGTATTGACCAAATTATCGCAAGTGATCAAAAACGGCGATGCTGATGCCCTGAAATTATTGAAAGATGCGCAAGCCCACGCTGAGGCTGCATTAGAAGCCGCCAAAAAAGACTACGAAAAAGTCAAAGCCACTTTCCAAACTAGCGAACTACGTTCTTACGTACAAACTAAATTTGCGAAAGGCAAACAAGCCGCTGCTGCATTAGTTGAAGAAGTGAAAAAAGAAGCGAGCCATATTGCTGATGAAGTCAGCAAAGCCGCTGTCGAAGTGAAAAAAGAAGCCAGTCATATTGCTGATGAAGTCAGCAAAGCTGCTGCGCCGGTAAAACGTACAGTGACCCGTAAAGCACCGGTCGCGAAAGCGCCTACAGAAGCTGCTGTCAAGCGTACTGTAACTCGCAAGCCCGCCGCACCGAAAAAACCAGCTCCAGCAGCAGACGCTCCTGCCAGCTCCGATACACCAGCCGCCTAATTATTTCGTGGTTGATGTCAAAGGGTGACTTAGGTCGCCCTTTTTTATGCGCGCAAGAGCCAATCTATTGTGCTGTTAGTAATCGATCAACCACGCCTTAGCGAGTTCTTCTTCGCTAAACTTGAAGTATTTGATTGGAAACGGCAGTAGGCCACTGAGAAAAAACAATAAGGCATCTTCAGACCATTTAGCCTCACCGACTATCGCTAGTCTGCTAACATATCGTTGAATAAACTCGTCATCCTGATCATCACGCCAAGTAGCTGACGCTTCTAGGTTAGTGAAATCTTCTTCAATGCGAATTAAGATATAAACTCGGCCACACTGTTTAATGTGGGCAATCACTTGTTTTTTGGCGTCGTCAAAGGCTTCTCGCGTTAAAACACCCGAGCCGCGAACCATGATCAAGCCGTTATCTTCAAACTCAAATTTTATAGCCATATTACGATTACCTATCCCTATTCCATCTACCGTGGGCGAGCTTTACGCGCTAGGCGTTGATCACCGATTTTAGTAACAGGCTATCAACTTAGCAA
>CANBZV010000225.1 GCA_947373945.1 Moraxellaceae bacterium
GGAAACGATGTCTGACCACATCGTTTGTTAACGGCAGGAGATGCCTATGCCAACTACGTCGCTTCCATCGTTTGCGGGTGAAATGAGCTGCTACGCCGTCAACTTTCATCGCCAACATAAAACAGCACATACCTTTACGCTAGACGCTCTGGAAAGCGAACTGAGCGATACGGACGCCATGACTTGGATTGATATTCAAAGCAACGATATCACTGCGCCGAATCAGGTCTTGTCGCGCTTGGGGATTAGTCTGGTGTTGTTTGATCATTTTGATGAACCCGAAGTGTTGCCACGGATTATTGAACATCAAGGCAGCCTGTCTTTTTATTTGCACGAAGTCGAACATCCCGATCAACATCTGGATACCTCGCATGGCATACGCGCCTTACAGATACAACGTCTGTTACTGGTGATTGGCAATAATTTTGTGTTGACCTATCACAAACATCCACTCGATCTTGTTGAACATGTCAAAAGCAATTGCGCTGAGAGTTTCCGGCTATGGGGACGCACGCAGGGCTTTATTATGTTTCTATTTCTGCAGGGCTGTTTGTACGACTATGCCAATCTGAATCTGGCCAACGACAATTTTCTGGATCAATTGGAAGAAGAATCGATCTCGGGCAGTGCCGACAAGCTGACGCACGATATTTCCGTCGTCGCAGGTAATATCCTGACTTTGAAAAAGCTGACTGCTAGTCTGCATATTGTGCTGATGTTGCTGGGCACTAAACGCAGTATCTTTGTTAGTGACGATGCCCGCCGCTCGTATCAGGAGATGAATCAAAATGTCATTTCGGTGCGGGCGGCTATCGACTCCTCACGCGACTTACTAGATGGTGTTATTGCGGCAGTACAAGCACAAGCGACGCAACGGACGGGGGAAATTGCCCGTGTACTGACCGTGGTATCGACAATCATTCTGCCGCTGAGTTTAATTGCGGGCATTTACGGGATGAATTTTCATAATATGCCCGAATTGCAATCCGAATATGGCTATTATGTGGCGTTGGCGGGCATGGGTTTAATGGCTGCTATGCTGGTATTAGCGTTTTGGCGACTGGGCTGGCTCAATAACCGTTCTCCGCGCATCAGCACGGGCAAAACCACGGCGCTAATGCGTAAACTCTCATGATCACATCACACTTGATAAGGATAAGCTCTATGACTGCCAACGATATTCTTAACTTCTGGTTCCGTGATATTGACCCTGCCTTGTGGTGGAAAAAAGATGCCATCTTTGACGAGCTCATTCGGACTCGCTTTGGTCAAACCCATGCTCAGGCTACACGCGGTGAGCTGGCGCACTGGCGGGTTGATGGTCATGGCCGATTAGCGGAGATCATTGTTTTAGACCAATTCTCGCGTCAACTGTATCGCGACAGTGGCGAAGCATTTGCGAACGACCTGGCAGCGTTGATATTGGCGCAAGAAACGATTCGTTTAGGGCTAGATCAGACGTTAAGCACCGTGGAAAAGTCATTTTTGTATTTGCCGTTTATGCATAGTGAATCGTTGGCCATTCATGAGCAAACCGTCAAACTCTACGACCTCAAAGGGTTAGAGTTTAATTTAGCGTTTGAATATAAACATAAGGCAATACTAGAGCGTTTTGGCCGTTACCCACATCGCAATGTGGCCCTTGGCCGCCTCTCTAGCGCCGAAGAGCTGGCTTTTCTACAACAACCAGACTCCAGTTTTTAAGCCTAGGGAGCCACTTCGACCCGATTCCGCCCTAATTCTTTGGCTCGATACAAGGCTTTATCGGCGAGCGCGATGACATCTTCGCTTTGACTATCCAACGTCGGCGTGACCGTGCAGATCCCTAAACTTAAGGTGATAACCTGACTCTCTGACGCGACATGAGGAATGGCTAAGGTGCGTACTTGACCCAACAAACGATTGGTCAGCTCCAGTGCGCCTGCACCGTGGGTATCGGGCAACAAGCACACAAACTCCTCACCGCCATAGCGAAAGACCATATCCGCAGGACGGCGTGGTGCGAGGACTAATTCATGAGCGATGGTTTTTAAACAATCATCACCCGCCAGATGGCCATAATAATCGTTGTATTCCTTAAAGTGATCAATATCAATCATGATCAGTGACAAGGTACTACGAGCGCGTATAGCACGCCGTAACTCCCGTCGCAAACACTCATCAAAATGACGTCGATTACTAATACCTGTTAAACCATCAATACTCGCCAGACTATCTAAAAAATCACGATGACGCTTCAATTCCAAATGGTTGGCAATACGTGCTTTGACGACCGCCGGACTATAAGGTTTGACGATATAATCGATGGCGCCCAGCTTCAAACCCATCTCTTCATTGTCCGCAGCACCCATCGCGGTAACAAAAATAATCGGAATATGTTGGGTCACTTGATCGGCCTTAAAACGACGACACACTTCATGACCATTCATGCTGGGCATAATCACATCAAGTAAGATCAAATCAGGACGCGTGACCGCAGCCAGCTCTAAAGCCTCCTCACCACTTGTGGCAAAGATGACTTCATAATCGGGAGCGAGCAAGGCATAAATGACTTCAATATTGGCAGGCATATCATCAACCACCATGATAATGCCTCGACCTTTGGCTAAGGCTCTGGTTCTAATCAAGTTTAATCTCCATGACCCGTGCCACCTCACTTAAATAACGGCGCGCGCGTTTAAAGTCCAAATTACTCATGGCAGTCGCCATCTCGTTCGCTTGGCGATGACTCACAGCCTGTAACACCGATTGCAGCTCGGAGAATTTTTCCCGCGCATCAAAACTCTGCCGTTTCAGCAATTGATCCAGCTGTTTAATATCTTGCGCCCATGAGTCATCCTCTCGTTCTGGCTCAGGCACTGCAGTAGGTATAGGTGCCGCAACCAACGGTAAAAACTGCGCCAAGGCGACCGCGAGTTCGACCGGATCAATCGGTTTAGCGACGTGTCCGTTCATTCCGACTTCCAGACACTTCTGTCGTTCATCGTTGAGCGCTGAAGCGGTTAACGCGATAATTGGCAAAATGACCTGACTGTATTTTTTCCGCAACTGAATGGTGGTTTCAAAACCATCCATCACCGGCATTTGGATATCCATCAACACTAAATCATAGTGCACACCCGAATTTTCCACTTTATTAAGCGCATCTTGGCCATTGGCAACAACATCTACCGATAAACCTAACCGCCGCAACATTTCTGATTGAAGTTTTTGGTTGATGGCATTATCTTCAACCAGCAACAGTCGTGCGGGGGCAAAATGGAGACTGGATGGTAAAGGCATCGCTGACGTGTTACTGACATCGTTGGCCTGAAAAGCGCGATAAATCGCTTCTTTTAACATGGCGGGGGTAATCGGCTTATCGAGATACGCCGAGAATTTGATCGCTTTTGCTGACTCGCCAATGTTCTGATAACCATTGCCCGACATTAAAAACAATAACGGTAACGACGCTAACGTTGGCTCGTGGCAAATACGGCGCGCTGTTTCTACACCATCACAATCAGGCATACTCAAGTCGAGTAACACGGCATCAAACGGCTTTTCCCACTCGGCCAACTTCAATAGCTGTAGCGCTTCAACACTGGTGGCCACCGCCGTCGGCTGAAAGAATAACTGCGTCAGCATATTAACCAATGCCACGCGCGTACTTTGACAATCATCGACTATCAGCACTTTTAAGCCCGATAAATCAGCCTGTTGCGGGTTTTCGTTAATAAGTTCGCCATCCAGCGCAAAATTCAGGCTAAAGAAAAAGGTACTACCCACATTGGGAGTACTTTCAACATCAATACTCCCGCCCATTAATTCAACCAAACGTTTACTGACGACTAAACCTAATCCTGTACCGCCATAGCGACGAGTGAT
>CANBZV010000226.1 GCA_947373945.1 Moraxellaceae bacterium
ACACGCTCAACACCTACGCCGTTGGAAATTTTACGCACGGTAAAAGCAGAGTTTAAACCTGCATTTTTCTTAGCAATAACAACGCCTTCGTAAGCCTGTAAACGCTCACGCTCGCCTTCTTTTACTTTAACTTGCACAATGACGGTATCACCAGGTGCAAAAGAAGGAATGTCTTGTTTCATTTGAGCTTGTTCAATACTTTGAACAAGGGGATGCTTACCACTCATGGTAGGTCTCCTAATATAGTTACAGAGGCTGTGAGCATTCGCTCGGCGCTTATAACGTGATAGTCACAGCCTAAGAATTAGACTGACCAGTATCACCGTTTGTTTGCTCTAGTTTTAATTGAGCCAACAAACGGCGTTGCTCTGCATTTAAAAGTGCAGAGTCTAATAAATCGGGACGACGTTCTAATGTCCGCTTCAAACTTTCGCGCCAACGCCAACGTTGAATATCAGCATGATGACCCGATAGTAAAACAGCAGGAACCGCCTCACCTTCGTATACTTCAGGACGCGTATAATGAGGACAATCCAGCAATCCCGTCGCAAACGAATCTTGCTCAGCAGACTGATGATGTCCTAAAACACCGTCAATACGTCGACTAATGGCATCAATCATGACCATTGCCGGCAGCTCACCGCCTGACAACACATAATCACCAATCGACCATTCCGCATCCACTAAACGCTGAATAAGCCGCTCATCAACACCTTCATAACGACCACACAATAGAATCAGACCCGCTTGCTGGGCTAATTCTGTGGTTGCTACGTCATCAAACCGTCGACCTTGTGGGGACAAATACACCACTGGCGCATCAATACCCAACTTTGCAGCGCGTTCTTTCGCAGCTGCAATTGCCTTTGCCAATGGCTCAATCAGCATCACCATGCCTGGGCCACCGCCATAAGGCCGCTCATCAACACGGTGATAATTGTCGGTCGTGAAATCACGAGGATTCCATAACTCTAACTGAAGTAAACCCTGGTTAATCGCCCGTCCTGTTATGCCTGCATCACGAATCGCGGCAAACATTTCAGGAAACAAGCTTATTACACCAAACCACATGGCTACTCTCAACAGACCATAGTAACCATTAGGCGACAGTCATCAGTCACGATCAAAAATCGATATCCCAATCAACCGTTAAACGCTTATTGGCAATATCAACCGCCGTAACAACCTGATCAGGTAACCACGGAATCAAACGTTCGCGCTGGTCAATACTCCCTGCAACAGGATTAACGACCAAGACATCATTAGCGCCGGTTTCCATCATGCTATGCACTTGACCCAACAGGCGACCATCCACCGTCCACACTGACATATCTATCAGATCAGACCAGTAATAATCACCATCAGCCAAACTAGGCAAATTCGCCCGCGCCGTCCAAATCACCGCACCGTGCCAAGATTCGGCAGTATTACGGTCATTGCAACCTTGCAAGCGCATTACGATACCCTTTCCTTGCATCCGCCACTCAGCAATGTTGGCTTCAGACCACTCATTACCGCGCTGCAAATACCAAGGGGCATAGGCAAAAATATTATCTATTGGATCGGTATTGGAATACACCCAAACCCAACCTTTAATACCGTAAGCCGTCTGGATCCGTCCAACCGATAACAATTGTTCAGATGAAGGGATAGTTGCCATGTTAATACGCTCTAATCAGTGCGAATTAAACAGCAGAGGCCTTAGCAATTTGTGCTACGCGCTCAGAAGGTTGTGCACCTTGGCTAATCCAATAGTTGTAACGATCAGCATTGATACGTACAGACTCAGCAGCGCCTTTAGCAACAGGGTTGAAAAAACCAACACGCTCAATAAAGCGACCGTCACGGGCATTGCGGCTGTCAGTAACAACAACTTGGTAAAAAGGACGCTTTTTGGCACCGCCACGAGCTAAACGAATAACGACCATAATGTTTCTTCCACAAAAACAGGGTTAAGGCGAATAGGCCTTACGCAAAATACAAGCGCAAGCCTTTGACAACCGCCTTCAAAGGGCGAGTATTGTACGGGAAGTTGCGGATTGATAAAAGATACAAGCTAACAAAAGGTGCAAGTTTATGGTATATAGCGGACTAAATAAGGATTTAAAGTGTCAATATGATGTCCGTACCGCCTATTAACTCGCCTTTTATTCGTATTCCTCTTATCGCAGTTGCTTTACTTTTTGCGATATGGTCAGGCATGACTGGGATTGCTGCCATTGATTATTTCCGAACTCAGAGCTATTTAGAGGCTTGGGCTTACCAATCGACACAAAATCCTGCCTACAAAATACCTGATGCCGACTTTCAGGACGCGCTTGCCGATGCCGAACAAGGCGTGCAGTTAATCCCTTATAACAGCGACTATCATGTAGCACTGGCAGATATTTTAACAAAGCAGTTTACAAGTTCGGCAAATTTATCCGCCGAAACGCGCCAACTTTTAGCTACAGATATTGTGAATCATTACCGTATTGGCATAAAGCAACGCCCTTCATGGCCCTACACCCAGGCCCAGTTTGCGATGACAAAAATCAAGCTCGGACAAATTGATCAAGAAATGATGCTCGCCCTGCAAAAAGCCAATGCGCTCGGGCCACGAGAAGTCGATATCATTCACAACACGATTAGCATAGGCTTATCTCTGTGGGATCAATTAGACCACAATACTCAATTGACGGTAGTAAGCGCGATAGACAGATCCCTGTCATGGGACTTAGGTGATGAACTCAATGCCAAAGAAAGCTTATATGCCATAAGCTTTATTGGTCTTTTTCATCGCCAAGCTGAAGTATGCCCTTTATTACGCACTAAAAACGACAATGTGACTAGCCTTTGCCGAACTATAACAGCGCCAAACTCAACCAAGGCACATACGTAATAATCAAGACAGCGACAATCAATACTAACAAGAATGGCACGGTTGACTGATACAACTCTGCCATTGGCTTTTTAAAGCGATAACTCGCAATCAGCAAATTCATACCCACTGGCGGCATACAATAGCCAATCTCCATATTCGCCAAAAAGATAATCCCCAAATGAATAGGGTTCACGCCATAACCAATAGCCATTGGCAAAAGCAAGGGCACCATAATAACCAATGCCGAGAAAATATCTAAAAAACACCCCATGATAAGCAGAAAGATATTCAGCAGTAGCAAAAACGCCAATTTATTATCAATATGAGATTTAACAAAATCAAATAGTTGTGTCGGCACTTCAGCCTCAATCAGCCAATCGGTAAATGCCATCGCCACACCCAAAATCAGCAAAATACTACCGACCATCACCATTGCTTCGCGCATGACTCTCGCCAAATGCGGCAGTGAAATTTCACGATACACCACTACGGCAGTCGTCGTTACATACAGCGCCGTTACCGCCGCTGCTTCAGACACCGCAAAATAACCGCTATAAATGCCACCCAGCACAAACAACGGCAAGGGCAACTCCCACTTTGCCTCAGCAATCGCTGAACGCAACTCTTGCCATGAAAATGCCTGTAGAGGGATTGGGTTACGACGCGTAATCACTAAGCCGTAACAAGACAATAAAACAATGATGACTAAAGCAGGCAACAAACCTGCTTTAAAAATAGCTTCAATACTTACTGCACTGCCCTGAGGCAACTGCTGAGCAATTATCGCGTAGAGTATTAAGGGAAGTGATGGCGGTAACAATAACCCGAGCGAACCCGATGTCGTGACTAACCCTAAAGAAAATTTTTCTGGATAACCCGCCTGCTTGAGAGCCGGATAGAGCAGAGCACCTAGAGCAATAATGGTTGCACCACTCGCACCAGTAAATGCGGTAAAAAAAGCACACGTACAAAA
>CANBZV010000227.1 GCA_947373945.1 Moraxellaceae bacterium
ACTAAAGAAGATTATGGTCATCACATCTCTCAGCAGTTTAATGCTGAGCTAGAAGACGTTCGCACCCTGTTTTTAGCGATGGGTGGTTTGGTCGAAAAGCAGGTGAGTGATGCCATGCACGCCTTGTTGGACGCTGACTCTGCGCTGGCCGTGGCTGTGCAAGCAAATGACCATAAAATCAATGCCATGGAAACACGGGTTGACGAAGAATTAGTGCGTATTCTGGCACGTCGTCAACCTGCCGCGTCTGATTTGCGGATGATTATTGCCATTAGTAAGTCGATTACTGATTTGGAACGTATTGGTGATGAAGCGGCGAAAATCGCCCGTTATGCCCAAGCATTGTGCGAAGAAGGTGAGTCGCCGCGTGGTTATATGGAAACGCGCCATATTGGTAATCAAGTCCGGTTGATGATTCACGATACGCTGGATGCCTTTGCCCGTTTGGATGTCGAGCAAGCGTTCAAAGTGATGCAAGCCGATAGCGAAATTGACTTTGAATACAAGACCGCTACTCGCGCGTTAATGACCTATATGATGGAAGATCCGCGTTATATTTCGCGTGTCTTGAACGTCATGTGGGTATTGCGGGGCTTGGAGCGTATTGGTGATCATGCGCGTAATATTTCTGAACAATTGATTTATCTGGTCAAAGGTGCTGATGTCCGTCATACCAGTTATGAACAGATTGAGAAGAAGATTCACGGTTAAGATGGCGGTATTTTGTTGAAGTTTTAGAAAACCCTCCAAACCTCCCTTTGCAAAGGGAGGCTTCCCCGTGGCATTAGCCAAAGCAAAGAGGTTCTCCCCTTTACTAAAGGGGAGTTAGTGGGGATTTATGGCCCACTTCAATTAACGATATTAGGCGTCGTCTCTGCTGTTTCCTGTTGAATTACAACAGCTTTCCTTCTCAGCTTCCCCCCCGCCCAGCGGCCAAATTCAATCGATGGCACTTCAACATAACGATACGACAGCTTGGCGATAAAATAGCTGCTGATAGCGCCGACGATAAATACCGGCCAAAACATCCCTTCATTCAGCTCCAGTGACAACCAATTGGCAACCAGCGCGATCAAGCCAAAAGACAAGATATGGAACAGGTAAATACTGTAGGAATACGTGCCGTAGTTGTCCAACAGCCGAGTCAGCGCGTTAGTTTTTTGAACGCGGACATTGAGAGCCGCGTAAATCATTAACGGTGGAAAGAGGATATAAGCCACGTCAGTGAGCTGTGGGCCAATGAAACCTTGCCACAAACTGGTCACGACGAGAAAAACCGTTAGCGCCATTGCCCAAACCATGACAGGGCGTAACGTAGGCAGTTGGCCACGTTCATGGAGATCAGCGAGCGCTATCCCTAAAAAGAACGGCAGAGCCATGTTGAAGACCGTCATGTCGGTAATCGGGGCGAGTTCGTTTCTACCAATATAAACCAAGATACTGCCGACAATCACGGGTAACACAAAACGCCAGCGCGGCAGCATCGCCATCAAAATAGCGGTCGGTGCCATCAATAGATAATAATGAAACTCAATGGGCAGACTCCAATACGGCCCGACAAAATAACCCGGTGGGCCAATAACATCAAAAAGCAGGAACACATAACTAAGGAAGTCACCAATCGTGTTCGGCAGGTTAAAATTGCCCTGCATCCATACCGCATCAGTCGGCTGGTAATGCGGCCATAAAAACAACGCAAACAGCGTATAAACCACGAGCGAAACCATAAAGGCAGGCCAAATCCGCGCCACTCGTTTGAGATAGAAAGACGGTATATCGGCGGCTGTTTGCAAAGATGAGCGATTACTCACATACAGGGTAAAACCACTCAAGGCGAAAAATAGGCAAACACCAAACGATCCTAAATCAAAGAGACGGACAAACCATAGTGTTTGCTGGAAGTGCTCAACAAAGCCTTCGGTGCGTATCGTCCACGGGCCTTCAACGGTGCGGATAGCATGCGACACCACCACCAAAAAAGCGGCGATAGCACGAAGCCAAGTTAGGGCAGGGACATAGCGGGAGTTGCTCATCAAAGCGTGTTCTCAAGGCATCAATCGTCGGCGCAAGGGGTTTAAATTATTATTTTTGGTGTTGCGTCATAGCCGTCACTGGCGTGGGCTGGCCTCGTGTTGTCAAAGGCCAGTGGAAAGGGCGCTATTCTAACGAGCTTTGGGCTGCGGGGCTATGTTTGTGGTCGGGTGATTATTGAGGTTGCCTAGCTTATATGGCGTTGTCAGATAAATTGCTAGACGCGTAGCGTGCACATCGTGCGCGCTGAATGCCATCGCAATGAATGGTGCGGGATCCGCACCCAACAACGCTGGCGTTAATCTACCAACATCTCGCGCGGGAAAATACAGGTAAAGGTCGAGCCATTATTCGGTTTGGAGTTGATGTTAAGTAAGGCTTTATGTTGCAACAACACATGTTTAACAATCGCCAATCCTAAACCCGTGCCGCCAGTTTCCGAACTGCGTGCCGCATCGACGCGATAAAAACGCTCCGTCAGACGGGCAATATGCTGTGGTTCAATACCAATACCATTATCGTGGACGCTTAAATAGCCGTACTTTTCATCATGTGACCAGCGCACCGTAATCTCACCGCGAGCATGGGTATATTTAATAGCATTAGTAATTAAATTAGAAAAAGCACTACGTAAATCTGTTTCTATGCCCATCAATCGCAGTGGACTGTCAACTTTCACGACAATGCGTTGCTCTTTGTCAGCATGGTAAGCCAGTGCTTCTTGGCGTAATTTTTCGAGCAGAATTGGCATGCTAATGGGTTTAGGTTCTTGTTTGACGACATCACTTTCCAAACGCGACAACATTAGCAAATCATTGACCAAGTTGTTCATACGCAAGCTTTGCTGCTGCATTTGCTTAAAGGCGCGATGCCAACGCGGGGGTAAGTCTTCACTATCAGCAAAGGTTTCGAGATAGCCGCTTAACACCGTTAACGGCGTGCGTAACTCGTGTGAAACATTGGCGACGAAGTCTTTACGCATTTGTTCCAATTGATGCAAACGGGTAATGTCATAAGCGATAAGCACGCGGTCATTGTGGCCAAAGCGGGTCACTTCATATTGCACATAACGATTTGGGTGTGTCCATGATGGCAGTTTTAAGCCTTCGTTGTATGGGCCATGCTCAAAATAACGAATAAAAACAGGGTCACGGATCAAGTTAATAATGGGTTTGCCATAGTCAATCGGGTCTTTAAAACCTAATAGTTTTTCTGCTGCTGAATTCCACCACTCCAAATTACCTTGACCGTCCGTTAAGACCACGGCTTCTTCCAAGGCCGAAATCGAGGTACGGGCGCGAGCAATAATCGCCAACAAATTTTGTTTGGCTACTTGTTCGTTTTGTTGAAGTCGATAAATGTTTTCAGCAATATCTTCCCAAATACCTGATAGCTCGGGAGGCGGCTCGTGCGGATTGGTTTTTAGCCAGTGATGCAGCTTGTGCAGACTACGCAGACGCAGCGCTAAATAAACGAATAAGCCTAAAAATGAGGCTTGAACACTCAGATGCAACAGCCAACCCGGAATGGCAAAAATTAACAGAATGCGGGCGAGGCGTAGCAACTCTTCTTTAAGTAGGGTGGTCACAAGACTTCCTTGGAGTCGGCCTTGGTAGAGAAACGATAACCTGTACCACGGACAGTTTGAATAAAACGGTCGTAATTATACGGTTCTAAGGCTTTACGTAAACGACGAATATGCACATCAATGGTACGATCTTCGACATACACATTACCGCCCCACACTTGGTCGAGCATTTGGGTGCGTGAGTAAGCACGTTCTTGGTG
>CANBZV010000228.1 GCA_947373945.1 Moraxellaceae bacterium
CGGCCTTTCCTCGCCGATGCCGATTGGGTTAACAAAGCCGCCGCTAATAAAGCCGACGAAATTAATACCTGTATCGCCTGTAACCAAGCTTGTTTGGATCACACCTTCAAAAATCAGCGCGCCAGTTGTTTGGTCAATCCGCGTGCCTGCCATGAAACCGAATTGGTGTATGTCAAAACCTCCAAACCCAAACGGATTGCGGTGGTTGGCGCTGGGCCAGCGGGCTTGTCAGCGGCAACGGTAGCGGCAGAGCGTGGCCATAACGTGACATTGTTTGAGGCCAGCCATCAAGTGGGGGGGCAATTTAATATCGCCAAACAGATTCCAGGTAAAGAAGAGTTCCACGAAACCATTCGCTATTTTGGCCGTCAATTAGAGTTAAAAGGCGTCACCGTTAAGCTAAATCAACGTGTTACTCGTACCGAGCTTGAAGCGCAAGGTTTTGATGAAGTCATCGTCGCGACGGGTATTGCGCCGCGTAAACCACCGATTAAAGGCGTCGAACATCCCAAAGTATTGTCATATTTAGATGTACTGCGCGATAAAAAGCCGGTTGGTCAACGGGTGGCCGTAATTGGTGCGGGTGGTATAGGTTTTGACTTAAGCGAATATTTATTGCATGACCCTAGCATTCCTTTACCGGTTTCTGCCGAATCATGGCGCGCGGAGTGGGGCGTAGATGTGCAAGCGACGTTGTCGGGAGGTTTGATTAAGCCTGAACACATTGCTCCTTTACGCCAGATTTATTTGCTGCAACGTAAAGAAAGCAAAGTTGGTGCGGGCTTGGGTAAAACATCAGGTTGGGTACATCGCGCAGTGATGCAGAAGAATGATGTGACGATGATGTCGGGCGTCGAATACCGCGAAATCAATGATGACGGTTTGCTGATTGCCATTAATGGCAAAGAGCAATTGCTGGCCGTTGATAATATCGTCATTTGTGCGGGTCAGGAGTCGTTACGCGAGTTGATGCCTGCCGAGGGCGAAGTCACCAAAGCCAAATACTACAAAATTGGCGGCGCAGCATTAGCGAGTGAGTTGGATGCTAAACGCGCTATTCGCGAAGGGGCGGAGTTAGCGGCTGGATTGTAATTAGCGTTTGCCGTAGGCTGGGGCTTGCCCCAGCTTGTCCTCAGCCACAACACATGACTATCTTTACTTAAGCTGCTTCACTGCTCCGCAATACGGTTATCGTTGGCACTAGTCCTTTCAAAAATCCCGATTCACCAAAATGCTACCCCAGACCACATCTCTATCGCCATTCCCAGAACGTAACTCTGAGCTTTGATAGCGCAGAACCCAACTCAAGCGACTGTGATAACTCATTTGTTTAGTCACACCGAGCCAAACCTCTGCGAGCACAGGCCGTATTTCGCGCCTGCTATACTGTAATTCGCTGTCACGGAATTGGCCTTGTAAAAAAGCATTGTAGGCGCGGGCGCGTATTTTGGCTCCCGCCCATACATACAGCTCATGGACGCCTGAACCATTGGCCTGTAATAAACCGGTACTCGGTTGCGAAAAATACTCGGCGCGGTCAGGCGAGAAGCTCCACCACGGCGTACTAATGCGTCCCCAGCGTGCCGACACGGCGCTATTGGCTTCAGTTAAAAAGCCGACGCTGCCTTCGTTGGAGTATTTAATTTCCCAATGTTGTGCACCATCCCCCACACGCCACAATCGTTGATAAGCATAGGTGTAACGAAAAGTCGGCTCACCGCCATCGGAGATTTGATGCTGCCAACCTTCGGGTTGGTTGGTGCTAGTGAGGGTATGAATATGTTTTTGAATCGTTTCGGCGATATTGGTGCCCAACATACCAACGGTGAGGGTGCTTTGAATGGCCGTTTGACCGTCGTTTTGCAAGTTGACGCGTGAGTTAGCCAAAAAGACTAAACTGGCATAAGGACGATCATCTGCAATGATTTGCGCTTGGCTAATATCTTCGGGGGCAAATGCCGCTAACCCCAATTGCAGGCTATGTAAAGTTAGGCTGTTGTCATCATCAGTGACGTTTAACCAGCGATTAATCTGCGTTAGGGCAGGGTCTAAAGACATAGCCCATTGCTGTGCGCGTTCACCGGCTAAGGTAATGGCAATACCGCCAGTGTAGTCACGATCCTGTTTTTTTGGCGTGAATAAATCATTATCCATTTGCAGCGACCAACCACTGTTGTCAGGCTCCTTAATCAGTGTCGGTATATTATTGTTGTTTTCGGCATGGCTAATGTTAGCTAAGAGCGAGAGTGACAGTAGTGCCGCAGCAACAGGCAAATGCTGTTGTCGGCTGAACATGAGGTTTCTCCGTAATCGACACAATCAGTTGTGCGAATAATTACAGTGAGAATAGTCTCAGGGCTGTGTACTGGCAAGTACACAATAAGTGTTAGCTGTGTTGCTGAAAAGAGAACGCGGGAGGATGGTGTCAGTTATCAATTTAGAGACTACCCCCTTTGGAAAAGGAGGATTGAGGGGAGCACCACTTTGTTGGCGGCTGTGGTGAAACGTCAACATTCTTTAAAAATCCCGATTCAATAAAATACTGCCCCAGACTAAATCCCGATCGCCATTACCGCCGCGTAACTCCGAACTTTGATAACGCATAATCCAACTGACGCGCGTGTGGAGCGTGACTTGTTTGGTAATGCCAATCCAAGCTTCGCCCAAAATCGGACGAATATCGCTGGGGTCATAACGGAGCTCGCTGTCACGGAACTGCCCTTGCAAAAAAGCATTGTAGGCACGTGCGCGTAATTTAGCGCCAGTCCAAATATAAAACTCGGATGTTCCGCGCCGACTGGCTTTTAACATACCGCCACTGGGCTGCGAGAAGTATTCAGCGCGGTCGGGAGCAAAACTCCACCACGGCGTTTTAATAATGCCCCAGCGTGCCGAAATCGACGTATTGGCTTCGGTTAAAAAGCCAAGGCTACCTTCATTGGAGTATTTGACCTCGAACCGAAAACGGTCATTGGTATTAACCAATAAGTGTTGAGAGGCATAGGTGTAGCGCAACGTCGGTTCGCCACCATTGGCAATCTGATGTTTCCAGCCTTGCGGTGAGTCTGAATTGGAGTATTTATGAATTTCTTTTTGCAGCACTTTGGCAATATGAGTG
Source organism: Moraxellaceae bacterium (assembly GCA_947373945.1). Classification (GTDB taxonomy): domain Bacteria; phylum Pseudomonadota; class Gammaproteobacteria; order Pseudomonadales; family Moraxellaceae; genus Agitococcus. Next base: position 3,119 of record CANBZV010000228.1, read on the forward strand.
CCCAACATACCCACCGTCAGGGTGCTTTGAATAGCGGTGCGACCACTATCTTCAAGGCTTTCACGAGAGTTGGCGACATAGACCAAGCTGGCATAAGGGCGGTCATCAATATTGACATCGGAGCGTTTGAGATCTTGCGGCGCAAAGGCGGCGATGCCGATTTGCATGCTGTGTAAGGTCGGGCGACTATCAACATCAGTGACCTTTAACCAGCGATTAAAAGTTTTTAACGCCGGGTCAAGTGAGATGGGCCATTGCTGAACCCGTTTGCCAGCAAATGTGACTGCGATGCCACCCGTATAATCACGGTCATGGTTTTTAGGTGTCAGTAGATCATTATCCATCTGCAATGACCAACCACTGTCGTCAGGCTCACCTTTAAGCGTCGGAATGGGCGTACTGTCATCAGCATGAGTGATGGTTGTTAGGAGTGCGAGTGAGAGTAGAACTGCCGCAACAGGTAAAGGCCGTTGTCGGCTAACCATGAGAGATCCCCAAAAAGCTACCCTGTATTGGGTCAGCTTGGTGGGGTCAGCATAGTCCTATCACACTAGGCAAGCAACCCGAGAAAGGTAGTCATGCCGTAAGCTCTTTTTTCATGCGTCTAAAATGCAACACCGCCAATGTTACCGCTAAAAACTGAAACGCCGAACAGACAAAAAAGGTCGTGCCCATGCGCCAATCGTCTTTGGGTA
>CANBZV010000229.1 GCA_947373945.1 Moraxellaceae bacterium
GCTTTTTTGTTTTTCGGGTTGGTGAAGCCTGTCTGCATCCATAGGGTGAACTATCGATGGCATGTGCTCGTTTCTCTGTCTCGCATATTCTGTCATTTAATGATTAAAGGTCGATGTTGCAAAGTGCCGAATTAAAGACGGCGTTTTGCTCATCTCCTGTTTATAATGGCATTTTTGTTGTTGCTTCATTAAGTTAGCGATGCCATCGCTTGTATTTTGCAGTGATGCAAAGTTAACATTATCGGCTTTGAAGCACAGTGGAGAGTACGAGCATGATTACTGGCAGTTTGGTCGCCCTAGTTACACCGATGCAGGCAAATGGTGAGATTGATTGGGCTGCACTCAAATCTTTAGTTGAGTGGCATATTGCCGAAGGTACTCATGCCATTGTCGCGGTTGGTACAACGGGCGAATCGGCAACACTTGATGTTGATGAACACTGTGCAGTCGTCAAAAAGGTCGTTGAGATTGCGAATGGCCGTATTCCTGTCATTGCCGGTACGGGTGCGAATTCCACACGCGAAGCGATTGAGCTGACAAAATTAGCGAAAGAAGCGGGCGCTGATGCCTGTTTATTGGTTACGCCGTACTACAACAAACCGACTCAAGAAGGCTTATATCAGCATTACAAAGCGATTGCTGAAGCGGTAGCTATACCACAAATTTTGTATAACGTCCCCGGACGTACTGGCGTTGATATGGTTAATGCCACCGTAGCGCGTTTGGCGGGTTTGCCTAATATTGTAGGCATTAAAGATGCGACGGGTAATTTGGCTCGTGGTCAAGAGTTGTTGAACCTAGTTGGCGATAAAATGGCCGTCTACTCTGGTGATGATCCGACCGCGTATGAACTTATTTTGATGGGGGCTAAAGGCAATATTTCTGTAACCGCCAATGTCACCCCTAAAGCAATGAGTCAGGTCTGCGAAGCGGCGCTGGCAGGTAATGCCGAGTTAGCGAAAAAACTGAACCAGCCTTTAGAAGCGTTGCACAGAGACTTATTTGTAGAGTCAAATCCAATCCCTGTGAAATGGGCCTTGGCTGAGATGGGGCGAATCCAGCATGGTATTCGTTTGCCATTAACACCATTGGCTGAAAGTTGTCATGCTGTCGTCCGTAGTGCTTTGCAACATGCGGGTTTATAATATGCGTATTATTCCCGCTATTAGCGCATTGGTATTATTGAATGGTTGTAGTTTAATGCCAGACCATTCACTGGATTATCAGCGTGCAACCGATTTGCCATCGTTGAAATTAGCCCAAGATGGTCAAATTACCCGTTCAATCAAACCGTTATATGCAATTCCGGACATTGACGCGGCCACGGTACAAACTCAGGCTGTTGTCACAGAGGGCAAAGGCCGTAGTAAACATTTTGTTGCGCCATTACCGAAGCCTCTTGTGGTAGCCAGCAGTAAAGACTCAACACCGCCTTTAACGCCAATATCAATAAAGCCGCAAATTGTCAGCGATGGTAATGGTCATCCTGTGATGCAAACAGCAGGCGATATTTTGCAAGTGTGGGATAATTTGAATAAGGCACTAACGGCTGCCAATATCAAAGTATCAGATCGTAATCAAAGCTTAGGTTTGTATTTTGTTGAGTTGACGCAAGACGGTAAAAAAGTAGCGTATCAACTTAAATTGACGCGAACCAGTAATGACAATGTGATTTCTTTGCAAAAAGATGATGACACCATTGCTGACTCCGACTTGAGTCAGCGGACTCTGGAAAATGTATTAAAGAACTGGCCGGCGAGCTAACGAGCGCTGTGCTGACGCTGGATGTTACGTAACACTATTTGAGACAGAGAGTTACCATGGAAAAACGTGAGCTGCTATACACCGGTAAAGCAAAATCAGTCTATACCACTGATGACCCCGATTTTTTAATTTTAGTGTTTCGGGATGACACGTCTGCTTTTGACGGCAAAAAAGTCGAGCAACTAGCGCGCAAAGGCCGTGTGAACAATATTTTTAATGCCTTTATCATGCAAAAATTGGCTGATGCAGGCATTGAAACGCATTTTGAGCGGGTATTAAATCCGAATGAAGTCGTCGTTAAAAAGCTGAATATGATTCCTGTTGAATGTGTGGTGCGTAACTATGCTGCAGGTAGCCTGTGCCGCCGTTTGGGCGTCACCGAAGGCTTGGCGTTAACGCCTCCAACCTTTGAATTGTTCCTGAAAAACGATGCTTTGGGCGATCCAATGATTAATGATTCGCACGTAGAGTCATTTGGTTGGGCGACTCACGCGCAATTGGCTCGTATGAAAGAGTTGTCTTTTCAGGTTAATAGCGTACTGAACGCATTATTTGCCGAAGGTAATATGCTTCTGGTCGACTTCAAGCTTGAGTTTGGTGTGTTTCATGATCGCATTGTTTTGGGGGATGAATTCTCTCCTGATGGTTGTCGTTTATGGGATAAAGACACACGCAAAAAGCTGGATAAAGATCGTTTCCGTCAAGGTTTAGGCGATGTTGTTGAGGCTTACGAGGAAGTAGGGCGTCGTTTAGGGATTAATTTCGAATAAGGAGATGGGCAATGAATAATATGTGGAAACTATTAATCGTTGCAGGGCTAGTTTCGAGTTTAAGCGGTTGTTTTTTAACTAAAGCGGTGACTATGCCAATGCGCGTTGTTGGCGCAACCACTAGTTTGGTTGGCGCAGTAGTTTCAGTAGTGCCGGTTGCGGGTAATAAAGTCGATGAGGCTTTAGAAAGTGCCGATGCCGCTATTGATGAAGCTGCCGATAGTGTGGATAAAGTTCCGCTGTAAAAGCGTATTTTTAGCTTGAGTTATTAGCGCGAAATCGTTATATTTCGCGGCCTTACGGAGAGGTGGCAGAGCGGTTGAATGTACCTGACTCGAAATCAGGCGTAGGTGCAAGCCTACCGAGGGTTCGAATCCCTCCCTCTCCGCCAATTTGGATTCCAGCATTGCCTAGCAATGCCAAAAACCCGTACAGATTTAAGGTCTTACGGGTTTTTTATTGCCTGTAGTGCCAAAGTACGCCCATTGACAACCAGAGCGTATGGGGGCATTTTTGGGGGCAACAATCCCAAAAGTGTGGGGGCACCACCATGCCACTGACCAATACAGCCTGCAAACAAGCTCAAGCTCGCGAAAAAACTTATAAACTTTTTGATGGTGAAGGGCTTTATCTCGAAATAAGACCCAGCCATGCCAAGTATTGGATGCTTAAATACCGGGTATCTGGTAAAGAAAAGCGCATTTCATTCGGTGTATATCCTTCTGTTACCTTGAAGCAAGCGCGCCAGCTACGCGATAAAGCCAAAGAGGGTTTGGGGCAAGGGATTGATCCTTCTGTTTCACGCCAAGAAGAAAAACTAAGATCAAAGTTATCTAATGCCACTACTTTTGAGTCTGTGGCACGTGATTGGTGGACACATTGGAAAGATGATAAAAGTGAGCGTCATGCACATTATGTCCTCAAACGATTAGAGTCAGATATATTCCCTGTTATTGGTGCAAAACCGATAAATGAAATCACTGCGCCACTCTTACTAATGACAGCCAAGAAAATTGAGTCTCGCGGTGCGCTCGACATAGCCAAACGCGCTTTGCAGACGTGTGGGCAAGTCATGCGTTATGCCGTTCAGCATGGCCTAGCAGAACGTAATCCAAGTGCTGATATAAAGCCAGCAGACGCGCTGAAAACCCGCAAGAAACGCAATTATGCCCGTGTAGATGCCAAAGAGTTACCGCAGCTTTTGCGCGATATTGAAGGCTATGTAGGCAGTGAGTACACCGTATTTGCATTG
>CANBZV010000230.1 GCA_947373945.1 Moraxellaceae bacterium
TAAGACTTGCAAAATATGCCAGCCAAATTGACTTTCAAACACAGGGCTAATTTGATTAACAGGTGTTTTCTCAATCATGTCGTCAAAGCTGGGCACCATTTCCCCTGGCGAAACCCAGCTTAAATCACCGCCATTACGCGCCGAGCCGACATCTTCTGAATAAGTATTGGCCAGTTCAGCAAAGTCTGCGCCTTTTTCTAAACGTTCGTGTAAGTCGTCGGCTTTTTGTTTGGCATCTTCTAAGCTGACAATTTCGGAAGGTTTAATGAGAATGTGGCGGACGTGATGTTGCTCAATCATCATTTGTTGGTTGCCGCGTTTATCAATCATGGTGAGAAGGTGATAGCCCGCAGGACTTTGTAAAATCCCCGAAAACTCGCCTTTTTTTAGTTTGTCGGCATTGTCGGCAAACAATGTCGGCAGTTGTGCCGCTTTGCGCCAACCTAAATCGCCACCTTGCAGCGCGTCTTCATCTTGCGAAAATTGGGTTGTGACTTCAAAAAAAGGCTTGCCTTGTTGCAATAAAGCCAGTGCTTGATCGGCTTTGACTTTTGCCGCTGCCCATTCTTTTGGTGACGCTTCTTCAGGTACTTTAATCAGTAAGTGTGCTAAACGATATTCGGTTTCGAGGGCGGTTTGGCCTTGAGGAGATGCTAAAAAGTTATCAATATCTTGTTCAGTAATATGTACTCGTTCGCCAACGCGACGATTACGCACACGGCTAGTCATCATTTCTTGGCGTACTTGTTCGCGGATTTGGTTGTAGCTGCCAGCTTTTTCACTTTCTAATTTAGTTCTAAAGTCAGCCAGTGTCATACCATTTTGTTGAGCGATTTCGGTGAGTGAGGCGGTTAAGCTGTTGTCATCAATACGTACACCTGCTCGTTCGGCTTGTGATAATTGAATGCGTTGTACAATAAGTTGATCTAAAACCTGTGTTCGCACAATATCATCGGCAGGCAAAACATTAGGACGATTACGATATTGGAACTGCAAATCAGCTATGCGCTGGTTGACTTCGCTGTCTAAAACGACATCTTCATCCACAATAGCAGCGACTTTATCTAAGGTGGCCGCTGCCATTGACGGCTGAATACAACAAGCCAAACATAAAGCAAATAAATAACGACGCATGAACAATAATCTCTAAATAAGGGCAGGGCAGATTAACGGCTCAAGCCCGACGTTGTGGGGTTCTCTTTTGTTTGGCTATAACCAAACACTTTGTTTTTTAACAAGTCGTTGACACCACTCGACAAGCCTGCCAAACCTTTGAGCGTGACTTCAATAAAAAAAGCACTACGGCGACGATTGGCGGCGGTGCTATTGTCCGCGTCCACCAAAAATTGCCGACGATATAACGATAATTGCCAACAACAGGCATCATAAGTTAAACCCAACAAAGCGTCTGGTGTCTCTTTGTTGATTAAATCGTATTGCCATAAGCCTAACATTTGCCAGTTTGCCGTTAGAGGTTGCAAAAAGGAGGTGCTGGCTTGACGTAGGGCTTTTTGATTCAGTGCTGGCACATCACGCCTAAAACTATAACCGACATTAAATAAACGGTCGTTGCTGGTGGGTAAATAGTGAATTTGTAAGCCCAGTTGCGACATTTTGGCATCGGCAGTCCATAACGCATCCGCAGAGCTTGACCAATCTTGGTGTAATAAGGCGGTGACTTCGCCTGCAAAGCCTGAGCTAGAGGCCGTAGCAATAGGGTCAGTGGCGTTTAATTGCACTTTACGGTCACGAAAGTACAACACTTCCCCTAAAGAGACGCGAAAGCGTTCTGAACCATCATCTTTGTCTAACCAGCGCGAGGTTAAGCCGAGTGATAGTTGGTTGGCATCATCAAGACGGTCACCACCTGAAAAGCGACGTGGCCGAAATAACTGCGCATAACTAAACGTGCTGGCGGCGGTATCAAAATTAGGTAATTGACTTTGTTCGTGGTAGGGCGAAAACAAATAAAACAAACGCGGCTCTAAGGTTTGTAAAAAGCCTTTACTGTTGCGCTCAAAAATCAAGCTACTATCCAGATTGAAACTGCCAGTTGTAATATTCGTATCGGGACTATTTGTTGTGCCATCTAACTGATAAGACAGTTGTTGCACGCCTAGCGATGGAATGACAAAACCCCAAGGCTTTCTTAGCGCATAAGAAACGGTTGGTTCGGCACGCAAGCGAAAGCCATTGATTTCAGCACCACTACTGTCACTAATATGACGTTGAAAGTGCGTCAACTCTGACAATAATTGCCCTTGTAACGGCGTATTGCTGGGCGTGTTAGCGGTGAATAATAATTGTGGCAAGCGTGCATAGGGCTTATCAATATCTTTTAATAAGGGATCAATGGTTTGATAGCCTTGTACACGAGCTAATACATTCCAATAATCGCCCCAATAATTAACATCGGCACTACGTTCTTGGTGTGTGGTATTGCTTTGATTGAGGTCTGTGCCTAAGTCTGTAAAATAAGCACTATCCGAGACATAATTGACGTTGCTGCTAATTTGCCAATTGGAGGGTCTGTAGCGATGCTGCCACGATCCACGTTGACGATTTTCACCATTGCGTAAGTTGTCGCTGGGCAAAAACGCGGCATTAAACGAACCTTCACCCGCAATGGCAGATAAATAACGAAGCTCACCTTCGGCCATTACTCCGCGTTTTGATAGCAGTCGAGGGGTAATCGTAGCGTCATAATTAGTCGCAAGATTCAAATAAATCGGCTGGGAAAAGTCCAGCCCACCATCGTTGGTTGAGCCAAAGCGCGGCACTAATAATCCTGTCATGCGTCGGTTATCAATGGGGAAATTAAAATAAGGAACGTACAACACGGGAATATCGGCAATATGTAGGGTCGCTTTTTTTACCGTGCCACGCCCCGTTGTTGGGTCTAAGCGTAAATCGTTAGCGGCAAAATACCATGCTCGGCGGTCAGGCTCGCAAGTCGAATATTCACCCGAAGCAATGGTCAGCACATTATCTGCACTGCGTTCAATTTGTGTGGCTCGACCATGCGCGTTCAAAAAAGTGGAGACAAATTCGCTGCGTTCAATCCGTGCAACTTTGGTAGTGAAGTCCATATCAGCTTGTTCACCCGTAATGACAAGGCCCGGCTCAGCTAACAAAATATTACCCGTAAATTTACCCGAGTCCCGATTGCGCGATAGTTCGGCATTATCGGCCTGAACTAATCGTCCTTGCTGGCTGATAGAGACGTTACCTTTTAAGCGTGACTCGCCTTCAGGGTTGTAGTAAACCCAAGCCGCGAGTGCTTCAATCGGCGTTTCTTCGGGGTTGGCGATTTTAGCGTTGCTGGCGATAGGAGTTAACCATGTGCCATTACAGGCCGCTTTGATGCTAGGGCGTTCAGCGAGCGGCAGTTTTTCGGCGGCAGTACGGCTTATCCAGCCTAATCGCTGGTAGTTCACCGCGTCACTGGCGTGGCTAAAGCCCGAAAGCAACAAAAAAAGACATAATAAACGGGGTGATAGCATGAGGAAAAACTTGGGTTGAAAACAAAGCTCGGTGATAATAGCAAAAATTTCGCCTCTTTCAGTCAAGAGTTTTTGTAATGGAACATTGCACCCCCGAAGACCATGTTGTAGATACGCGCCGACAAGCCTTGCATGAATGGGCGAGTACCTATGTCATTGCTCATAAAAACATCCAACCACAACAGTTAACGGTCGTTTCTGGCGATGCCAGCTTTCGTCGTTATTTTCGTTTGCATCATGCCAATGGCTCGTTCATTGCTGTTGACGCGCCACCCG
>CANBZV010000231.1 GCA_947373945.1 Moraxellaceae bacterium
AATATAGGCGTGATCGGCAAAGGTTAGGCCAAAGACCAAAAGCAGCAACGGCCAGCCGATAAAACAGATACGTTGAAGCGGTTCATGCGGCTCAAAAATAACCCGCGCCAACACCGCCAAAACCAGACAAAAAACACTCACTCCGAGCATCGGCCCTGTTAACCAAATCAGCACCGACATCTGGGCGTTAACCGTGACGATCAACAACAACCGGGCAATTCGTTCTGCTTGCACAGAAGCCGCCCACATACCTAAACCATAACACAGCAATGACACGACATTAACCATGACAATAGCAACACCATCATGGAGATTGATCATCATCGACAACAGAAAATAAAAGGTCGATATCAGTACCGATGCACCCAAGGCATAACGGGTAAACCGGGCGCGACGAACGTGGTCAGTGATGGCTGCGGGTGGTAATGGCGCAAAAAGCCCTAACCAAAAAGCCCGATCGGGACGACGTAAATAACTACGGACAGGGCAATTTTCGATGTTATTTGGCATGACTTGGCTCCCTACACGACCACCCGCGTGGCTGAGTTTTTAGGAGCTAAGAATAGTAATGACCGCTTGGGCATGATCGGCCGCTTCAATGCCTAAATGGGTTAAGTAGCCCCCATCAGGTAAGGTAATAATGCCTTTCTTATACAAACGTTGAGCGGCGGCTATTGCGGAGGGTTCGGCCTCATGATGAATTTTTAGACCTAGTTGTCTATTAGCCAGATTGTACATTGCCAATACCGCCAACTCTTCAATTAGCTCGACAGAATATTGCATATTAGACTCCAGAATTTTTATGTTTTTGCATGTTTAAATTATGCGTTTGGCTACGGTAACCATAAACTATCTGCTTGCATTTCAACCCGTTGTTACGGTTTTATGCTCACAAACAGGACTCCATTTGTTAGCCCGTTCTTCTTTTTTAGCCAGACTGCTAATGCTTAACTTGATAACACGCTTTTAATCTGTCAGGCAATGCCTTTTCTTTGCTGTCCTTGATAAAAGCACTTACTATTCACGGCACGAATACATTCCTATGCCAAAATCTGTGCTAAAAACAGGTTGCTGTGCCAAGCAAGTGATAGCATATTTTACGGTACCTGTTTCCCAACCTAAACGACCCTATGTGTTGATTCAATTTAATAAAACTATTAAGAACTATGACCATGAGCCACTCGCCTGCCTATCTTCCCAAACATACCACTCCCGCCGCCAAGAAAGTCTACAACTTCTTTACGCCCATTTTTTGGGGCACCAAAAATGACAACGAAATGGTGCTAACCGCCCAAAAAATGACGACCTTGGTTGATCCTGGTTTTCACTTTGCCGACAATTTTTTTACCTGGTGTCGCAATCTGTCGATGATGGATGACCAGCCTTTTGTCAGCGCGTGGACTGATAACATTGAGAGCAAGGCCGATCGGGCAATTATTTGGCGACGTTATATACTGGCCTGTGCAGCCTATCACTGCATACATCTAGAGGGTGATTTTGTCGAATGCGGTGCTTACACCGGCGTGGGTATTAAAACGATTGTGGATTACTTGGGCGGTGTCGCTTTTCCCAAAACTTTTTGGGGTTATGATATTTTTGAGCACGATGATTCGATGGTAAATCATGTTATGCCTGAACATAACGCTGAACTCTATCAGCGGGTAAAAGCAAAGTTTGCTGCCTATCCACAAGTGAAGCTAATCAAAGGGCTAATCCCCGACTCATTTCAAAATAATTGCCCCGATAAAATCGCCTATTTGCATATCGACCTGAATCAAGCCCCTGCTGAGGTTGCGGCGCTAGACCATTTGTTTGATCGCGTGGTTTCCGGTGGCATTATTATTCTTGACGACTATGAGTGGGCAGGATGTTATCGCTCACAAAAACTGGCGGAGGACGTGTGGTTCGAAGCACGACACTATCGCGTCATGCCACTACCAACAGGACAAGGATTGGTCATTAAACGCTAATAAAATCAACCAATTACGATTAGCGTAGACAGACACATAGTTGGTCGAGAGCAACCCGACCAACGTCATTATGCCGAAGCGGGAAAAACTGGCCAACGCGCCACTATCTTGCCTGCGACGGAATCGAATAAAGCAATATCACCAAACTGGAGAAACACCGCTTCGCTTTGTTGCGGACGAAAGAAAACAAAATCATTAACCTGTAATTTCTGACTCGGCGCACCTAACCACAACTCCTGATTACTAGAGCGACCGTACAAGCCACTTAACGCCAAACCTTGCGGCGACTCAGGCTTGGCCAGCCAATGACCACCATGAATAAAATAACCGCGCTCGGTATTACTATCCCACCAGCGGCGCAGGCCATCGGCCCACTCGACACCTGGAATCAGTGCATGTTCCAGGACCTTAAGCACGGGTGTGGCAATAAAGCTGGCGGCTTGATGCTGACTCAGCGACGGCATATCAAAATCACTGGGTTGGACAAAGGCGGTTCCAACCGAAATTTCGTTGGCGACTGTGCCTTTAGCGTGAAAGCTATAGGTTTGACTACCCCCAGAATTAAGCGTCAATTGCTCGGGGCTATAACCCGCCTCTTTAAGCACACGAATACTATCGGCATAAATCTGCTGCACATCATGCCAAGCATTTTGCTGCATATTGAATAACGTCGGCATTTTACCGACATGGGCTTCGTAGCCCATCAAACCCGACACGGTTAACAAAGGGTATTGTTTGATGAGGGTAATAGCCTCTCTAAGCTCTGACGTATTGGCAAAACCACCCCGATGCAATCCGACATCAATCTCAAATGACACTTTCATCGGTAACTTTAAATCTTGGGCAATCGCGGCATATTCTTTTAGTCGGGCGGTAGAATCAATTAGCCACAGGATTCGGGGTACAACATGACGATTGTTAGCATCACTTAGCCACTGACGCACAGCCAAGGCCGCGAACGGTTTACCAAGGAGAAAGTCACCGTGCGGATAATGCTGCTGCACAATAGACAGCATCGGTAAATTAAACACCATGAAGCGCTGCGTTTTTAATGCTTGCACCAAACTGTCGAGCAACGGCAAACTGGGCAACGACTTAACCACCAACCGAATCGGCAAAGGTGATTTACGCTCTGTTAACGCCTTTTGCACTTGTTGGATATTATGTGCCATGCGTTGCTGATCAATGATCAAAGTTGGCAGCGCCAATGACTGTGCCGTTAACGCCGCCGATAAACTGCGGAAATAGGCATTATGAGGTGCACCTTGATCGCTGGGTTTAACGCCATAAATGAGCGCTGCACTACCTGCCACACCGCCCATAATCACGGCTCTTCGACTCAGATTCATAGCTCTATCCTTTAGGTTTAAGCCCTGCCTCTTCTGAATGAGAGCAGGAGCAAACACAATCCACTACACGCCCCAAATTTTTTTCAAATACGGGTTCAATAATTTACCTTCGGGATCAAGCCGTTGACGCACCGCTTTGACTGCTTGCCACTGAGGATATAAAGCCGCGAAATCTTTATCGCCTAATGAATGCAGTTTGCCCCAATGCGGACGACCGCCATGCCGTTTGAGAATCGGCTCAACCAAATCATACAAGAATTGATAGTCATCTTCATAATAAGCATGAACGGCTATTGAACCAGTATCGCGTTGATAAAACGGCGACAACCAGGCCTTGTCATCGCCCTGAATCACCCGCGCTTCGATGGGGAAAAAGACATCGGGACGCT
>CANBZV010000232.1 GCA_947373945.1 Moraxellaceae bacterium
TCCGCTTTTTCGCCACTGCCAGGCAGTGCCGCCTATTCGGCGAGCAAAGCGGCGTTAACCAACTACATGAACGCCATGCATTTGGAGTTGATGAAAAAGAACATTAACGTCACCATCATTCACCCCGGTTTTATTAAAACCGATCTCGCTCCGCACATGGATAAATACCCATTTGTTATTGAAGCCGATGTCGCCGCCCAACAAATGGTGCGCGCAATCGAAGCGAAAAAAGTGAATGTGATTATTCCTGCTATGCCGTGGAAAGCCGCTAAAGGCTTGATGAATTTAATGCCTGATCCCTTGCTGGCGATGATGTTTGCTAAGTTTATGAAATGATTTAATTGTGGTGGGTATACAGCAAAAGGGCGATGATTCATCGCCCGAAACACACCTTTAAGCCCCAAAACGTCCCGCATGATAATCCAGCATCGCTTGACGAATCTCCGCCTGCGTATTCATTACAAAGGGCCCCTGCCCGACGATAGGTTCGTTCAGTGGCTCACCGGTCAAAAACAGCACCGTGCTCGCTTCGTGTGTCTGAATCAATAACCGCTCGTCATTTCGCTGAAAGAGCACAATCTGATCGGCCTTAACCGCTTGCGAGCCATTAACGATAATACTACCTTTTAGCACCACTAAAATGGTGGTATGACTCGCAGGCGCTTGCAGATAAATATCTTTATCGGCATGCAGATGCACATCCCAGACATTCACCGGCGAATAGGTTTGCGCTGGACCAATGTGCGCCTGACCATCCTGAGTGTGATAATCACCAGCAATCACACGTAATGTACCCGCATCATTCGGCAACGCTACACGCGGAATTTCGCTATCAACAATGCCTTGATAACGTGGCGCCGACATTTTGTCTTTGGCCGGCAAATTGACCCATAACTGCGCCATTTGTAAGGTACCGCCTTGGCGGGCAAACGCTTCAGAATGATATTCCTGATGCAAAATACCGCGCGCCGCCGTCATCCATTGCACATCGCCTTTGCCTATTACGCCAGAATTACCTGCGGAGTCGGCATGGGCAACTTCACCGTCATAGACAATAGTCACTGTTTCAAAACCACGATGCGGATGAGTACCGACACCACGGCGTTGATTGGTCGGCGTAAAGGTCGCTGGGCCAGCATGATCGAGCATCAAAAACGGACTAATGCGTTCACCCAAATCGGCATAAAAAAATAAGCTGCGTACCGGAAAGCCATCACCGACCCAGTGCGAACCTGCGGCACCATAAACACCAATAATTTCTTTCATGGCCATTTTCCTCTTGTGTTAGATAGTTTGCTCATTGAGCAAACCATGAACACACAATAGCCCTATTACTAACGCCCGAGAATAGTCCTTTGGCACAACGAGGTGTTGACGAATAATGAACACTAAGTGATTAATGTTCAATAAACTAGAACAAGTCCAATTGACCTGTGAAATTAGGTGGGCGGAACAAATCTGTACGCAAGGCGACAGAGCTTTTATTGAGTCCATGCTTGCGGCAGGCAATGGCAAAACGCTGACTAAACAATTCGGCAAACACTCCTTGGCCGCGCATCCGCTGGCTAAAACTCGAATCATTATCTTTACCGCCACGAACATCCTGAACGGCAGCCATCACCCGCTCCGCTTTCAGCGGCATGTGTGTCGTCAGCCAGTCCCTAAACAAATCTTTCAGCTCATAAGGCAGGCGCAAAAAAACATACGCTGCTTGTTTCGCCCCTGCTGTGGCAACGGCAGCGACTATCGCCTCTAATTCAGCATCGTTAATAAAAGGGATTAGTGGCGCGACCATTGCCCCTACCGGCACACCAGCCGCATGTATTTGGGCAATGGTATGTAGACGGCGGTGTGGTGCGCTCGCGCGTGGTTCCAAGATTTGCGAGAGTGAAGAATCTAAACTGGTGACCGACACAAACACTTTCACCAAGTGCAATTTGGCCAGTTCGGTCAGTAAATCAAGATCGCGTAACACCAAACTATTTTTGGTAATCAACGCGACGGGATGACGCGTTTCCAACATTACCTCCAACAGCGAACGGGTAATTTTCCATTCCCGTTCAATCGGTTGATAAGGGTCGGTATTCGCGCCTATATTAATACTACTGACTTGATAACGCGGATGTGCCAACTCCTGACGCAATAAGGCCGCAGCATTGGGTTTGGCGAATAATTTAGTTTCAAAATCTAGCCCCGCCGATAAATCTAGATAGGCATGTGAAGGTCGGGCATAACAATAAATACAACCGTGTTCACATCCCTGATAAGGATTAATGGACTGCGTGAAGGGAATATCGGGTGATTGATTACGTGAAATGATGGTGCGACTGTTTTGCACCGTCACCGATGTTGCAAGTGGTGGCAGTGCCTCCAACTCCTGTAGCCAGCCATCATCTTCTCTTTCGCTGCGGCTACTAAAGAAGCGATTATCGGGGTTATAGCTGGCGCCGCGGCCTTTACGCGGCTGATGCGGAAAAGTGGGCGGTGACATAATGCCAGCTCAGCAACAAGAAACGGTAGAGCTGGCATTATAGTTGAGTTACAAAGAATTCATGTTTGCGCCAAGCGGATCATCGACACAACTTGTCGCCAAAAAATCAAACGCACGCTGATCACAACACTCACTTAACGGCCAAACTCACGAATCACGCGCAATAACGCACTTTTTTGCTCGTTAGTTAACTTGGTGTCAAAGGCGGGCATGATGCGTGGACCTTTATTGATTTTGTCCAGAATATCGGCATCGGTCATTCGTGCTTGCCAGTCTTTATTTTTGAAATTACGGGCAAAATATAAATAACCACGCCAGTTGTCAGCCTCGCCACTTTCACCGTGGCACTTCGAGCAGTTATCCTGATACAAGACATAATCAGCTCCCGCAGCATGACTCGTCGTCGCCAAGCCCGCAGCCAAACAAGCAACCATTATTATTTTTGTTAGCGAAAATCGCATTTGTTATTTTCCTAGTTTAGATGAGGGACTTCGCGTACCACTAATAAACGAATTTCAGTCATATCTTCGATGGCATAACGAATGCCCTCGCGCCCCAAGCCACTATCTTTTACACCGCCGTAGGGCATGTGGTCAACTCGCCATGAGGGTACATCGCCAATCACCACTCCACCCACTTCCAGCGTATCCCATGCTTGATGCGCTTTATACAAGTCCCGAGTGAAAATACCAGCCTGTAAACCAAAAGCACTGTCATTCACTTGCGCTAAGGCCTGCGTAAAGTCATCAAACGCCGACAGTATTGCTACTGGGCCAAAGGCTTCTTCCGTGCACAAGGCCGCATGGTTAGGCACATTTTCCAGCAAAGAAGCTTCTAGCATCGCACCTTGACGTTGGCCACCACACAACAACGTTGCGCCTGCACTCAGCGCTTGCTCAATCCAACCTTGTAAACGCTCGGCTTCTTTCACTGAAATCATCGGGCCAATAAACGTCGTTTCATCTTTGGGATTGCCCATAACCAGCAATTTCGTCGCCGCGACTAATTTACTTTTTACTTCGTCATAAATACTGGCATGAATCAAAATACGCTGCACACTAATACAACTTTGCCCTGACTGATAAAACGCCCCAAACACTAAACGCTGTACCGCGTCATCAATGTTGGCATCGGCGTCAACGATGCAGGCGGCGTTGCCACCTAACTCCAAGGTCACTTTCTTTTTGCCGGCTTTGGCTTTTAGTTGCCAGCCGAC
>CANBZV010000233.1 GCA_947373945.1 Moraxellaceae bacterium
GAGTTGTGCCGCTATAACATCAGTGGCGATGCGTCGTACAACAATATGTGTTCATTGACTTTTGCCGAGGTCGTGCGTGAGGGCGGGGCATGGAAGTTTCGTGCAATTGGTACACCACATCCGGCCGATACCTTTGTTGAAGTCCTCAAGCCATTTTTGCCGTGAGGATATGATGACAACACGTCGCTTAGCGGTTTATTTGTTGTTAGATACCTCGGGCTCAATGCGCGGTGAGCCGATTGAGTCGGTGAATATTGGTTTACGGGCGATGATGTCGTCGCTACGGCAAAATCCCCATGCGCTGGATAGTGTTTATTTGTCCATCGTCACTTTTGACTCACTGATTAAAGAAGTCTTGCCGCTTACAGCTCTTAAACAAACGGTTCTACCGGATATTATTTGTCCTGAGTCAGGCGCGACTTTTTTGGGCGAAGGTTTAGAGCGTATTGCCCAAAAAGTGGATAGTGAAGTCAATATTCGTCAAGACGATAGCGAAAGCGACTGGAAGCCGTTGCTGTTTATTATGACGGACGGTAAGCCATCGGATACCTTGGCCTATAGTGAAGTCATCCCTGAAATCAAACGTCGGCCATTTGCCAAAATTATTGCTTGTGCCGCAGGGCCTAAAGCCGATGCGACGGCATTAAAACGGCTGACCGATACCGTGGTCAGTTTGGACACGATGGATAGTAGTACGTTTTCGGGCTTTTTCCAGTGGGTATCGGCTACGGTGACGGCCAATCAGGAGCAGGGTGCTCAAGGCACAAAAGTTGCGTTACCGCCGCCGCCAGCAGAAATTAATATTGTGTTTTAAAAACAACTGACCCTCTCCCCCAACCCCTCTCCCAGAGGGCGAGGGGCGTTCAAGACTTGTCGCCTTCGGAGAGCTGAGTATTAGTCCTCTCTCCCTTGGGGAGAGAGCTAGAGAGGGGGAAGCAAGGTAAATCAATGCGCAGACTCCCCATTTTTTTTGTCCTCGACGTTTCCGAGTCCATGGCGGGTGATAATCTTCGGCAATTACAACAGGGTTTGGAGCGTTTGGTGCGTAGCTTGCGTACTGATCCTCATGCGCTGGAAACAGTCTATTTGTCGATTATTGCCTTTGCGGGTAAAGCTAAAACATTAACGCCATTAATTGAAGTCGCTTCTTTTTATCCGCCACGCTTGCCGATTGGTTCAGGCACGGCTTTAGGTGTTGCTCTAGAGCACTTGATGAATGAAATCGACAAAAATGTGGTTAAAACCACGCCCGATCGTAAAGGTGACTGGAAACCTGTGGTCTATTTAATGACTGATGGTAAGCCAACCGATGACATCAAAAACGCGTTATATCGTTGGCAAAAATATTATCAGCGCCAAGTGTCATTGGTGGCGATTGGTGTCGGTGAATATGCCGCGCTTGATACGCTCAGACAATTGACCGATCAAGTATTGCATTTTAACGCCCAAAGCGAAGAGGACTTCCGCAAGTTTATCGACTGGGTCAGTCAGTCCGTGGTCGCGCAAAGCCGTAGTGTCTCGGCGACCACCAATACGGGGGTAAATCTGGCCAAGCTCGATGATTCGATTATGGCAAAAATGGGCGATTTAACGGCGGCGGCGAATGTCGATGAAGACTTTGTTATTTTATCTGGTCGTTGTCAGCACACACGTTTGCCGTATTTGATCAAATATGAGCGCATGCCAATGAGCTATAAGGGCGGCGAGTTTTCGTTACGTTTTGATCGTTATCATTTGGTGGGCGTGATGGCGTTAGAAAACGATTATTACGAATTTTCTGACGATAGCATGGCGACGCCCAGCATTAACACCGATGCGCTGGTTGGCTCTGCGGGTTGCCCACATTGTGGCAGTCATTATGCGTTGGCGGCTTGTGGCAATTGCAACCAGTTGTTGTGTGTACGGGGCGAAGGCGCTGCGATTTGTCCGCATTGCCAGTATGAAAATAATTTCATGCTTTCTGATGGCGAAGGTTTTGATATTACGCGTGCCCGAGGATAAGCCATGGCTGCACCATTACAGTTTTTTTTGCCGCACGCCTCGGTGGGTAAAGCCTATGCCCACTTGCCGCAGTTGCTGCATAGTCAAACGCAGGTTGAAATTGCCTCGATAGATATTGCCGCCGATACCGGTTTGTTGTTTGATGAGCGCAGTCAGCAACTCACGGGTCAGCCACAATTAGCGGGTGATTATCCAGTCACTATTTATTATCAAGTTGTTGGTAATGGCGAGCGCAGTCCGATCAAAACGGCGGCCAGCAGCTTGTTGATTAATCCTGATCCGCGTTCATTGTGGAAAAATCTGCCGTCAGACACGCAACAAATCTACGCCAAACCTGACTCGGCCAGTCAGCAGATGCAAACAGCACGCAGCTATATTTTGGCGGCTAGTCAACGCGGTCGTTCCCATGCCCACAAAGGCCAGTTTCGCGATGATGATTTTTTTATTGCGACGGGCGAGCGCTGGCAACTGACCATCGTCGCCGATGGTGCAGGTAGTGCTAAGTATTCACGTTATGGCTCGTATTTGGTGTGCCAAACTGTAGGCAAATATCTGCAACACGCGTTAATACAGGGTGAAAAGCAGCAAGGATTGTTGCCGCAACAGCTAAAAGATTTGTTAGCGACGGCGCTGCGGCATGGTTTATCGGCATTAGCGAATGAAGCTTATGTCCAACAAGCGGAGTTGCGTGACTACGCGACGACATTGTTGGCAGTGCTCGGTTATCAAGAGCAAACAGGGCAATTTGTTTATCTCAGTTATGGTGTCGGTGATGGCGTTATTGCGCTCTATCAGCCCGAACAACAGGTACAGTTATTAAACCAACCCGATGGTGGTGAGTTTGCTGGCCAAACGCGATTTTTTAATGAGGATGCAGCCAACATGGAAGCCTTGGCGACACGGATAACAGTCTATTATCCCAGCGAAGCTGCGACGCTATTACTGATGACCGACGGGGTCAGTGATCCATTTTTTGAAACCGAGAATCAACTGAAGGATGTACGTCATTGGGATGGCTTATGGCAAAATCTGCACCAACAACAAGCACTGTCCAGCGCTAAGCACTTATTACACTGGCTGGATTTTTGGTCGGCAGGCAATCACGATGACCGCACCATAATCGTGGTTATGGGCACGCACTAATCATGGCCGATATTATTACCCTAACTGCATCTGATGGCTCGACTATTCAGTTTGTCAACGAAATCAAAGCATCGGGAGCGATGAAGGATGTCTATTTCTCACCCGATAAACGTTATGTCGTCGCGTTTTTTCGTCATAAAAATGATGAGCAACTTAAAGAGCGCTTGACGATGATTACCGGTCAATATCGTGAGCGTATTTTTAATCAGCAAGGTGGCGAGTATTGGCGGTCAGTGTATTGCTGGCCAACGGCGACGGTTGAATACCAAGGCAAACTCGGTATCGTTGTGCCGTTTTATGAGCAGAATTTCTTTTTTCAGCATGGTTCGCGCCAAGACGATATGCTCGGCATTAAGGGCAAAGAAAAAGAAGGTAAATGGTTTGCCTCGCCATCTAACCGCAACAAATATCTTGATAAGCGTGAGTTAGGAAACTGGTTGCATCATCTGAAGGTTTGTTTGCAGATTGCTCGTGCGGTGCGTCGTTTACACGCCGCAGGTTTAGCGCATTCCGATTTGTCGTA
>CANBZV010000234.1 GCA_947373945.1 Moraxellaceae bacterium
CGTCTGCAAAACGGGATATAAAAAGACTATGCGTAAGGCTTAACGCAGTCGAAAACAAGGAAGTACAAGATGTTATATTTGATTTCATTTCATTAATTCTTTGTTATTAATAGTGTCTGCATTTTTTAAGTGCGGCGTGCGTGATCTGCCCCCACAAATACGGACACCTGACTATGCGAATTTTTGCTGTTTTTCGAAGTCAGCAGGACTTAAATAGCCCGTATAACTGTGCCGTCGTTGGTTGTTGTAGTCAACCGCAATATACTCAAAGACGCGGCTTTTAGTTTGTTCGCGATTAAGTAATTGCTCACCATGAATGGCTTCTACTTTTAGGCTATGAAAGAAGGTTTCAGCACACGCGTTATCATAACAATTTCCTTTGGCACTCATACTGCAAATCAGTTTATGCTTCTTCAACAGGGCTTGATAATCATGCGAGCAATATTGAGAGCCTCGGTCACTATGAACAATGACCCCTTGAGGACGTTTACGCTGCCATAACGCCATTTGTAGTGCGTCACAGATTAAGGGTGTAGTCATCCGCTCATTCATCGCCCAGCCCACGACGAGACGCGAATATAAATCTACGACAATCGCCAAGTATAACCAACCTTCGGTCGTCCATAAGTAGGTAATATCCGTGACCCATTTCTGATTAGGAGCCGTCGCTGTAAAGTCTTGTTCCAGTATATTGGCCGCGACAGGCAGCTTGTGTTTACTGTACGTCGTCGCCTTGAATTTACGCGCAGCTTTAGCCACAAGCCCTTGTCGTTGTAAACTAGCCGCTATGCGTTCCTTATAATAATCACAACCTTGCGCTTTCAGCTCGCGATAAAGACGACGCACACCATAGCGCATCTTAAAAAGAAAAAAGGTCTCTTTGACTACAGAATCTAAAGCAGCTTGTTTGACCGCCCGTTGCTTGCGCCGCCCGTTGCTCGCTTGCCAACCATAAAAACCACTACGCGAAATTTCAAAGACGCGACACATACTTGATACGCTAAATTCAGCCACATGCGCTAACATAAACGCATACTTCACTTGAGGCTCCTTGCAAAGTATGCTGCGGCCTTTTTTAGAATGTCTACCTCTTCGCTTCTTTCGGCCAATAATCGTTTGAGCTTTACATTTTCTAGCGAAAGCTCTTGCTCACGCTCACTGATACTCTTCGCTTGTTCGGCTTGCACTCGCCAAGCATAAATTTGTGATTCGCTTAACTTCAAATCTGAGGCCGCTTTCGATACCCCGTGAACTTCGGCTAGACGTAGGGCTTCTTTCTTGTAATCTGCACTATGACGTGTGTAACTACGCGATGATTTACTCTTTGCTTGACTCATTTTCAACACCTCTAACATGACGAGATTTTACTCTCTTTTAAAGGTGTCCGTTATTGCAGGGGCAGATCACTTGGACTCCACCACGTTTGCCCATGCCTGCACGAGACCAACGTATTTTTCGACATCCCCCAGTTTGAGGAATAACATCCCCCGCCTCTGGATTAACAGATAGCCAAGCACAAAACGCCCCGCGCTCGTCTTCTGTCCAAATACTCTTGGCATCTGCTTTAAATGTTGGGGTTTCGACAATAGTATACATACCGCAAAAATACGGCATTGTCGTAGAGAAATCAAGAAGGTTTCAATTCAGAAGAGGCACAACTTAGAATTGCCCAAAACCCCAGAAAGCACAAAAGCCTGCATTTCTGCAAGCCTTTGTTTTATATGGCCCCCCAATCTGGACTCGAACCAGAGACACACAGATTAACAGTCCGTTGTTCTACCCTCTACCTACTTTTGCTTCAGACATTTTTACGATTTTTACTCATCCTTGATAAATCAATAGCTTAGTAAACTTCATATCCACGTCTGAAACATCACCACAAAAGCATCATTTGCTTACGCTATCGCTAGTTGAGCAGCGCACACTTCGCAGGAGTGCAACATGAGTCAACAGCGCTTCTGCTTCGGCTTCTGCCTCGGCCACGCCTTCTTTTATAATTAATAAGATACTTGCGACCAAAAGCGCAATCTTGGCTCCCGTCACAGCAAGACCAACGCCAATCGCCCAACTGACGATCGTGAAACCGAGTTTAACAATCGTCAGTGTCCATCCCCAGAAGCTATTTGGCAGCATCATTTTGAACAATTGCGACCAGAGACCCGCTTTGCTGATGCCATCTGCTACGGCAATGATACTAGCGGCAGTCACTGTGCCTTGCATAATGACGGCAATCTTTGCGGCAACATCCGCATTCCCCAAAACAGTCACCGCGATCTTCGTCACCGCTTGGTCTGCCAGCGAGCCTACCGAAATGCCAGCAGCAAGATCAAGAACACCTGTAAGCAAGGTTATGATCACTTTGGTCGTCTTGTCGAGTTGGCTAACAAGTTCGATCGTCGCAGAGTCAATAGCAGCAGAAACCGCAACCTCACCCGGTAGAGGAGCTGGATCAGCGAAGAACTGTCGGGCAAACGCTTGGTACTGACTGAATACCGAGTTTGGTATGCCTTGCATGGACCAAACTTGGTTCCCACTCGCCGGTAAAGACAATGCCCACATCCAAGGCTCATCTGGCGTTGCGCAATAATCAATCAGGCCAAGGCCTCCTGAGCGCAACATAATTGTTCCATAACCAGGTGGATATACCGCGTTAGCTTCGCTATAGACAAAAGTAGTGCTGTCAAAGCCGATTTCCACCCCGCCCGGATCCACAAACTGTGGTGTTTGCCCAGAGCCCAAGCTTTGCAGTACAAAGCCATCAATTACGCTGATAATCTCTCCGTAGCGCGAAATGGTGAACATCTGATCTGGTTGGTTAGTCTGCGTATAGACCATGGTGCACGCATTTCCAACACGTTGCATGATCGGGTGCAAAGTCCCGCCTTTGGCTACGCCATTCACGAGCATAAAGAACTGGAATGGCGAAAGGACTTCTAACAACTGGGTAAAATCGGAAGATAGTGCTGGCTGAGCAACAACTGTCGTTTCCGATTTCCCAAGCACAAAACTCTGGTCAGCGTAGCAATGAAAGGCACCGTCTATAGCGTTTACATTAAATCGCTGATTTAGGTCGCCGCTGCCAAGCGCAACTTGAGTCCCTAAATTTAAAAGCATTCCGGCTGTTGGGCTTTGTCCACTAAGCTGCAATACCTGTCCTGTTAAACGAGAGACAAGGAACCCATCGGAAGTAAGTCCCCACTGCTGACTGGTGTTATCGCTGGCCAATAATTGCCAACTGACACCATTATTAGAGTCCGCAGTTAACATGCGACCTGTCCAGCAGTTTCTAATGAATGTGAAATCTGAAGGAAATAACATCTCGAACATCTGAGTGGGCTGATTTGGCGCGATGGGTTGCAGCCCCATGTAATTATTGGGCAATAACGCAATGGCCCCTGCGCTTGCGCCATGCGGATTATATGGACAGATTTGCCCCTCTGCCGAAAACACCCATTGTTGGCGCAAATCTGTAGGATCTTGATTCTTGAGAAAGATCAAGCCATTAGTATCAAACCAAAGTGCACATTGTGTATCTTGGTTGATAATAAGAACGCTCTGCGAGTCTGTGCTAATGGGAATGCATTTGAAAAGCTGCGGCCCGCGGGCGTGAGCAGACATCGGGG
>CANBZV010000235.1 GCA_947373945.1 Moraxellaceae bacterium
GCGTTTTTACGTTTTGTGCCGTTAGATACTGCCCATCGTGATTTGAGTAACTCACGCTTAGCATTTGATAATTTTAAAGAATTGGTCACGCGTTTCCCCACAAGCAGTTTTGCGCCTGATGCCCGCCAACACATGATTTACATTCGTAACCAATTGGCCGAAAACGAAATGTATGCTGGTCGTTATTATGTCAAACGTGGCACCTATATCGCCGCGCTGAATCGCGCGCGCTGGATTATTGAAAATTATCCCAATACGCCACAAGTCCCTGAAGCCCTCGCGATGACAGTTTACTGCTACCAGAAATTAGGAATGACGGACTTGGCTAGTACCAACATGGCGACATTGCAAACGAATTATCCAGACCACATTGATAAACAAGGTCGGGTTAAAGTTGATTTGGGCGCCCAAAACGAAAATCGCTCATGGATTAACATCGCCACCTTTAATTTGATTGGCAGCGCCAACACCCAAGTGGACATGCCAAGCTCTAAAGCCCCCGCTGCTACTAGTACACAGTAAAGGACAAGACCATGCCGGAACAATTAGCAATTACCATCACCCAGACCACTGACTATAAATTTGAAGTGGATTTCGGTGAGTTGTTTGCCCCGATTTTGGCTGACTTGCCACCACCGTTGGGGGAAAGCGCAGGCCCTTCGCCGGAACATTTGTTAATGGCGGCGGTGGCGAATTGTTTATCGGCCAGCTTGTTATTTGCGCTGCGTAAATTCAAACAAAATGCTGACGCGATTAAAACCACCGTGGCTTGTACACTTGACCGTAATGATGCCAAGCGTGTGCGTGTGACTCATCTCAATGCGACGATCAACCTTGGCAAAACTGCTGATCAGTTTGAACATTTAGAACGCATTTTGACGCAGTTTGAAGATTTTTGCACGGTGTCGCAAAGTGTACAGGCAGGGATTCCGCTCACTATTCGTGTTGAAGACAGTACCGGCGCGACATTGAAATAGGATGGCGGTAAAACCATCCTATGTTAAGCACTATCAATTATTTTAACTGAGCGACCAGCGTCGATAACGCGTCGTGCTTTAATTGATACTGCTGCGCCCGCTCAATAAACAACTGCAATAATGCCACCGTTTGTGAGCGCACTTTCGAAAAGTGTGCTTGCATATACGTCTCCATATCCAGCGGCGCAATATAACGGGATGCCGTCAATAAGGGCGGAATCATCCAGCTTTTCACGCACTTTAACGCCGATGGTGCCGAAGTACCATAATGTTGGCTCAGAGCATCAAAGGCTTCATGCTGAGCCTCAATCATCGTTTTTAGCACCGCTTTATTGCCCGCTAATGATTTATAGTGCCACTGATTAATCTCCAGCGCGGCCAAAAACACCATTAAAAAAGCATTGCCATGAATCCCTTTAGCGGCATAACCAGCTTGATAGGAAGCGGGGATTTTTGCTTGCTTTAAGGTGTCAATCACCACGTCGGCGCGCGCGCGATCGCCCTCAATGGGCATTGGGATCATCGGTGGAATCCAGAAAGCAATGCCTTCCTGGGCAACTGTTTCTGTGGCTAACGGCGTGTGATAACTAATCATATTGATCATGCCCGAAACCACACGATCAGCACCGACGGTATCTTTCATCCGTTGAATGTCATCAGGGCCAGGTTGCAACACCACAAAAGTCGCATCACCAACCGCCTGTACCATTGGCTGCAAATCCATTTGTGCAAAACCAGTACTCGACATGCACAGCCATATTTGATGCCATTGGCGCTCGGCTACCGTTGACCAATCACTGTGACAATGAAAGTTCTTGAAGGTGATCGGTTTAACCTTCTTTTTATCACGATTGAGATGATAAAGCGTAAAACCTTGCTGGGCTTCGGCAACATATTTCTCTTTCAAAAACAAATGGACATCATGACCAGCACTGGCAAATTGTTGTACGTAAACTTGTCCAACTGCGCCCGCACCGACAATTAAAATAGACTGCTTGTTCATCGTTATTCCTACGTTTATTAATGGGTTGCCATTTCGCCAGCGGCCATTTTCACGACACTCGGCGCGTGCGACAAAAATACCGCCGAGGCTTTGTTTAGCACACCGGGCACAATCACTGCTTTGCCTTTGGCCAACGCGGTTAAAGCTTCAGCAGCAACATCGGTGGCCGACATGATGGCTTTGGTACGCCAGTCATCAATGGTTTGTCCCGCATGATCCATAAACTCGGTGGCAACACCACCTGGCGCCAACACCGTGACACCAATATTATCGGCTTTGAGCTCTTTGTTCAGCGCTTGCCCGAGGCTCAAAACATAAGATTTAGATGCCGCATAAGTCGCAAATAATGGAATCGGGGTATAGGCCGCAATTGAGGCGACCAATAGAATTGCGCCACTTTGACCACGCGCTTTCATGTCGGCGGCAAAAATATGCGTTAACTCCGTTAACGCATTGATATTCACCATTAACGTCGCTAATTGTTGGCCTACAGGGACTTCAATAAACTTGCCATGATGACCCAAACCGGCATTATTAACTAAGACATCGACTTGAATGCCTTGGCTTTGCAATTGTTGATAAATATCGTTGGCGGCACTTGGCTGAGTCAAATCACTGCTAATCACGGTGACCTTAATGCCATGCTGCTGTTCGAGTCGGGCTTTTAATTGTTGTAAACGTTCTAGACGACGAGCAACTATGACCAGATTACAGTGCTGCGCTGCTAATTGCTCGGCAAACGCTTCGCCGATACCACTCGATGCACCGGTAATCAATGCGGTTTTGTATTGAAAGTTATACATAAGACGACACTCCAGTTGAAGATCAAACACTATCAATTCGATGATCATCAAACTATATTATAATTCGATAGTTGTCAAACCATAGTTATGCTATCATGCACTCAGCCGATAAACGGTCATGTCTGATGTCTCAGTATAGACACAGGCTTGCTGGTATTTTTTGCGAGGTGTTTCTTGAGTAATATCCACGATTTAGCGCAGGCGTTCAAAGCCTTGTCTCATCCCAATCGCCTACAGATTTATCTGGAGCTGTTGCAGCTACGCGAAAAAGTCGTGGATTCTGGCCGCGAAAAAGAATGTAGCTGTGGTTTAACTGACTTCATTAATAAGCTGAATATTGGTGCGCCGACAGTCTCGCATCATATTAAAGAATTAGTGAATGCCAAGCTCATTTGGATTGAGCGCAATGGCAAGTTTATGACCTGTCATTTGAATCATGAAATGCGCGCTGAATTAGAAAGCTTTTTTGGTCAGCATAAGTAAGGCGTTTGTTCCCTTCCCTGCTATGGGGCAGGGTTAGGGAGGGGTTTGGTGTCGAGGCCAACTCCCTCCCAACCTCCCCCGAGCAGGTGGATGAGCATGCTTTGCCTCTTATCAAACCGGCTGAGCAATCCGCCCACTCCCGCCGCCAAACCCTTTGGCACGCAGACGCGCTAAATAATCGGCAATTTTGCTGCTGACGGCTTTTTCTTGCACATCCTTGGATATTTCTACTGTGGTCGCCGCTTTGAGTACAGGAAGCTCCTGTAGTTGCTTATAGCGTGCTAGCGTCGATTCCAGACTTTTCGCCAACAACCCTTTGCGTAACGG
>CANBZV010000236.1 GCA_947373945.1 Moraxellaceae bacterium
TCCAAAAAGACATTGCCACATCACTATCACAGCTCCCTGCCAAAATTCAGAGGAAATGTTATGAAAGCACTGATCTCCGCCTATGCGCGTTCGCCTTTTCACTTCTCTCGTAAAGGTGCACTTGCCACGACCCGCCCCGATGAGTTAGCGGCTCAGGTGGTTAAAGGTCTGAGCTAAGGCGCATCCATCATCTAACAAGGAACTCACGCATGAAAGCATTTACGTTAAACAAGTACAGTAAAAAGGGCAGCCTACAGTTGGTACAGGTGCCAGATCCCGTAGTAAACGATAATGACGTATTGGTAAGGGTCTGCGCGTCTAGTGTCAACCCTTTGGATGGAAAAATTCGAGACGGAGAGTTTAAACTGATTCTACCGTATCGCTTGCCTCTCATCATGGGCAATGATGTCGCGGGGGTGGTGGTTAAAGTGGGCAAAAATGTGACCCAATTCAAGGTCGGTGACGAAATATTTGCTCGACCAGATGTCAATAGAATCGGCTCTTTTGCAGAATTTATCTCGCTGCACGAGAATGATGTCGCCATTAAGCCTATGCACCTCACTATGGAAGAAGCTGCATCTATTCCTCTCATTGCTCTGACTGCTTGGCAAGCGTTGGTCGAAAAAGCCAATGTGCGTAAAGGTCAAAAAGTCTTTATTCAAGCGGGTTCTGGTGGGGTAGGAACATTCGCCATTCAATTAGCTAAGCATTTGGGGGCAACTGTGGCGACGACGGCCAGTGCTGCTAACACGGAGTTGGTCAAAAGCCTCGGTGCGGACATTGTCATTGACTACAAGAAAGATGATTTCGAGAACATTCTTCACGACTATGACGTGGTCTTGAACAGTCAAGATGGCAAAACACTTGAGAAATCGTTAAGGATTCTGAAGCGTGGCGGCAGACTCATTTCAATATCTGGCCCGCCTGATAGCAACTTCGCAAATAAGGCGAAGTTGCCATGGTTTGTGAAGTTAGTCGTCCGTTTACTGAGCTTTGGTGTCAGAAAGAAAGCCGCTCAACTGGGCGTTGATTACTCGTTTTTGTTCATGCGAGCCGAAGGCAGTCAGTTGAGCAAAATTGCCTCCTTGATTAACGCACGAGCTATACGTCCAGTGGTCGATAAGGTATTTCCATTCGCAGAAACAAATGAAGCCATGACCTATGTTGATCAAGGTCGTGCCAAAGGGAAAGTCGTTATTTCAATGAAATAGAGGGCTGTGAACAGCGCAGTATGCGTCTGTATTAAAAGGCATCCACCGTAACTTACGCCAAAATAGGCACAATTATCGTAGAGGACAAATATCATGCATCACCTATTTAAAGCCAGTATTTTGGCAATCGCTTTGCCCGCACTGTTGATGTCATCGGCGGTTAGCGCAGACAATAGTTCGCTCACTACGGCAGGTGCACCTTCCGCCGTGACGCAGCAGAAAATGACAGATTCATGGAAAGATGTCGCAACCCGTACTATTTCGGCGGGTGGTATTGATTTCGCCTACAGGGAACTTGGCAAAAACAATGGCGGCACACCCGTTGTGTTTATGGCTCACTTAGCTGCCGTGCTGGATAATTGGGATCCGCGAGTGGTCGATGGCTTTGCCAAGAAGCACCACGTCATTGTTTTCGATAATCGTGGCATTGGTGCTTCCAGTGGCGCGCCTGCGAAGTCGATTGAGCAAATGGCCGATGATGCGATAACGTTCATTCACGCTATGGGACTCAAACAGGTAGATATCTTTGGTTTTTCGATGGGGGGAATGGTCGCGCAGGAAGTCATATTAAAAGATCCACAGCTCGTGCGTAAAATGATACTTGCTGGGACTGGACCTGCAGGTGGTGAGGGAATCAGCAGTGTGTCTGGCGTTACCTATTACGATATGATGCGCGGGTTTTTTACTCGGCAGGATCCAAAGCAGTTTCTATTTTTTACCCGTACGCCTAACGGGATTCAGGCTGGCAAAGCGTATCTGTTGCGCTTGAATGAGCGTTCCGCAAACCGCGATACGGAAATCACGGTGAAGGCTTTTATGGCACAACTGAAGGCTTTACGTGCTTGGGGTGCAAAAGAGCCAGCGGATTTATCAAAAGTCTATCAACCTGTGCTTGTCGCCAATGGTGATAGCGATCGCATGGTGCCTAGTGTCAATACGCATGATTTGGCTAAGCGACTACCGCATAGTGAGCTGATTATTTATCCAGACGCTGGGCATGGTGGTGTATTCCAGAACTATGCCGATTTTGTCTCTAAGTCGCTTGAATTCTTGGCACGATAGGTAGAAACGATATGTCGGCTATATGCCAGCCGACATATCACCCCCCATCAAAGCATCAATAAACTGCGCAGCAGTACCCGCTAAAATCAATACCCGATGCGCTTGTAATGCTTGCTCAGGGGTAATTTCTCGCAATGCCAGCGCGGTAAAGGTACACAAGTCGCAAGTGACTAAAAGATCAGCCGCAGCAGGTGCTGAACCCGAGCGCGGCAGTACGCGACCATTCTCCACGAGAAAATGAAGTTTTTCATCACCCACATGAAACTCATAGATGTGATGAGTTTCGCCGTCTGCCCGAGGCTTGATAGCACACGCTAATCCAAGCGCAACTAACTCTGCGCGCGCAGTTGACGCATCTATTCTTTCATCAATCGGCAATTTCAGACCCCATAGACTGAGAGTAATCAGCGGCGCACGAAGCAGCTCGCCATACTCTGTCAGCTCATAGATAGGCATTGGGGCGGAGCTCTTGTTGATTATGCCATCGGTAGCCAAGGACACCAGTCTCTCGGACAGTCGATTGGCACCCATAGCAGGGAGTGCCGCAAGAATATCTTTGAACCGCCTCGGGCCAAGCAAAAGTTCTCTAATAATGAGCAATGTCCAGCGCTCGCCCAGCACATCCAGACTTCTTGCAAGAGGACACAATTGCCCATAGGTTTTGTTGGCCATAAGGTATGGGACTCCATCGTAAAATTAAGGGTGAATGCGGTATCTATCATCCTCTGACCAAACCTGTCTTCACTACATATTACTGTGAAAATCGGGTTCGATCATAAGGCGAAATGGTCTTTTTAGGTTGAAGGAACTCCGTTAAGCCTTGAAACCACATGACTTCCAAAAAATCACCGCTAATGACTAAATCTTTTTTACCTAGCCCTCGCAAAAATGCCGCTTGGCCATCTTTTGCCGACAGAATCGAGAAGCCTTTATCGGCATTTTTGAAGGTTAATGTGAACTGAGGCGTAGAGGTTAACCCATCAAACGATTGTATTTTACCATTGGCAATGACAAAGTAGCGACCAATACCGCTCTGTGTTCTGATTTGGAAGGTCAATTTTTTCCCTTTAATGTACTGGGAGCAATCGGGGTTATTTCGGACTTCTCTTTTCAGCAATTGGGTGAATCCCCAAAGCAGGAGTTTAAATTTCAGCATGGAAAGGCACCTCTGTTGTGCGAGTACGAAAAAGCTGATGAATGCAGTGCTCAGCTTACAAGGTTGCATAGCTACTCATTCAAAAATTGAATAGCGTGTTTCAGGAATCGGTCTGGGCATTGAAATTGCGC
>CANBZV010000237.1 GCA_947373945.1 Moraxellaceae bacterium
GTATTCCGTTTATCATTGTCCCTCCGAAAGGTAACGTAGCAGGTCGAGCGGTGTCTTCTCATGTCGAGTTGTTGGATTTATTTCCAACACTCACTGATTACTGCGGTTTGCCGACACCCAATAATCTGCAGGGCCGTAGCCTGCGGCCATTAATTGATAATCCTGAGATCGCATGGGATTACCCCGTATTATCCATATTGAATAGCAATGATTACTCGCTGCGCTTTAAGAAGTGGCGTTATATTCGATATGCGAATGGTGATGAAGAGTTATATGACCACGATGTTGATGAAAAAGAATGGTATAACGTGGCCAATAATCCTGCCAATAGCAGCATTAAAACCGAGTTATATTCGATGATGTTGGCGCTGATTTAATGGGTTTGTTATGACTAGAGAGGGCTGGGTCTGGCCCTCTTTTTGATGGCTGTGTGCTACAAACGATACAGATAGCCCGTCACTTCTTCACGATCATGGTAAAGCTGTTTGAATGACAGGTGATATTTAACCCGTTTGTCGGTCAAAATATCATCCATGAGTTCAATGCAGTGTTGTAACTCTTCAAAGCGTTTTTTCATCGGTAGTTTTAAGTTGAAGATGGCGCGTTCAGCATCGCCATCTGCAATCCAGCTAGCAATGGTGGTGGCGACACGGGCAGGGCTTTCGATCATGTCGCAAACCAGCCAGTTGACCTTGCGTTCGGGACGATATTTAAAGCCATCGACGCGCAAATGCTCGATTTGACCCGTTTGCATTAACGCTTTATCCATTGCGCCGTTATCAATGGCAATCACTTGCAAACCCTTATGAACTAATTGCCATGTCCAACCACCCGGTGCAGCGCCTAAATCGACTCCCGTCATGCCTTCGCGTAACCACTCTTGTTGGCTGCTTTCATCCATAAAATAATGAAAGGCTTCCTCAAGCTTGAGTGTTGAGCGGCTGGGCGCATCTTTAGGAAAGCGTAAGCGCGGAATACCCATAGGCCAAGGTGAGCTATTATTGACTTCGCTAAAGGCAATATAGACGGCTGTCGAGTCCAAAAAAAATAAATGTAGGTTTTTATGAGCCTTTTTACGCAGAATCGCACGTTTTTCTAGTACCGATTTAAGTGCAGGCGCAATGGCTTTAAAGAAGTTGCTTAATGATTTGCCATCGTTGGTGTCGGCGCCTTCTAACGCTAATTCTTTGAAGTATTGGCCCACTAAAACGGCCACAATCGGCGTGATTCGATCATTCGCTTCTAAGTGTAGCGGCTCCGCGTTTTGTACAAACAATAATTGACGAGCAAAGACTAATTCTCGCCATTTGGGAGCGTTGTCACCCGTTTCGGGCAAGTTCTCCCCGCAAAATAAAACATAACCAGCATCGGCCTTGGTTTTGATAAAACCACGCCAACCATATTGGTCCGCAAAATGTTGTAATTCGGCGGCAGCTTCCTTCTCAAAACCTGCACGACAATAAATCAAATAAGCATTGGCCATAATAGGCTGGAGTCAAAGTGAAAGAGGCGCGTATAATTGCCGTCTTTTCTACTCTCTGCAAGCTGTTGAGGATTATTTATGTCATTAGTCAAACCACATGGTAGTGATGTTCTACTGCCATTATTGTTAGAAGGCGAAGCGTTGGTTGCTGAACAAGCTCGTGCGCAGTCATTAAAGAAAGTCCTGATTAGCTCACGTGAGAGTGGCGATTTGATTATGCTGGGTATTGGTGGCTTTACCCCACTCACAGGCTTTATGAATAAAGCAGACTGGTTGGGTGTTTGCACCAATATGCATACTAGCACTGGCTTGTTCTGGCCAATTCCTATTACCTTGTCAACGACTGTGGATACCGCAAATGGTATTGCGATTGGTGAAGACGTTGCTTTGGTTGATAGTGACAGCGGTGAAATCATGGGTACGATGACCGTTACTGAAAAGTACAGCATCGATAAAGATTTAGAGTGCCGTGAGATTTTCCGCACCAATGATATCGCACATCCGGGCGTGAAAATGGTGATGGAGCAGGGCGATATCAACATCGCGGGGCCTGTCAAAGTATTGTCCCAAGGTGAGTTCCCGACCAAGTATGCCGATACGTACATGACCCCGGCAGAAACACGCAAGCTGTTTGAAGAGAAAGGCTGGAAAACCATTGCTGCCTTCCAAACACGTAACCCAATGCACCGTTCACACGAGTATTTAGCTAAAATCGCTATCGAAATTTGTGATGGTGTGTTGGTTCACTCCTTGCTGGGCGCGTTAAAACCGGGTGATATTCCTGCCGAAGTACGTCAAGAAGCAATTAGTGTGTTGATTGATAAATACTTTGTTAAAAACACGGTTGTTCAGTCGGGCTATCCGCTGGATATGCGTTACGCAGGCCCACGTGAAGCCTTATTGCATGCATTGTTCCGTCAAAACTATGGCTGTTCACATCTGATTGTTGGTCGTGACCACGCGGGCGTCGGCGAGTACTACGGTCCATTCGACGCGCAGTACATTTTTGATGCGATTCCGAAAAATGCCTTGATCACCCAGCCATTAAAAATTGACTGGACGTTCTGGTGTAATGCTTGTGGCGGCATGGCTTCGACTAAGACCTGTCCTCATACTCCAGCTGATCGCGTACTGGTGTCTGGTACTAAATTGCGTAAAGCCTTATCGGAAGGCGGAGAAGTGGAAAACAACTTCTCGCGTCCTGAGGTGTTGGAAGTGTTGCGCGCTTATTATGCGTCTTTGGAAGAGCATGAAAAAGTCAAAGTAGAATTGACGGGGCACTCGGCTAAATAAGTCGAACCTTGACATAAAAAAGCCCTCAATTTCAGACTGTGTAAAAACAGTGGCAGTTTGAATTGCACTTAGCGACAATGCCCGTACAGAAGTATGGGCATTGTCGTTTATGAGCTATGTTAAAGGCGAAGCTCCGGGTCAGGGCAGCTTGTTCCCGGTATCACTGGATGAATTGATTCCGGGCGATCACTTGGTTCGAGTCATTAACGCCTACGTGGCGCATCTGGATCTTGCTACGTTGGGATTTACCCAGACCCTCACTAAGAGCACGGGCCGCCCGCCTTACGATCCCGCCGATTTACTCAAGCTTTTTCTGTATGGTTATTTGCACCGTCTCCGTTCCTCCCGTCGGCTTGAGGCCGAATGCCAGCGTAACGTCGAAGTCATGTGGCTGCTCGGACGCTTGGCACCCGACCATAAGACCATCGCCAACTTCCGGCGCACCAACCACAAAGGCTTTGTCGCCCTGTGCCGCGCCTTTGTGCAATTTTGTCGCCGGGCTGGACTGATCGTGGGTGAACTTGTCGCCATTGATGGCAGCAAGTTTCAGGCGGTCGCCTCACGTCGCCAGTTGATCACGGAGGCACGTCTAGCCAAACAGGACAAGGCGCTGGAAAATCGCATCACGGGCTATCTTCAGCAGATGGAAGAGGCAGACAAGGCCGAAGCCCACAACGACATTGACCAGCAGGCCATGCAGGATGCTCTGCGCCTCTTGAATAGCAAGCGTGATGATGTGCAAAGCGCCCGAGCGCTGTTGAAAACGATGGGCTTGA
>CANBZV010000238.1 GCA_947373945.1 Moraxellaceae bacterium
AGCTTATCACCCGTGATGACTTTGACTGCTTCACTCATTACCGTCGCGCTCTTTATACCTAAAGAAGTTAATTTTAACGTAATATTGCTGATGATGTTTATTTTTTGCCGAACAAAGGAGCGATAGATGCAAACTCAATATGATTATGACGTCGTGGTCATTGGCGCAGGCCCTGCGGGTGAAGGCGCGGCGATGAAACTGACCAAAGAAGGCAAAAAAGTTGCGGTCATTGATGCCCGAGGCCAAGTCGGTGGTAATTGCACTCATGTTGGCACTATCCCGTCGAAAGCCTTGCGGCAAACGGTTTTTAACATTATGCGTTATCAACGTGATTCGATATTTCGTCGCGTGGGTGAGTTAAGCAATGTGCCATTGTCTCAGGTTCTAGCCCGCGCACATAAAATTATTGAGCAACAGGTTGCAGTCCATACCCGTTTTTATGATCGTAATCAGGTCGATTTGTATTTTGGTCAGGCACAATTTGTTGATTCGCATACGATTAAAATTAAAACGCTGGAAGGTGGTAAAGAAGTGGTGACCTTTGATTCGGTCGTTATTGCCACGGGTAGTCGTCCCTATCAACCAGAAGATATTGATTTTAGCCATAAGCGTGTTTTTGATAGCGATAAAATTTTGACCCTAGATTACCCCGTCCATAAATTGATTATTTACGGCGCAGGCGTTATTGGCTGTGAGTACGCCAGTATATTTGTCGGCTTGGGGTATAAGGTCGATTTGATCAATACTCAAGCTCAATTGCTGTCTTATTTGGATGACGAGATTGCTGATGCGCTGTCGTATTATTTGCGAGAGCTAGGAGTGTTAATCCGTCATCAAGAACAATATGAAAAAATAGAAACATATGATGATTGTGTTGTCTTGCATTTAAAGTCGGGCAAAAAAATCAAAGCGGATGCCATTTTATGGTGTAACGGCCGTACCGGTAATACTGACAACATGGCGCTGGAGAACGTAGGTGTAACCGCCAATAGCCGAGGTCAGGTGACGGTGGATAAACAATACCGCACAACTGCGCCTAATGTCTTTGCTGCTGGGGATGTTATTGGTTGGCCGTCTTTGGCATCGGCTGCTTACGACCAAGGGCGCTGCGCTGCCGCGCATTATTTGGGGCTAAAAGATACGCCTCATGTTGAAGATGTACCAACAGGTATTTATACCATTCCCGAGATTTCGTCTTTAGGGAAAACAGAAAAGCAACTGACTGAAGAGCAAGTACCGTATGAAGTCGGCCAGGCTTTTTTTCGTCATTTAGCGCGAGCGCAAATTACGGGTGAAACGGTGGGTATGCTAAAAATACTATTTCATCGCGAAACATTGGCAATTTTAGGGATTCATTGTTTTGGCAATAATTCGGCAGAGATTATCCATATCGGCCAGGCCATTATGCAGCAAAAAAATGGTGGTAATACTTTGCAGTATTTTGCTAATACTACCTTTAACTATCCAACGATGGCTGAGGCTTATCGGGTAGCGGCGTTAAATGGTTTGAATCGCTTGTTTTAAAGGTTAGGGCGTGATTACCACGCCCATATTTTATTGCTCGATAAAGGTAAAGGGTAGTGGTGTCGTGGCATCTGTGTATTGGGGGAGTTGTGCTTGACGTGCCATGCCCATCATGTTTGCAAAGGGGCCTTTGCTTTGGATAAAGTTAATTGTCCACGCAGGGGCGTTACCACCAGGATTAATAAAGCCTTCAGATTCAACTAATGTGGTATTTTTGCTTAGCGGTGTCCATTTGACGGTATAGTTTTCGGCCACCATCCTTACATAAGGGGGGCGAACGGGAAGAAAGTCGGGGAGTGCCGTAATGCGCATAAAGACATACGGTTTTTTGGCCGTCATTGGTTCTATGACGGTGCGTAAAATGACATCGCGGTCGGGCGTACCAATCGGGGCATCATGTACCATATAATAAATATATTCACGATCAGACACTTTGCGTAAAAATTTGACTTCAAGCGCAGCAAAATACCAGCGTAAGTAATTATCAAAATCACTCTGCACACGCGCTAGTGTTTCTATTGAGGCATCAATAGTGCTGACGACACGAAACGAGCGGATATTTTGGCCTTCCTCGTTTTTTACAAAGACTTTGATTTTGTGTAGTTTGTCATTTTTGGATAAGCGCCATTCGTTTTTGGTGGTTTCGGAGCGCAGGTCTTCCAAATCGGCTTCGGCTAGTGCGAGTGCGGGTAAAGCGGCTATAAGAAAGCTTAGGCAAAGTTTTTTTATCATAGTACACCTTCAAGGTTGGTGTACTAGAAGGACACCAACGGCTATTGTTTTCTAACGGCGCATACCTGCATGAATACTTTAGCCTCCCTATTTTTAGTTATTGAGTTGTGAGAGGCAAATAATCACGCATTAATCCGGATGTAACGTGATTAACGAGTGTCATTTGCCGTTGCCCATCACAAATAATACAAGCTATCTTTACTCAATGAATGTGTACGGTAATGGCGATTTGGCATCCCGATACAAGGGTAAACCTACCATACGTTGCATACCCATCATATTGGCGTATGGACCTTTGCCTTGGATATAATTAATTGCCCATGAAGGTGAAACGCCACCTGGATCAATAAAGCCTTCGGACTCTAGTAAGGTTTTATCTTTGCCTTGTGGTGTAAATCTAACCACATAATTTTCAGCAGTCATCCGGACATAGGGTGGATGTGCAGGAATAAAGTCAGGCACAGAAACCATTTTAATAACGACATAAGGTTTTTTAGCGGTCATTGGTTCGATAGTGGCTTTTAGTACAACATCACGATCTGGCATACCAATGGGCGCATCATGCACCATATAAAAAATATACTCTCTGTCTGAAAGTTTTTTGAGTAGTTTTGCTTCTAAAGTAGCAAAGTACCAGCGAGTATAGTTATCGATGTCAGATTGAACACGGGCAACCACCTCGATAGGTGCATCTAATGTAGCCTCAACCCTAAAGGAACGAATGTTTTTGCCTTCTTCATTTTTGACATAGACTTTAATTTCGTGAAGCTTATCGCTTTTAGATAAACGCCATTCGTTTTTGGCAACTTCAGACCGAAAATCATCAAGATCTCGTTCGGCAAATGCCAACGCGGGTAGCGTTGCGAGTAGTAAGCTCGCACATAGTCTTGTTATCATAATTACCTCTAGGATGGGCTATTAGCTTCCCAGCTAGGCCATCGTTGTTATAAAAGCCTTCACCATTAAGAATATGACGATTGCTTACTTTAAGTAAGTAACAATTTGTTTCGGTTAAGTCAATGAGGTGTAGCGATAAAATGTAAAATTATTGATAAAAACGTGACGTCAGCGTTAAGCTGATCTCGCTGCCTACGCTTGAGAGAGAAGGTGGGCAGGGAATGAGGTCGCTGATTTGTGTCATTTCTAAGCCTTGATAGCCGCAAGGGTTAATAAGGGTAAAAGGCTCTAAGTTCATATCAATATTTAGTGCAAAGCCATGATAGCTACAGCCTTTACGGATGCGTAGGCCTAATGACGC
>CANBZV010000239.1 GCA_947373945.1 Moraxellaceae bacterium
TCATTCACTGCTGAACAGCAGGAAGCTATTGCCCGTGTACAACTGCACGAAACATGGAAAGCAGCGTTAGCACCTGTTTTCCTCAAGCCTTATATGGCTAATCTGCGTCATTTTTTAGCCGAAGAAAAAAAACTTGGCAAAATCATTTATCCTCCCGCTCCTGATTATTTTAATGCCTTGAACACGACGCCGTTATCCCACGTCAAAGTGGTGATTTTAGGGCAAGACCCTTATCACGGTGTTGGACAGGCACATGGTTTGTGTTTCTCGGTGCGTCGCGGTATCGCGGTGCCGCCCTCGTTGCACAATATTTATCGAGAGTTGGCGTCCGATGTCGGTGCGACTCCGGCGCGTCATGGCGATTTAAGCTCATGGGCCGAACAGGGCGTATTATTGCTAAATAGTGTGCTAACTGTTGAAGCAGGGATGGCAGCTTCGCATCAGGGACGCGGTTGGGAATTATTTACCGATGAAGTGATTAAAGTACTCAATGATCAATGCCAGCATTTGGTCTTTTTGCTGTGGGGCAGTTATGCGCAAAAAAAGGGTCAACATATTGATACTAAAAAACATTT
The DNA here is from genome assembly GCA_947373945.1 of Moraxellaceae bacterium. GTDB lineage: Bacteria > Pseudomonadota > Gammaproteobacteria > Pseudomonadales > Moraxellaceae > Agitococcus. Next base: position 576 of record CANBZV010000239.1, read on the forward strand.
GGTGTTGAAGGCGGTACACCCTTCACCGATGGCAGCCAATCGCGGTGGTTTTTTTGGCTGTAAGCATTTTTCTCAGGCCAACACCTATTTACAAGCACATGGCCTGGAACCAATTCAATGGGCGTTGCCGGCATGAGTGAGTACGTACTGTTTCAAGAGTTAAGTTGTAGCAACGGCCAACGTATTGGTGTCGCGCAATTAAATAGTGAAAAATCACTCAACTCTTTAAATTTACCGATGATTGAGTTGTTGTATCCGCAGCTATTGCAATGGGCGCAAGATGACAACATTGTCGCTGTGTTTTTGCATAGTGCCGGTGAAAAAGCCTTTTGCGCGGGCGGTGATGTTAAGCAAGTTTGTTTGGCAGTGCGTGCCAATGGTATTAATGACAGCACAGCGCTGGATTTTTTTAGTGCCGAATATCGCTTGGATTATTTGATTCATTGCTTCCCTAAGCCCATGATTGTTTGGGCGACCGGCATTGTCATGGGTGGCGGTATTGGCCTGTTATGCGGCGCTTCTCATCGTATCGTTACCGAAACATCGCGCTTGGCGATGCCCGAAATTTCGATTGGTTTATATCCCGATGTCGGTGGTTCGTGGTTACTGGGACGTTTAGGCAAGATAGGTTTATTTTTAGGAATGACCGGTGCCAGTATTAATGCACAGGATGCTTTGGATCTGGGACTAGCCAATTTTTCGTTGGCCTCAAACCATCGTCATACCGTGCTTGAAGGCTTAACTCAGCTGGAGTGGTCAAGCGATACCACACAACATAGGCAACAAATTAGCCAATTATTGGCTCCATATCAATGCCCCACGTTACCAGCGGCACTCATTGCGCCTTGTTTGGATGACATAGCACAACGCACCTCCGCAACCGACTTTGTGAGTTTGTATTTACAACTCACCGAAGCCAGCGACAATGCATGGCTGAACAAAGCAGCGGCGACTTTAAAAGCAGGCTCGCCAACTAGTGCCGCTTTAATCTATCGGCAATGGCAACACGGCCAGCAATTGAGTTTGGCCGATTGTTTTCGTCAAGAATTAATACTGTCGGTGCAATGTGCGCGTCATCCTGATTTTATTGAAGGCGTGAGGGCGTTATTGGTCGATAAAGATCATCAACCGCACTGGCAACCTGCCACCATTTCTGAGGTTACTGATGCGTGGCTCGATGGCCATTATCAAGCTCCTTGGCATGGGGAACATCCTTTAGCCGACTTTTAGAGGCGAATGCCATGTCGTTTTATGCCGACCATGTTTTCCCTGTTGTCTTAGATATCGCGACTCGACCATTAATGCCGCAACGTAAAGCGCTGATTGCCGCAGCCAAAGGGCGTATTTTAGAGATTGGCATAGGTACGGGCGCGAATTTGCCGTTTTATAGTGACTTGGCCAGCGAAATTGTTGGCATTGAACCAGACCGCGCGATGTTGGCTAAAGCGCAGCAGATGGCCGCGAAGTCGCATACGGCGGCAGTGGTCAAGTTGGCCATTGATGACGCGCAAAACTTGCAGTTTCCCAATGATAGTTTTGATACCGTGATTATGTGTTTGGTGTTATGTACCATTCCCGACCCTGTTAAAGCCGTGCAAGAAGCGTATCGGGTGTTAAAGCCGGATGGCCAATTATTATTTTTAGAACATGTACGCGCGCCAAGTACCATGGTGGCGCGGTTACAAAATTGGGCAACGCCAGCATGGAAACATCTAGGCTGTGGTTGTCATTTGAATCGTGATACTGAAAGCACTATTCACAGCGCAGGGTTTAGATTTTTGCATATTGAGCGCTATCAACATCCCAAAATGATGACGCTTGGTGCAAGCATGATTCAAGGCGTGGCAGTAAAGTCTTAGGGGCGAATTGACTCGCCCATTGCTCAATGTGGTTATAGATATGGCGGTTAAAACCGCCGTTGCTTACTCTACTCTTTCACTTCAACAACATACGGTAACTCTAAGCGCGTCAATGGCTGATTAGATTCGGCAATATGCAACCCCTCTAAATGATCCCGTCGCGCAATCGCCAGCATTTCAAAAGTATTACTATCACGCTGTGCCGCTAAAACCACATGGCCTTGGGTGTGATTAGTTTCATCACTAATGGCGCTGTTCAGAGCAGGTAACTCTGTTCCTTTAGCCTGAAAACGATGGACAAACTGCTTGAGTTTGCCACGGAAATATAAGCGCGCGACCACTTCCTGACCCGTATAACACCCTTTGTTATAACTGACGCCATTAAGCGTTGGCAGATTCAATTCCTGTGGCTGAAACAGCTCACTAGTGCTAGCCAAAACTTGCGCCTCACCCGCCGCGATTTGTGCCAAACGCCAAGCATTAACATCAGCAATCGCCGCGTGTTGTGTAAGTTGCGGCCATACGCTTGCTAAGGTATTGGCGGTGGTTAAAATCAAAAAGCGTTGTTCGCCATGCACACGGGTAATCGACGCCTGTTCATTGCTGAAGACTTCATCAATATCAGTCGGGCATTGACTAAAGGTCCTCGTGATCAAGTCACGCGCGCCATCACCCACCATGCCAAAAATAGCCAGTTCAGGCGTCGATAATTGAGCTTTGGAAAAAACGATATATTTTTGCAATAACGTTTTAGCGACGGCGACTAGCGGTGCATCCATCACTAAATGGATAGTTTGTTCTTGCCATTGTACAGCTCTAAAGCTAACGATGGCGCGGCCTTTGAGGTTGCACAAACAACCCAGTCTAGAGCTGTTAACAGTCACTTGCGCGGTATCGGTACTACATTGACCTTGCAAAAATTTATGTGCATCAGCGCCTTGCACCGTTAACACCGCTTCATTGGTTAACGGGATGATTAAAGGCTGAGTGCCAGTGGCGGCACTAACGGCAGTCTGAAGATTTTCCCACAAAACAGACATAACAATACTCTCAACAAAAAAGGCGGGTGTATGGTCA
>CANBZV010000240.1 GCA_947373945.1 Moraxellaceae bacterium
ATTCACGCTGGTAACTGGGCACAAGGCGCTTTACGTGCCGTTATTGACGACCATATGCAAAGTTTTGCAGCAATGGATGATGCGTACTTACGGGAACGCATGGCCGACGTGCGCGATTTAGGTCGGCGCTTATTGGCACATTTACAAAAACAAAATACCCCAAATCGGGATTTTCCCGAAAACAGCATTTTAATCGGCGAAGAAATCTCCACGGCTACGCTAGTAGACACACCTTTGGATAACATCGCCGCGATTGTCACTACTACAGGCGCGGCCAACTCACACATGGCCATTGTCGCACGTGCTTTAGGTATTCCCACCGTTGTTGGTGTTGCCGAACTGCCAGTTGGTAGTCTGGATGATGCCGAGATGATTGTGGATGCTTATCAATCAAGGGTTTATGTCAATCCTTCGCGTGAACTTCGTAAACGCTATAAAGAAATTATTAAAGAAGAGCGGCAATTAGTCGCTGGGTTAGATGCGTATCGCGACTTGCCCGCTGAAACCCCAGATGGCCATCGCATTACCCTTTACGTCAACACCGGCTTAATGGCTGATGTCGCCCGTGGTCGTGATCGAGGCGCTGAAGGTGTCGGCTTATATCGCAGCGAAATTCCGTTTATGCTCCGTGACCGCTTTCCCAGCGAAGAGGAACAGCGGGGTATTTATCGCCAGCAATTGCAAGCGTTCGCCCCTGCCCCCGTCACCATGCGTATGCTAGACATTGGCGGCGACAAAGACTTGCCCTACTTTCCTATTGATGAAGTTAACCCTGCTTTGGGTTGGCGTGGCATTCGTATTACTCTGGATCATCCAGAGATTTTTATGGTGCAAATTCGCGCCATGTTAAAAGCAGATATTGGCCTTAATAATTTGCAAATTATGCTGCCTATGATTTCGTCGGTATTTGAAATTGAAGAAGCGCAGCATCTTTTGCATCGAGCAGTCACCGAAGTTCAAGAAGAAGAAAAAGTCACGATTCACCCCCCAAAATTGGGCATTATGGTCGAAGTGCCCTCGGCGTTAATTCAAATTAAAGACCTTGCCCAAATTGCTGATTTTGTTTCTGTTGGCTCCAATGACTTAACGCAATACTTATTGGCCGTTGATCGTAATAATGCGCGTGTTGCTGACTTATATACCCCTTATCATCCAGCGGTATTAAGGGCATTGCAGTACGTCGTTACCGAGACTCATGCTGCGGGTAAACCGGTAAGTATTTGTGGTGAAATGGCAGGCGATCCGGGTACAGCCATTTTGCTGATGGCGATGGGCTTTGACTCATTAAGTATGAGTGCCAGCAATTTATTGAAAATACGTAAAGTACTACGAACCATCCCACTTAGTGCAGCTAAAGCCTTATTAACGGAAGTACTGTCTATTGATAATGCCGCCGTCATTCGTAGCATGGTGGAATTAGAGTTAAATCGTTTTGGCTTATGGGAGCTAGTACGCCCTACGCAAAAACCTGTTGGTGGAAAGGTTCCTGCATAATGATGTTGTTCAAATTGACTAGCAGAAAATCCAGTGGCTTTACCATTATGGAGATGATTGTTGTTCTTGCTCTGATTGGCATATTGTCATCGCTCGCCATGCCGTCTTTTCAAAACAGTATTATTCGTAAGCAAATTGAAGCAGCAATGCCATTAGCCGAAATTGCCAAAAAACCCATTAGCGATGCTTGGCCAATTTTGCGCGCTTTTCCCCATGACAACGCCGCGGCAGGCTTACCATCCGCCGACAAAATTGTTAGTAATCTTGTGTCATCGGTTGCGATACAAGATGGTGCTATCAACATTACCTTTGGTAATCGTGCTCACCCCTCAATTGCTGGCAAAGTACTGACACTGCGCCCTGCGATAGTTGTTGATGCCCCTGTAGTCCCTATTTCGTGGATTTGTGGCAAAGCGGATGCCCCTCATCAAATGACGGTAAAAGGCAGTGACCAAACCACTGTTTCAGATAATTATTTGCCTTTAGAATGCCGTAAAATAAAATCCTAGTTAGGTATTAATTGGTAAAGCGATTAAATCCTGGCCACTTTTCTTGACGAATCGTACACTTCTACTATGATTATTAAGGACTACGCCAAAAATATGGCGACGGGCACTGATGCGTTATCGCTCATATAGGCTCGAAAAAATAACATAGTCATTTGGAGTGTTTCCAACGTCGAGGGATTTACAATGGGTTGGTTATTGTTGATTGTTGTCCTGTTAATTGCATCAGTTGCGGCGTTTATATTTTGGCAACGTAAAAATACTCCTGCAAAAAAAACTCATAGTACAAAACATCTAACCACTGCAGCCAAAGTACATGGTAAATATCACTGCGTTACTGTGCATGGCGATGCTCATGTCTGTGAAGGCATTAAGCAGTTACAGGGCAAAAGCCTTTTGCCGCATGAAGCACCAAGCCTGCCGTTGGCAGCATGTCCAATGCAACCGTGTAAATGCCATTATATACATCATGAAGATCGGCGCTTACGCAATCGACGAGAGCCTTTTGGTGAGTTAAATAGCACCAGTATCGCTTCCAACGACCGTCCATTACGTGCACGAGTGGATCGACGCAAAGCCGTCAAGCCAGAATAATCACCATAGCCGCTAAAACAGCCACTATCGACGAACTTAAGGTTATTTTTACACCCCCACTTTTACTTGTTAATCCTCTATGGATCAACTAAGTCTGGCTCGTTATATTGCTTAAAACAATCTCTCTATCAGTCATGTCTTTAGACAATAAAGGTCAGCAATGAACAAATTACCGCAAATCACGCTTATTTTCTGGCTGATGAAGATTGCTGCCACGACACTCGGTGAAACTGCGGGCGACTTATTATCCATGACATTACATGTGGGTTATGCCACAAGCACGCTTATTCTAATGTCGATATTTTTAGTGACTTTACTGGGGCAATTAGCTGTCAAAAGTTATCACCCCATACTCTATTGGACTGTCATTCTCTCGACGAGCACAGCGGGCACCACGATGTCTGACTATATGGATCGTACCTTGGGCTTAGGTTATGCCACAGGCTCAATGATTTTAACAACGGTGCTGATTGCCATGTTGATATTTTGGCGCATGAGTGAGAAAACACTGTCAGTCAACCATATCACCACCTTAAGAGCTGAAGTGTTTTATTGGATAACCATTTTATTTTCCAATACCTTGGGCACAGCGCTCGGTGACTTTTTGGCCGATGACTCTGGTTTAGGCTTTGCAGGTGGTGCGTTCTTAATCGGCGGTTTACTGCTCTGTGTCACTTTGGCAAAATTTTATACGCGTCTATCGCCTATCTTATTATTTTGGGTAGCATTTGTTCTCACTCGTCCATTTGGAGCCACGTTAGGTGACCTGCTGACTAAACCCGCTATTAAAGGCGGCTTGGATTTTGGCACTATTGGCTCATCACTTATTCTTGTCGCTATTCTGGGCATATTGATTTTTTACACCACCATCAAACACGTTAAACCATCATCAGCC
>CANBZV010000241.1 GCA_947373945.1 Moraxellaceae bacterium
AAACCCTTATGGGCCGATAAAGTCGTCGCGCAACGCGATTATGACGATGCAATGTCAGCACAACAAATTTCCCAAGCCGATGTTAAAACCGCGCAAGCGCAAGTGCGTCAAGCGCGTTTGAATTTGGGTTATACCCATGTTAATGCGCCGATTTCCGGTATTGTCGGTCGGGCGCAAAAAACTGAAGGCACTTTAGTGTCGGGCACAGATATTTTGTTAACCACCATCACGCAAATTGAACCTGCGTATGCCTACTTTGGTTTGCCAGATGCCGAGCAGCAAAAACTACGCTCATTGGCAGCGCAAGGCATTTTTAAGCTGCCTGCTAATGGTAAATATATCGCCAAATTAAAAATGGCCGATGGCTCGTTATATGGCGCTACCGGTTATGTCGGTTTTACTGATGTCGGTGTTAACCCAACCACAGGTACTACTCAGGCGCGTGCCGAATTGCCGAATCCCAATGGTGTTTTACGTCCTGGCCAGTTTGTTCGTGTCGTGCTGGATGGTGCGGAACGCTTAAATGCGATGGTGGTGCCACAACGGGCGGTGATTGAAGGGCCAATGGGCAAAATGGTCATGCTCGTCAACAAAGAAGACAAAATCGAACCACGTCCGGTCAAAGTGGGTGAATGGGCAACGGTAAATGGTACGGAAGGCTGGGTGATTGATAGCGGTCTGCAAGCAGGCGAAAGAGTGTTGGTTGATGGCTTGTTTAAAGCGATGCCCGGTTCAACCGTCAAGCCTGTAGATGCCGCAGTATTGGCCGCTAAAGCTGCTGAAGCGGCAGCAACTCCACCAGCCGCGCCGACTAAGGGATAGGGAGACCAACCGTGCTAGCACGTTTTTTTATTAACCGCCCCGTTTTCGCGGCGGTACTGTCAATCTTTATTATGCTCGCCGGTTTAGCGGCGATGCGTAATCTACCGATTGCCCAATATCCCGAAATTGCACCGCCTGTGATTCAGGTCACGGCCGTTTATCCTGGTGCCTCTGCTGAGGTATTGGAGCAAACGGTTGCAGCGCCATTAGAGAATCAAATCAATGGTGTTGATCACATGTTATACATGGGCTCAACGTCAACTTCGCAAGGTGTGGTCACTATTAGTGTCACCTTTGATATTGGTACAGATCCTGATCAAGCCGCACAAAACGTCAATAATCTGGTCAAACAAGCCGAAGCGCGTTTGCCGCAAGAAGTACGTCGTCAAGGGGTGACCGTTACCAAAGGCTCATCCAGCTTCTTGCAAGTGGTGGCGTTTTACTCGCCCGATGGCCGTTACGATGATATGTACACCAGTAACTATGTCACGTTAAACGTGCTGGATGCGTTGAAGCGTGTGCCGGGTACTACCAATGTCCAAATCTTCGGTGCTAAAGATTACGCCATGCGTATCTGGTTGCGACCCGATCGTTTGGCGCAGTTAAAGCTGACGACACAAGAAATTGTTGCCGCGATCAATGAGCAAAATGGCCAATTCGCAGCGGGTAAAATCGGCCAACAACCGACCAATGCTGAACAAGAATTGGTTTATACCATTACCACCAAAGGTCGGTTGTCGGAAGCGAGCGAATTTGAAAATATCATTATTCGTTCGCAAGAAGATGGCTCGGCTTTACGTTTAAAAGACGTGGCGCGGGTTGAGTTGGGTGCTAAAGACTATGACTTTATTGGTCGTATTAATGGCAAGCCTGCGACCTTGGTTGGTGTCTTTTTGCAGCCTAGTGCCAATGCTTTGGAAGTAGGCGATCACGTCAAAGCCACCTTGGCAGGTTTGTCTGAGCGCTTTCCCCAAGGTTTAAGTTACTCCATTCCCTACGACACCACGCGTTTTGTTGAAGTGTCGATTCGTGAAGTGTTAAAAACCTTAGCCGAAGCGATGACGCTAGTGTTTTTGGTGGTGTTCCTGTTTTTACAAAACTGGCGCGCGACGCTTATTCCTACCATTGCCGTGCCTGTTTCGTTGATTGGTACTTTTGCTGGTTTGTACTTGCTGGGTTATTCCATCAATACTTTAACGCTATTTGGGATGGTGCTGGCGATTGGTATTGTCGTCGATGATGCCATTGTGGTGTTGGAAAACGTCGAACGGATCATGCACGAAGAACATCTGTCTGCGTATGACTCGGCGATTAAAGCGATGCACGAAGTCACTAGCCCGATTATCGCCATTGTCTTAGTGCTCTGTGCTGTATTCGTGCCGATTGGCTTTTTAGGGGGCTTAACAGGCGAGTTATATCGTCAGTTTGCGGTAACCATTGCCATTGCCGTGGTTATTTCTGGCTTTGTCGCGCTGACCTTAACGCCGTCACTATGTGTCTTGATTCTCAAGCATGAACACAAAGCATTGGGCGGGTTTTTTACTGGTTTTAATAACTGGTTTAACCGCGTCACCAAGCATTATGTCACCGGTGTGACGTGGATGATTCGTCGTGGTGCAATCGCGGCGTTGTTGTTCATTGGCATGGTCGTAGTGACAGTGGGTTTGTGGAAAATTACTCCCGGCAGCTTGGTACCCGATGAAGACCAAGGCTTTTACATTAGTGCGGTGATTTTGCCAGATGGTGCGACCTTGCAACGTACCGATAAAGTCGTGCAGCAAGTGTTGCAGATTATGAAAAGCAATCCTGCCAATCAAGATGTCGTCGCTTTTACCGGCTTCGACTTTTTGGGTGGTGGTTTCCGAAATAATGCCGCGACTATTTTCGTTACCCAAAAACCATGGGATGAACGTCAGGTTAGTACCCAGCAATTGGTGGGCGAGTTGTTTATGAAAACAGGGCACATCAAAGAAGCGCTGGTATTAGCGTTTAATCCACCGCCCATTATGGGTTTGGGGCAAGCGGGCGGTTATGAGTTCTATATTCAAAATCGTGGCGAAGGTGGGGCTGCCAAGCTCGCTGAAGTCATGGGCAAGTTTATGGCCGCCGCCAATCAGGATAAATTGCTCGGTGGTGTGCAAACCTTATGGCGTGCCAACAGTCCGCAATTGCGTGTTGATGTGGACAGAGAAAAAGCGCACGCCATGGGCGTCAATTTGAATGGTGTCTACGATACCTTGGCTGCGACTTTAGGGTCGTATTATGTCAATGACTTCAATAAATATGGCCGTACGTGGCAGGTGTTGATGAGCGCCGAGCCAGCCTATCGGAGTAAACCTGAGGATATCGGCAATATTTGGGTGCGTTCGGACAAAGGTGAAATGATTCCGGTGTCGTCATTGGCGACGGTTCAATACAGTGCTGGTGCCGATACGCTGGATCGTTTCAATAACTTGCCGGCGGTAAAACTCTTTGGCCAAGGCGCGATGGGTACCAGCTCTGGGCAAACGATTGCTGAAGTCGAACGTTTAGCCAAAGAAGTGTTACCCGCCGACTTTAGCTACGATTGGGGTGGTGCGTCGTATCAGGAAAAGCAAGTCAGCAATTCGTCCGGTTTGGCCTTGGGCATGGGCGCGGTCATGGTGTTTTTGATTCTGTCGGCGTT
>CANBZV010000242.1 GCA_947373945.1 Moraxellaceae bacterium
CCCAACATGAGCCTGATGGAGCGTAAATCCTTGCTCGACTGGGTGATTAGACCTGCCTTACGCACGGTGTCGGGTGTGGCTGATGTCAACGTCTTGGGCGGTGTCTCGCGCAGTTATGAAGTCGTGCCAGATCCTGTACGCATGGCCGCTGCTGGTATCACCATTGACGTATTGAAAGCGAAAATCGAAGCCAATAACCGTAATGACGGTGCAGGACGACTGCGTGAAGGCGGCGAAGTGTTATTGGTGCGCAGCGAAGGCAATATCACCAGTCTGGATGATTTGCGGGCGATTGTTATCAAAGTAGATGGCATGACTCCCGTGCGTATCAGCGATGTTGCCGAAGTACGCATAGGCGAAATGACCCGTAATGGTGTTGTTACCGAAAGTGGTAAAGGCGAAGCCGTTGAAGGTTTAGTGTTGGGATTGGCGGGGGCTAATGCCCGTCAAGTCGTGGCAGGAGTCGAGCATAAAATCACCGAGCTGATGCCAAGTTTGCCCAAAGGCACCAAACTCAGCGTCTTTTATAATCGCGCCTCTCTAGTGGACAAGGCCGTGCAGACCGTCACTACATCACTGACGGAAGCTATCGTCTTGGTATTGATTCTGCTGGGCGTGTTTTTAGGTAATGTCCGTGCGGCTATTACGGTTGCCGTAGTGTTGCCATTGTCGGCTTTAGCGACGTTTATTTTGATGCACCAAGTCGGTATGTCGGCCAATTTGATGAGTCTGGGCGGTCTCGCTATTGCTATTGGTATGCTCGTTGATGCCGCCGTCGTCGTCGTGGAAAACGTCGTGCAACATCTGGCACATGACCCATCAAAAGGAAAGTTGCCACGCTTGCATATTGTCTATAGAGCCGTGCGTGAAGTGGCCGCTCCTGTGGTCACGGGTATGTTGATTATCATTATCGTCTTTTTGCCGTTATTGACATTGCAAGGCATGGAAGGCAAGTTTTTTGTCCCTGTTGCCATGACCCTTGTCTTTGCGCTGGCCAGTTCTTTAGTGCTGTCATTGACGGTTATTCCCGTATTGGCTTCCTTGTTGTTGAAATCCGTTGCCCATGAAGAGCCGTGGTTGCCGCGTCAGTTATTGCGTCTTTATGAACCCTTACTCAACAAAGCGTTTCTTCATCAAAAAGTGGTGATGGCGGGTGCAGGTCTATTGTTGGTATTAGCGGGCGTGTTGTACCTGCAAGTTGGTAAAACCTTTATCCCGACGATGGATGAAGGCGATATTGTCATGGGCATTGAAAAGTTACCCTCTATTAGTTTGGAAGAAACGGCTGCATTGGATTTAAAAATTCAACAAGCAGTGATGAAAGCTGTACCTGAAGTCATTGGCGATGTTGCACGGGCTGGAGCAGATGATATTGGTCTTGACCCAATGGGACTGAATCAAACAGATAGTTTTCTGATTCTAAAACCACGTTCCGAGTGGCGCATGGACAGCAAAGACGAACTGCTGGATGAGTTGCGTAACGTGCTGGATCAACTGCCAGGCACGGCGTATAGCTTCACCATGCCTATCGAAATGCGCGTCTCCGAGATGATTATGGGCGTGCGTGGTGATGTTGCGGTGAAGGTTTTCGGCCCCGATCTGGCAACACTAAATCGTTTGGCGGGTGAGATTGAAACAACACTAAAAACGGTGTCAGGGAATCAGGATGTTTATACCGTCGTTAATGATGGTGTCCAATATTTGAGTGTTGTTGTTGACCGACTTGCAGCGGGTCGCTTTGGTTTATCAGTCGAAGACGTGCAGGAAGCACTACGTCTGCAAATTCAAGGTGTAGAGGCTGGGACGGTACTTGAGGGGGTTCGCCGTGTGCCCATCCAGATTCGTGGTTCGGAAGGCGTACGGATGTCACCAGGCGATTTTGCCAATCTGCGTATTACCAATCCTGCGGGCGAATCCATCCCGCTGAACACTATAGCTCGGCTGGAGCGCGTGGCTGGCCCAGTCAAGATAGACCGTGAATTAGGGAGTCGGTACAGTGTCGTCGTCGCTAATGTTACAGGTCGTGATTTAGTTGGTTTTGTCGAAGAGTCCAAACGCACCATCGCCGCTAAAGTGAAATTACCAGACGGTTATAGGCTCAGCTTTGGCGGTCAATTCGAGAATCAGCAACGGGCATCGGCACGTTTAGCTATCGTCACACCCATCGCCTTGATACTGATTTTTATTCTGTTGTTTTCCAGCTTTCGTTCACTACGCCAAGCCTTATTGGTACTCAGTAATATTCCGTTTGCGCTGGTCGGTGGCATTCTCGGCTTATGGCTGACGGGAGAATATCTGTCGGTTCCCGCCTCCGTGGGTTTTATCGCCTTGCTTGGTATTGCCGTCCTCAATGGTGTGGTGATGGTGAGTTATTTTAACCAACTCCATGCCGAAGGTTTAAGCATTGATCAGGTGGTGCGCGAAGGAGCAAAAAGACGGTTACGACCCGTGTTGATGACGGCAGCCATTACCGCTTTTGGTTTGTTGCCGCTGTTATTTGCCACAGGCCCAGGCTCAGAAATTCAGCGGCCACTGGCGATAGTCGTGATTGGTGGTTTGATTACGGCGACTGCGTTAACCCTCATTATTTTACCGATGCTCTACGCCCGCTACGCTTTCAAGGAGGCGCGCCATGACTGATGTTTGCCTGAATTTATTAGGCTCTCCCGAACTGGAAGAGAAACTGTTAGACCAATTATTGATGCACCCAAAAATCTCGATTTTTGTTAGCCAAGCTGCCGCCAGTCACGGCGGTCATATTGGTGATCTTGACCAAGGCGAACAGGTATTGGGACGGGGTGACGCAGTACTGATACAGGCTTTATTAAGCGACGAAGATGCCGAGTCATTACTAGCAGAGTTGCGCGTCATGTTTGCGAACTCTGGCGTGTTGTTTTGGATGACACATGTGATGTCCAGAGGAGCATTATAATGATGCTACGTTACTTTTCGCTTTTACCTCTGTTGTTAAGCATGGGTTTGACCTCTGCGGCGGATGTCGCTATTCCACTGGTGTTGCCAGAGTCAACAGCACTACGCTGGCTGACCAATGACCCCGCCTTGGTCAGTGCTGACAACGCTTTGGCCGCTGCTAACATTGAGGCGAATCAACAGGCACTTTCGCCTTACGACTGGGTTGCGAATGGCACTTATCAACGTCGCGATACAGGTACTGGCTCAAACTCCAATGAGTGGAATGTCGGGCTGGAACGGACTTTTCGCCTACCCAACAAAGTTAAAGCGGATGAAGCCAGTGCCAAGGCCATTCGTTTGATAGCTCCCGCAGAATATAAACAAGCCCGTCGTGAAGCGGCAGAAGCATTACTTAATGCGTGGTTTGACTGGCTGGCTGCCGATGCGCGTAAAACGTTACTGCTGAGTCAACAAAGCAGTATTGAAGATAATGTCGCTGTCGTCGGCAAACGAGTCAAAAGTGGTGATGCCGCCGTGCTGGAACAACGTCTGGCGAGTGCGGA
>CANBZV010000243.1 GCA_947373945.1 Moraxellaceae bacterium
GGAGGTCACGGCTTCTAGTAACTGTTGGCTATCAATTTTTTCTTCATGTAATGCGCGCGCAACCTGATCGGCAGCCGCCGTCTGATACGATTCCTGCAACAAGCGACTAATATCTTGCTCATTCAAACCATAAGAAGGCTTGATAGTGATATCGCTTTTGACACCTGTACTTAACTCAATGGCACTGACCGCCAACAAACCATCGGCATCAACTTGAAAGACGACACGGATGCGTGCGGCTCCCGCCATCATCGGTGGAATGCCACGTAACTCAAAACGCGCCAACGACCGGCAATCTTTCACCAACTCACGTTCACCTTGGACGACATGAATACTCATTGCCGTTTGACCATCTTTAAAGGTCGTGAACTCTTGGACTTTGGTAACCGGAATCGTGGTGTTGCGAGTGATGATTTTTTCGGTCAAACCGCCCATCGTTTCTAAACCTAACGACAAGGGAATGACATCCAATAACAGCATATCGCTATCTGGCTTATTACCGACTAGCACATCAGCTTGGATTGCAGCACCGACAGCGACTACTTTGTCAGGGTCAATATGCGTCAGTGGTTGACGACCAAAAAACTCGGCCACTTTTGCGCGCACTAACGGCACACGCGTCGAACCGCCGACCATGACGACATCTAAAATATCATTGGCTTTTAAGCTGGCATCACGCAACGCTCGTTTGCAGGCGCGTAAGGTTTTTTCGATTAACGGACTAATCAAGGTCTCAAACTGAGTGCGTGTCAACGACGCTTGCCAATCGCCAAACGTCAAGTTCACACTGTCTTGACTAGTTAATTGCTCTTTGGCCGCACACGCCATATCCATCAACTGGCGTTGTTGTGTCGCATCGGGATTTTCCAAGTCGATTTGTTGCATTACCCACAGGGCAATCGCACGGTCGAAATCATCACCACCTAACGCGGCATCGCCACCAGTCGCCAACACTTCAAAGACGCCACGATGTAGGCGTAACAACGAAATATCGAATGTCCCGCCACCCAAATCAAAAATCGCATGTACGCCTTCGGCACCATTATCTAAACCGTAGGCAACCGCCGCCGCTGTTGGCTCGCTGAGCAAACGCAGCACCGTCAAACCAGCCAATGTTGCCGCATCACGGGTCGCTTGGCGTTGGGCTTCATCAAAATAAGCAGGAACAGTAATGACTGCGCCTTTTAATTCGCCGCCCAGAGTGGTTTCAGCACGTTGTTTGAGAGCCTGTAAAATATCAGCAGAAACCTCAACAGGGGTTTTATCGCCTTGCACAGTGACAAAGGCCGGCATACCGGCATCAGTAGCACGAAACTGATACGGCAATTCCGCACCCAGTTGTTTGATATCGCTGAGGCCGCGACCCATGAGCCGCTTGACCGAAATAATGGTGTTATGCGGGTCTTGTACTGCTGTTTCTTTGGCCGCCAGACCGATGATTTTTTCACCTGTTGGCAAATAACGCACCACTGAGGGCAATAAATGTTGACCCTGTTCATTCGCTAACGTCGCCGCTTGCCCAGAACGCACGGTGGCTACTAACGAGTTCGTCGTGCCTAAGTCAATGCCAACAGCCAAACGATGTTGATGTGGAGCTTGTGCCTGACCCGGTTCAGCAATTTGAAGTAACGCCATAAGTCTGCTTACACGTTCTAAGAGGTAGTAGTGCCATTGCGCCATCAATACCAGAAGCGCACTGACAGCATAGAGTCGCGTAGATGGTTAGTCGTCTATATCATCGTAGTCGTCATCGTCTTCGAGCTGATCTTCATGACGGCGAATATCGGCTAAAAAGTTCGACATGAAATGCATTTTGCGCACAGTATCGCGTGCTTCCTGCCAATCTTCGTCATCGTAATCAATGACAAACTCACGCGCCAAACACTCAATCCACTCTTCCACTTCCAAACGCAAACTGAGTAACTCTTCGCCACTCGTTGCTTCGTCTAGTTGCTCACGCAACTCTAGCTGACTCATGAGGAAGTCTGTATCAGCAATGCTGGTATTCAGGGAGATAGGTTGACGCGCTAATTCCAGTAAATAACTGGCACGTTGCACAGGATTATTGAGAACTTCATAAGCGGTATTCAACTGCGACGACCACTGCACCGCTTTTTGTTGCTCTTCGGGGTGATGAGCAAAACGGTCAGGGTGATATTGCCGCTGCAACTCACGATAACGACTGGCAAGCGCTTCATGGTTCAAATGAAAGCCTACCGGCAGGCCAAATAAAACAAAATAGTTATCGTGAGCGTCCACAACGGCCTCAATTTAAGAAAAGACTGACTTCGAATCATCAAATAGTAAACGATTCACCGCATCCACACTCCCCTTTTTGATTCGGGTTAGTGAATTTAAAGCCTTCATTCAGTCCTTCTTTAACAAAATCCATTTGTGTGCCGTCTAAATACACCAAACTTTTAGGGTCAACGTACACTTTGACGCCGTGAGACTCAAATACTTGGTCAGCAACATCGGCACCATCGACAAACTCAAGCACATAAGCCAAGCCTGAACAACCCGATGTTTTCACTGCTACCCGCACGCCGTCACCCTTACCACGATTGGCAAGAAAGTCGGCGACATGATTTGCTGCCGCAGGAGTTAAGGTAATAGCCACAATTACGCCCCTTGTTTATGCCGATAATCTTCAATCGCTGCTTTGATGGCATCTTCTGCCAAAACTGAACAGTGGATTTTGACAGGCGGCAATGCCAATTCTTCAGCAATTTGCGAGTTTTTGATCGTTGATGCCTGATCTAAGGTCTTACCTTTCAGCCATTCAGTCACTAGTGAGCTGGATGCAATGGCGGAACCACAGCCATAGGTTTTAAAACGCGCATCTTCAATAATACCGTCATCGCTAACGCGAATTTGCAAACGCATGACATCACCACACGCTGGCGCACCGACCATACCTGTGCCTACATGAGTATCTGTAGTATCCAGTTTGCCAACATTGCGCGGGTTTTCGTAGTGATCAATCACTTTGTCACTGTATGCCATGATCGTATCCTCATCGTAGGTCGAACTAGCGTCCGACAATACCTAAAATTAGTGAGCAGCCCATTGAACTTGGCTAAGGTCGATACCGTCTTTGTACATATCCCATAATGGCGACAAGTCACGGAGTTTATTGACGGCGTTCTGCGCGTGGCCAATAACAAAGTCGATATCTTCTTCGGTAGTAAAACGACCGATAGTAAAACGGATGGAGCTATGCGCTAATTCATCGGTTAAACCCAAAGCACGCAATACATACGAAGGCTCTAAACTGGCCGATGTACAGGCTGACCCTGACGACACCGCTAAATCTTTTAACGCCATAATCAACGACTCACCCTCAACGAAGTTGAAGCTGATATTGATATTACCGGCAATACGTTGCTCGGCATCGCCATTCAAAAACACTTGTTCTAACGACGACAAGCCATTCCATAGTTTATCACGCAGTACTTTCAAACGCGCTTG
>CANBZV010000244.1 GCA_947373945.1 Moraxellaceae bacterium
GTCACCTGTGCAACCTGCGCGGTAGCCATATCCAAAATCTGCTGGGGAATATGAATCAATTCACCGCCGCCTGACTGCGCACGCACTTGCACCATACACGCCGCTTCAAAAATATACATCGCCAAAAATGCTTCGGCGACCGACGAACCCACCGTCAACATGCCATGATTACGCAACATCAAAAAGGTCTTGTCGCCAAAATCTCTAAGCAGTCTAGGCTTTTCTGCCTCAAGCAACGCCACACCTTCGTAGTCATGGTAAGCCAACGACGACAAGACAAAAAACGATTGCTGTGACAACGGCAGCACGCCATTTTTTTGCGCCGACACCGCAACTCCATTAACCGAATGGGTATGCATGACACAAATAGCATCGTGGCGCGCAGCATGAATACAACTATGAATAACAAAACCCGCGGGATTGATAGGATACGGCGAATCAATCACCTTCTCTCCCGCCAGATTGATTTTTACCAACGACGACGCGGTAATTTCCTCAAACATCATGCCGTAGGGATTAATCAGAAAATGTTCGGAGTTGGGAATTTTGACGGTGATGTGGGTGAAAATCAGGTCGTCCCAACCATACAATGCCACTAGTCGATAGGCAGCGGCCAAATCGACACGCGCTTGCCATTCTTCGGGGCTTACTTGGCTTTTAATGCTGTTAGTCATTGTTATTCTCCATGCGATTAACGGGATAGTCGTGGACGTAAGTTACAGGCCATGTTGATGCAATGCAAATTCGACTAAAACAACCGTGCTATCAAGGCCGTGACTGCCGTTTCTACCCGCAAAATGCGCTCGCCCAACTCCACGGGAACAAAACCTTGTTGCGCCAACAGGGCCACTTCATAAGGGATAAAACCACCCTCACAACCAATCGCCAAGGTCACCGCTTGCGTCACGGCGCGCGGACAGGTTTGTTCTGCTATAGGATGCGCGACTAAGCGTAAGCTATTGGCACTTAACGCAGCTAATCTATCTTCGACAAAAGGCTTAAAACGTTTTTCGAGGATCACCTCAGGCAACACAGTGTCACGTGCCTGCTCCAGTCCTAGCAACAGCTCATGCCGAATCGCATCAGGCTGCAAAAACGGGCTATCCCAAAAACTTTTTTCGACGCGATAACTGTTCATCAGCACCAAGCGTTCAACGCCCATTGTCGCTGCGGTTTGCAAAATACGCTTGAGCATTTTTGGCCGAGGCAAAGCCAGCAACAGCGTTAATGGCAACTTTGCCGGTGGCTGCTGAACGAGCTGAAAACGCACATGCAGCTCTTGCTCATCCAGTCGAATAATTTCACCATCACCCATCAAGCCATTGACCATACCGACGCGCAACGTTTGACCAACTTCGGCACGATGCACCGCCAATACATGCTGTAAACGACGGCCTGTAAGAATAGCGAGATCGGTTTGAGGACAATCGTCAGGCATTAATAAAATAAGATTCATCAGGTCAATGCTTCGACGTAGGATGGGTTGAGGCACGAAACTCATCTGACTGCCCCAGCAGCTTGTCAATAATCGCTAAATGCTTCGCCAACGCCCCACGATTAGCCGCTACTACCTTTGCGCCCGCTGTACCCGCTTGACGCTTTTCATTAGAGTTTTTCAGCCAGTCAATAACAACTGTGGCAATCTCCGCACTATTAGCCGCCTGTTTTAACGCACCCGCCTCAACCAAAATATCGGTAATTTGCTGAAAATTAAACATGGTTGGTCCTGTCACCATTGGCACCGATAATGCTGCTGGCTCTAAGGGATTATGGCCACCGACATTGACCAACGAGCCGCCAATAAAAGCTACATCAGCCAGTGCCAGCCACAACAACAATTCACCCATGCTATCGCCTAAAAAGACCTCAATGGCGGCGTCAACAGACTGTTGCTGACTACGACGAGCGACACTAAAACCTTGTTTGGCGATCAACTCCGCCACCTTGTCAAAACGCTCCGGATGACGAGGAACCAACAGCAATAGTGCCTGCGGGAATGACTGTTGAATTTGCTTGAAAGCGTCAAGTACTATCGCATCTTCGCCGTCATGAGTACTCGCGGCCACCCACACAGGGCGGCCTGCCAATTGCCACGACTCACGGATTGCTTCAGCGCGTTCGCTTAAGTTGTCGGGCAGGGTCAAATCAAACTTCAAACTGCCTGTCACCGTGACCACCGCTGGGGGCGCACCCAACGCCAAAAAGCGCTCTGCGGTCGCGCTATCTTGAGCGGCCAATACCGACAGCGCTTCTAACATCGGCGTAACCAACGACTGAATCTTGCCATAGCCTTGCGCTGATTTTGCCGACAAGCGCGCATTCGCCAATAACACCGGAATTTTTTGACGCGCCAGAGTTGCCAAAAAATTCGGCCACAACTCCGTTTCCATAACAATCACCAAACGCGGCTGACACCGAGAGATAAAACGCTGCATTGCCCACGGATAGTCATACGGCAAATAGCATTGATGAACTTTAGTGCCCCATAAGGCACGCGCGCGTTCAGCACCTGTTGCTGTGGTATTGGTAATGATTAACGGGTAGTGCGGATATTGCGCCAACAGCGCATTCACTAACGGCTGAGATGCCAGTGTTTCGCCCAACGACACGGCATGAATTAAAATGGCATGTTTAGGCAAATGCAGGTGGCCACCGAAGCGCTGTTCAATATTCTGTTTATAGGCAGGCGTCGTGCGGCCACGCCAAAACAGGCGCAAATAGACCGCAGGTAAAAGAAGATGCAATAATGCGTTATAAATCCAGCGTGCCATGTTGTCTAACTCTGCCAGCAAGTGCATGATTCTAGCGTATTATTTTTCATAATGAATTCTTTATGGATACTATAGAAACCGATTGCCTTATTTTTGGCGGTGGCGTGGCGGGTCTTTGGCTACTCAACAGCTTGAGGCAAGCAGGCTATAGCGCGCTATTATTGACTGATAGCGCCTTGGGCGGTCATCAAACCATCAACAGTGCTGGCATGATTCATGGTGGTCTGAAATATGGTTTATCGGCACTACAACACGACGAGCAACTCGATGATATGCCCATCCTGTGGCAAAAATGCTTGCAGGGTACTGGTGAAATTGATTTAAGCGCCGTCCGGTTGTTCGCCCACGAACAACATTTATGGGCCGAATCCACCACGACTGCTCAAGCCGCGCTGTTTCTCGCTGCTCATTTAATGTCGGGACAGGTCAATAAACTGGGCAAAGACAGCTATCCCCCTTTGTTCAATAATTTAGCGTTTCACGGAGATGTCTATCGTGTCGCCTATCCGGTGGTTGATCCTGTATCGTTGGTCAAAGTTTTAGCTGCGCCCTATCTTGATAGTATCTTTGAAGTTCCTGCTGCCAAAATCCATATCGAAACTGACGACAGACAAAACAGCACCGCTGTCTTTATCCATCAAGGGCAAACACAAATTCGACTGCGCGCCGGTTCGGTGTTTTTTGCTGGTGGCGAAGGCA
>CANBZV010000245.1 GCA_947373945.1 Moraxellaceae bacterium
CGTTTCGAGCCGAACAGTCCTTTACCCGACCCTTATGATGGCCTACTTAATGAACTCGTGGGTGTGCCATTGCCAGTGCATGATTGCATGGGTATTAGTTTGCATATTGAAGGTGAATTATGGGGTGTACTGACTTTGGACGCGCTACATGCAGGTACATTTGATGAGCGATCATGCCAGCAATTACGTCATCATGCGTTGTTAATTGAAGCGGCGATTCGCGTCACCCGTTTAGAAGAAGAAGTGCGTAGTTTACGGTTGACACGTTTACCTGCGGATAATGTCGCTGGCACGGTGAGTTTTAATGAAGATGAGATTATAGGCCGTAGTCCAGACCTTCATCGTTTATTGCATGAATTAGATATTGTCGCTGATTCCGAGTTACCGGTTTTGTTGTTAGGCGAAACCGGTGTCGGCAAAGAATTATTTGCCCATCGTTTGCATCGGCACTCACCACGTCATCAACAACCACTGATTCATGTCAATTGCGCGGCTTTGCCTGAGTCGTTAGCGGAAAGTGAGTTATTCGGCCATGTCAAAGGCGCATTTTCCGGCGCGAGTAGCGAACGGGCGGGACGTTTTGAAGCCGCCGATGGCGGCACATTATTTTTGGATGAAGTCGGCGAACTACCGCTGACGGTACAAGCAAAACTATTACGTACTTTGCAAAATGGCGAAATCCAACGCCTTGGTGAAGACCAACCTCGGCGCGTCAATGTGCGTGTCATCGCCGCCACCAATCGCGACTTGCGCCAAAGTGTTAAAGACGGTGCCTTTCGAGCCGATCTTTATCATCGTTTGTCGGTATATCCCGTCCCTATTCCGCCCTTAAGGGAACGTGGCCATGACATTTTGTTGCTGGCTGGTCGGTTTTTAGAACTTAATCGGGCGCGCTTGGGTTTACGCAGCTTGCGACTATCGGCGGAATCAGAAAACCGACTATTGCACTATCGTTGGCCGGGCAATGTCCGCGAGTTGGAACACGTCATTAGTCGAGCGGCGCTGAAAGCCATTAGTCGCGGCGCACACCGCACTGATATTGTGACGCTGGAAAGCGCTTTACTTGATCTTGATGAGCCTATTTCCAACATCATGGCTACAGCAGCATCGCCAGAAGCGAGCCACGACAATACAGCCAATGTTGGTATTTCTTTACGCGAGCGCGTGGATGCTTGCCAACGTCAAGCGATCACTGATGCCTTGACGAACAATCACCAAAATTGGGCGGCAGCAGCCAAAGACTTAGGCACAGACGCCAGTAATCTACACAAATTAGCGCGGCGCTTGGGCATGAAGCCATAGTTGAACTGCAACACCAATGCTACATTGATACTTAATTTATATTAGCGTTCGACACCAAAGTGTAACTCCAAAAATAGGTGCATATTCATACGGTCATAACAACGATAAATCCCATATAATATGTAAGGATAAATTACGTCGAGCCTTTAGTATGAATAGTTCCATAGAGTTTGATGTTGATCTCATCCAGCGTTATGACCTTGCTGGACCACGCTACACCTCCTATCCCACCGCCGTACAATTTCACGCGCAATTTGGTGAAATGGACTATCTGCAAGCCGCGACCGACAGTAATCGCCAACAACGGCCATTATCGTTATATGTGCATTTGCCGTTTTGTGGCACCGTTTGTTACTACTGCGCGTGTAATAAAATCATCACCGCCAATCGTAAACGCGCCTCCCCTTACCTCGACGATTTACACGCCGAAATCGCCTTGCAAGCAGCGCGCTTTGACCAGCAACGACCGGTGCAACAACTGCATTTTGGTGGCGGCACACCGACGTTCATTAGTGATGAGGAAATGACGGCGTTAATGCAACAATTACGTCGGCACTTTCAGCTATTGGACGGAGACCAAGGCGATTACTCGATTGAGATTGACCCGCGCGAAGTGACACCTGCTAAAATAAAATTATTACGCGAGTTAGGTTTTAATCGCATGAGCTTTGGCGTGCAGGATTTTGATCCCAAAGTGCAACAAGCCGTCAACCGCATTCAATCGTACGAACAAACGGCTGCGGCTGTTGAGGCGGCGCGCAGCTCCGGCTTTCACTCCATCAACATTGATCTGATCTATGGTTTACCTTTTCAAACGGTAGACTCTTTTGCCTTGACCTTGGATAAAGTCTTAGCGCTCAACCCTGATCGTTTATCGGTATTTAACTACGCCCATATGCCGCATTTGTTTAAAGTGCAAAAGCAAATGGATGAAAAGACACTGCCTTCGGCCAGCACTAAACTAGCGATTTTGCAGTACGTGATTGAGCGGCTAACGCAAGCGGGCTATATCTATATTGGCATGGATCATTTTGCTAAACCTGATGACGAATTGGCGTTAGCACAAGCAAACGGTACTTTATATCGTAACTTTCAGGGCTATAGCACGCATGCGGGCTGCGACTTGATTGGCTTAGGCATTACTTCGATTGGCATGGTCGATGATACCTATAGCCAAAACGTCAAAAGTCTAGAGGAATATCATGACTATGTTAGCCAAGGTAAATTACCGGTTTATCGGGGTGTACGCTTAACGCCTGATGACAAACTTCGACGCGCACTGATTACGCAATTGATTTGTCTGTTCAAAGTCGATATCGCTGCACTAGAGCAAGCGTGGGCGATTGATTTCGCCAGCTACTTTGCCGAAGAACTGCGGCAATTGGCGGTGATGGCCGATGATGGTTTGCTAACGATTAGCAAAGACACAGTGCAAGTTTTGCCGCGTGGCCGTCTACTGATTCGTAATATCTGCATGGTGTTTGATCGTTATTTACGCCAAGGGCAAGCACAACGCTTTTCCAAAGTAATTTAAAGTGTTACTTAAGGGCGGTCAGATAACCGCCCTAGCTTCACCTTCACGCCGAGGCCATTTGCGTCGCCACTGTTCTAGTGATGGTTTGAGCGGGTTTTATTGGAATGATCTCACACGCACTTGCACCAGCCTGCCAATGCGCTGGCAATAATCTGGAAGCTAACTCCTGTGCTGACTGTTCTAAATACAGCGCTAACAGCTCTGGCTTCTCTACGGCTGCCAGTGTCGTAGTAACGCCAATAGTCAATTGATCAAGATAGCTCATCACCACAAACGTCAGCGCCATGCCATCATAAACGCCAACCATGCCATTCATGCTCTGTAACTGCGCGCCATCAAAATAGAGCGGCAAAGGCGAGCCTGGCACATTGGTAATCACCATATTAAAAATAGGTGGTAGACGACGCGTCATGTTCAGTTTCGAGAATGCCTGCAAGGTCAATGCGGGCGCGGCAACGGGCAATAAATCCATTAGTGAATCAAGAGGAATATCACGATTATATTCTTTGGCTAACTGAGCGTTTTCGTGAATACAATGCAGTCTTTCAACCGGATCATACACATTCGTTGCCAGTTTAATCAGCATCGCCGATACCTTATTGCCCGCTAAAC
>CANBZV010000246.1 GCA_947373945.1 Moraxellaceae bacterium
CCCCATATTTGGAGCGAGAACCTTGCCATGTCATGGCAATGGCCCGAATTAAAGCAAAATATTCTCATTCATATTGATGGCCTACATAACTTCGCTCAATTTAAGGCAGCGGAAAAAGCCTTGGAAACAGCCTGTGTTAATACCCAAGTGTTACGTTCATTTCCTGACGGCGTAGATTTCTCCTGTCGAAGTGCCAACAATTTAATTCCCGAAAAACTAAGCCTAATCCCGCAATTGGTTGTTAAACCGATGAACAGTAATAACCTTGATGAGGCAACATTAATGGGTCGACAACTGGCACAGCGTTATGTTGCCTACCAATGGCGTAGCGATATTTATTAGTACACAACCGACAATGGCAATGCGAGCCAATGAGCAATAATGGCCGCGCGAGTCAACCAGAGGCATTAATAATGACAAATCTCATCAATCGCTGGCCACTTTGGTTAGGTTGCGCCGTAGTGTTCTGGTTAATTTACGCCCTACAAGCCATTTTAATGCCATTTTTTGCTGGGGCACTTTTAGCATACCTCTGTAATCCACTAGTTAATCGGTTAACCCAATGGCGATTCAAACGGGTAACAGCAGTCACTACGGTTTTTAGCGTACTTTTTTTAAGTATTTCTGCCGTTTTTGTGTTGCTCATTCCGGTGTTATGGCGTCAGTTTATCTATTTAGAGTCCAGACTGCCTTTGTTATTACGATGGGTGAATCGCAAAGGTATTCCTTGGCTAGAAAAAACATTCCGTGTCGACATTGACCGTCTGGATATGGATTTAATTACCTCTTGGCTCACGTCCTATTGGCAAGAAGCTGGCACAGCCGCTGGTCATGTCATGACCAAAGTAATGCAGTCCAGTCTCGATATTATTAGTCTTGTCGGCCTGATTTCGTTAGTTCCTGTCGTGACTTTTTATTTATTATTGGATTGGGATAAACTGATTAACAATATTAAAGAATTAGTTCCCCGACACATCGAACCCAAATTCAGCCAATTGACCATTGAGTGTAATGAAGTGTTGTCTGCTTTTTTGCGTGGGCAACTCATCGTCATGTTATTGCTTGGAATAATTTATGCTGTCGGTTTACAGATCGCTGGCGTAAAACTCGGCATTATTATTGGGCTGTTGGCAGGATTAGCCAGTATCATCCCTTACTTTGGTTTTATTGTCGGTATTATCAGTGCTACAGTAGCCACACTTTTTCAAAATGGCATGACCTTTGACCCGATTATTAATGTTTGGATTGTCTTTGCAATTGGTCAGATTTTAGAAGGATGGGTCTTACAACCCTATTTAATTGGCGATAAAATTGGACTGCCTCCTGTAGGCGTCATTTTCGCTGTCATGGCAGGCGGTCAGCTTTTTGGTTTTGTAGGGATGCTGTTGGCTTTACCTGTAGCAGCTATTATTATGGTGCTACTCCATCATGCGCATAATAAGTATCGCCAAAGTGAATTTTACCAGCGCACTGAATCAACTCCCTCTTCTGACTGAAGTAAACTTTTAAAGATTAAAGACGAGATAAAGACCCAAGATGACTGATGCCCCGATATCAAAAAATGACGCTATCACCAATACCGAATACTCCATTGATGAGTTGGCAAGGGTAGCAGGCGCAACAGTACGTAATGTCCGTGCTTATCAGGATCGTGGCATTTTACCGCCGCCTGAACGTCGTGGGCGTAATGGTATTTATACTCACACCCACTTGGCGCGCTTACGAATGATCGGCCAATTACTGGGGCGCGGTTATAGTATTGCCAATATTGGTGAGTTGATTGGCTCATGGGAACAAGGTCAGGATCTGAGTCAGCTATTGGGTTTGGAATCTGCCATTACTAGTCCGTGGTCCGATGAAACACCCGCCTATTATGATGCAATGGAATTACTCACCATCTTTGGCAAAAATATTACACAAGAAGAAATCATACAGGCAAATACGCTGGGGATTATTGAATTTGTTGATGAAGGCACTCGTTTTCGCGTGCCAAGCCCACGCCTACTGCACGTTGGCATTCAATTAGTTTCATTGGGCTTACCACTCACCGAATTGCTCAATATCATCGCGGGAATGCGAGATAATGTAGAACGTGTCGCTAACATGTTTGTCGAAGTGATTACTCGTATTATTGACACCTATGGTAAGCAGAATATGCCGCCACGTGAAGAAACAGCGCACTTAGCAGAAATGATCTGGAAAATGCGACCATTAGCTGATGTCGCGGTTGATGCCGAAGTGGCACGCGCAATGGAAAAGGCCATCAACAAATATTTTGGCGAGCGCCTTGATGCCATTATGGAACACTTGAAAAACAAGGAAACCACTTCCTCATAACCTGCTGTATCTCAATGAGTAGTTAGACTAAGATACTTTTAGGCTTGGCTTATTACGGATTGTTTGTGAATAAGCCAAGCCATTTTACATTACCAACTAGCGGCAATAACTCCATCCAGCGCAGTATGTTGAGCCTGAGTCAGTGTCGTTTGACCTAATGCTGGAGGTGTAAACGCTGACATTGCCTGCACCAGACCTTCAACCTCACTAGCTAGTAGCGTTTTACCATCTGACAATTGCAAACCATCAATACGCTTAGCGGTGTCGCTATACCAACTCACAACACTGATACTATCACCCGTACCAATTAGTGAAATTTCCAGATTGTTGTCGACATGGCGTAACCATACCTGATTAGCTTCAATCATCTGACTGAACAATACTATATCGTTACCGTTGCTGGCATCGGTATTATCAATCGTATCCTGGCCATCACCTGTACCAAAACGATAAGTATCGTTGTCCTGTCCGCCAATCAGCGTGTCATTTCCTGCACCACCCATCAGGGTATCCGCACCTTGTGCGCCCACCAGCACATTTGCCGCACTATTGCCTGTTAAAACATTGGCTAAGGCATTGCCCGTGCCATTGATTGCAACGGTTCCTGTCAGCATTAGACTCTCGACATTGGCCCCAAGGCTATAGGTAATGCTGGACTGAACAACATCTATTTCTGTCGCGATTGCTGACGTCTCAGTGACAGTATCCGCCAAACTATCAATGACATAGGTGTCATTGCCTAGACCGCCCTGCATTACATCACCGCCTTGACCACCATCGAGCACATTCGCCGCACTGTTACCTGTTAAAACATTGGCTAAGGCATTGCCCGTGCCATTGATTGCAACGATTCCTGTCAGCATCAGACTCTCGACATTGGCCCCAAGGCTATAGGTAATGCTGGACTGAACGACATCTATCTCCGTCGCTAGCGTCGACGTTTCTGTTACGACATCCGCAACATTATCAATGACATAGGTGTCATTACCTAGACCACCCTGCATCACATCGCCGCCTAAGCCACCATCGAGCACATTCGCCGCACTGTTACCTGTTAAGGTATTGACCAGAGCATTGCCCGTCCCATTGATCGCGGTAGTTCCTGTCAA
>CANBZV010000247.1 GCA_947373945.1 Moraxellaceae bacterium
GCATTGAAAATCTGGCTGGCAGAGTTTACCCATTCAACAATCGCTGCTTCGCCTTCGGCAAAGCTGGATACGAATTCAGTAATATCAGCACCAACAATAAATACGGACTTGCCACTGGTGACAACCATACCTTTTACAGAGCCGTCTGCTTTGACTGCTTCAATCGCGCTTTTTAAATCTTCGAGGGTTACGCGGTTAAATTTATTAACCGATTCGTTGGCGAGATCGAACTTGAATTCAGCAATCCCATCGCCTAGGGCTTGGACGCTGATGGCAGTTCCTGAATAAATCATGCCTTAATCTCCATCATTATGATTAGGAACAAACGCAAAAGAGAAGGACCAGACTTTGTATCGCACACGCATCATTTGCGAACACAACCTCGCTACTGCGATTGCTGTGTGAGTAAATACGCGATAACCGTATATGTCCGAAAATAGTCTTTGCGTCACCCCAGTAATAAGTCGGCGCACATGCTATTTATGCACCGCAGCTACTAGCACTGTTGAGGGGCAAAATGCCCTTACAGAAAAGCTGGCTAAGTGTATGCCAGCGCAAGATATTTGTGGCATTTTTTTGTGGATGAATAGTCAGTATTTTTACAGTGGAAAGATGAGCTTTTTTGTGGGCTTGTGCTAGTGTCGAAAAATAGGCTGTTTTCAGGCCGGTCGGGTTAAACCCAGACCAGCCTAGAACCTTTTCTTTGTCAATATCAACCTAAGTTAAGGCGCGCCACGCAAATCAATGAACGGTGTCGCGGCTCCTGTCACTTGTGGCAATTTGCCATCCCACTTTTCAATTGCGCGTTGTTGCATTTCAATTTGCCGTAACTTGATCAAATTTTCTGTGACATTTTCTTTTTGCAAACGCAACGACTCTGCCTCGGCCTGCGCCTGCGTAATTTTTTGATCAGCCTCAATACGAATCCGCTCCAAGTCACGCTCCGCTTTGAGTTTCAATTGTTCTGCTGTGGTTTTAGATTCAATAGCATTACTGAACTCTTTCGAAAAAGAGAAATTAACGATTGAAAAATCATCAACCACCACACCATAAACAGCTAAACGCACTAATAATAATTGACGGATTTTTTCCCGTACTTCTTGGCGTTTGGAAATCAGCTCTTCCGCCGTATATTGGGCAGTTGCTGCTTTCACTGATTCAGACACCGCAGGCAAAATAATACGCTCTCCCACTTGGTCAAACGTACCAATTGTTTGATAGACATGGGCGACTTTTAATGGGTTTAAATGATAGTTAATCGCGACATTGGTGGTGACTTGTTGCAGGTCTTTTGAGGCGGCATCACCTTGCCCTTCGCCTTTTTGTACCTGCACATTCATAATCACGACTTTTTGCATAATGGGAATTCGAATATGCAAACCTTCGCCCAGTATATCCGTTTGTACTGCGCCAAAATTGAGAACAACCCCACGTTCACCCGCGCCGATAACGACAAAAGGATTAAGCGTTAACACAAGTATTAGTGCGACAAAGGCAATAACCGCGTATTTTATCAAGCCAGTATTCATGGCTACTCCCTAGTTCTGATGAGGCAAACGTGTTGAAGCTAATCACATTTATGGTGCAATTACTACTATTGCTCGCAGTAGCAACTGTTCAAGCAGACGAGTTAAAACACTTTGGCACACCCAACTTTAGTGTCAGTAGTACGACAGCAAATCCGCATCAGTTTTTGCCCGCAGACAGCGCCTTTCAGTTACTTGCCCAGCAAAAAGATCAGGAGTTAACACTTCGCTTTACCATCACTCCTGAATACTATTTATATAAAGACCGTTTTAAGTTTCAGGTAAAATCAGGCAACGTAATCATTGGCCAAGCATTTTATAGTGATGAAGCCGAATGGAAAGATGATGCCGAGTTTGGTCGGGTGCAGGTGTTTCATAGTAGTTTGACCATTACCTTACCTGTGCAAGGCAATGGTGAGTTACAAATCACATGGCAAGGTTGTGCCGATGCAGGCTTATGTTATCCCCCACAAAGCCAAACGGTAAATGTTTCTTCTGCGATCAGTCATACGCTATCGACGGTGACATCAACTACTAACGCTAAAGACATTAGCATCCCCATTCCAACCCTAATTCCAACCGTCAGTTATGATTTAGTTGACGATGAAAGTAGTTCGGCACCGACTCCAGCAATCAATACCCTACCCTCTTTAACGGAGCAAGCCCCACTAACCCTATCGCCAACACCAGCCGATGCTCCAACTGCTTATAGTGGCTTTGATTTAACCAGCAAGCCTTTATTGGCGCTGTTATCGTTATGGGCATTAGGTTTAGGCTTGGCATTTACACCCTGTGTACTGCCGATGTTACCTATTGTTGCCGGTATTGTTGCTCGCCAGCATGCCAGTAATGCGCGCCAAGGTTTTTTTCTCGCGTTTGCATACGGCATTGGAGTTGCGTCTAGTTATGCCTTATTAGGCGCATTAATTTCTTTATTTGGTAGTCAAGCAAATATTTCCGTTTGGCTGCAACAACCCGTGATACTTGCCATTTTTAGTGCATTATTTGTGTTGTTAGCATTAGCCAGCTTCGATGTCTTTCATTTACAACTACCGCATAGCTGGCAACATCGTTTAGATACGCTCAGTCAAAAAGGTAAAGCCGGAAGTTTTATTGGCACATGGTTAATGGGCTTTTTCTCGGCATTAGTTGTTTCGCCTTGCGTTTCTGCACCTTTGGCAGGTGTTTTACTCTCTGTGTCGACATTAGGCAATCCACTCCTTGGCGCAGCGGCACTTTTCTCATTGGGGCTAGGACTCAGTACGCCGTTAATGATTCTGGGAGCCAGCGAAGGTCGATATTTACCTAAAGCAGGCGTTTGGCTGAATCGCGTAAAACAGATGTTTGGCGTGTTGTTATTAGCGGTAGCAGTGATTTTGCTGTCACGCATCGTCAATGATGCCGTCATTTTATTATTGTGGGCGGCATTAAGTGTTGGCAGCGGTTTTTGGCTACATCAATGGCAAGGAAAATGGCGACTGGTTTGGCGTAGTGCGGCGTATATTTTATTAATTTGGGGCGCGGCGTTGTTGGTTGGTGCCGCCGCAGGCAGTCATAACCCATTACAACCTTTAGATTTTTTGGCAAAAAAGCCCATTACACCTGACTTCAGCAAAAGCTCTATAGTCGCCGCGAATCAACAAACCATTGCCGCCAACACCCCATTCCAAACCATTCATAATGCTAAGGAATTAGATGCCGCTGTACAAAAAGCCTATAGCAACAATCAACGTGTATTGGTTGATTTTTATGCTGACTGGTGTATCAGTTGCAAAATTATTGATCGGGATGTTTTTGCTAACCCTGCAGTACAAACTCAACTTAAAGACTGGGTGTTATTACGCGCTGATATTACGCAAAACTCGTTCGAAGAACGTGCACTGTTGCAGCGCTTTCAGATTTTTGGCCCACC
>CANBZV010000248.1 GCA_947373945.1 Moraxellaceae bacterium
ATAACCGTATGGTTTATAAACAAATCATCTTATTAGATCAAAAATGACCTACGCCTCTGGCTTCTTGCCCAAATAATCTGCCATTGCTGCAAACAAGGCATAACAACTTTCCAACACCTCATCAAACGGCTGGGCAAATCCACTATGCACCCAGCGCGTGACAATATGAACATTCGCACCGTTTAACCCTGCCGTAATCAAATCTATATTCAATCCCGTCTCGGCATAATGCGGAAACATCACCCGACCAAACTGCTGCAATAACGTGTCAAAGCT
Organism: Moraxellaceae bacterium; assembly: GCA_947373945.1. GTDB lineage: Bacteria > Pseudomonadota > Gammaproteobacteria > Pseudomonadales > Moraxellaceae > Agitococcus. The sequence continues at coordinate 277 of CANBZV010000248.1, forward strand.
ACTCATGGTATCCAGAATCAAGCGTGAATTCTCAAAACGCACATGCGGGATATCAATAAACAAAATGCGGGCAATACGGGCATCTTCGCGGATAAAGCGCAAAAAAGTCGTTAAGCCAACACGGATCAATTGCTTGGGTTCTTTATTCGGCTCAGCGAGCACGGCAGCAATAATGGTGTTTTGCATCTCTTTGATCAAACGCTGATAAACGGCAATCAATAACTCTTCGTGGTTTTTAAACGACTCATAAAAATAACGCTCGGTCAGCTTCGCCTCGGCACAAAGCTCGCGCACCGTTACTTTATAAAAGCCATACGTACCAAAGCTTTGCAGCCCAGCTTCCATTAGCTTTTCGTAACGCTCCGCTTGCCGTTGCTCAGCACTAACACCGCGAAAACTGCGGCGCTTTTTATCTACGACATCTTTGTCATCATGCAATGTTTCAGTCATTTTGAAAAATAACTCACTTTTTTGGATTTCAGATGTTGACATCACCCGTTGTCAATTATAAAGTTGACAACACACATTGTCCAGTTGGTAGTTTAATAAATGACAACGATTAGCCCTGATTATCAAGTTATTGTCGTCGGCACCGGTTTTTCTGGCCTCGGCATGGGTATTGCCCTAAAAAAAGCAGGCATTAACGCCTTTGCCATCCTCGAAAAAGCCAACGATGTCGGTGGCACATGGCGCGACAATCATTACCCCGGTTGTGCCTGTGATGTGCAATCGCACTTGTACTCTTTCTCGTTTGAGCCTAATCCGAACTGGACACGGATGTACGCGCCACAACCCGAAATCAAAAAATACTTGCAGCATTGTGCTCGTAAATATGCGTTAACCAGTCATATTCAATTTGGCCAAGAAGTTAAAAAAGCCATTTATGATGAAAAAAACAAACTCTGGCGTTTGGAAACTGCCGCTGGCAAAACCATTACCGCACGCATGGTGGTCTCGGGCATGGGCGGTTTAAGTACCCCTGCTTATCCGAATGTTAAAGGTATCGAAAACTTTCAGGGCGAGAAATTCCATTCCCAAGACTGGCAACATGACTATCCTCTAGAAGGCAAACGTGTTGCGGTGATTGGCACCGGTGCCAGCGCGATTCAATTTGTACCGCAAATTGTGCCTAGAGTCGCGCATTTAGACCTCTACCAACGGACACCGCCGTGGATTATGCCTAAGCCTGACCGCGCCATTACCAGCGCCGAACGCACCTTGTTCAAGTATGCGCCGAAAACGCAGGAAGCCATTCGTAACGCTATTTATCTGCAATTGGAAAGTCGCGTTTTAGGTTTTGTCATCAACCCTCGTGTGATGAAAATTGCCGAATTACAGGCGCGCCGTTACTTGCGTAAATCTATTCCCGACCCAGTATTACGCAAAAAAGTCACGCCTGATTATTCTTTTGGCTGCAAGCGCGTATTGATTTCTAATGATTATTTACCGTCGTTAGCACAAGCGAATGTTGATGTTGTTACCAATGGCATTAAAGAAGTGCGCGCCCACAGCATCATCGCCGATGACGGTCAAGAGCGCGAAGTCGATGCCATTATTTTTGGCACTGGCTTTAAAGCGCAAGACCCTATTCCTCGCGGCGCGGTGTTTGGCAAAGGCGGAGTGGATTTAATCGACACATGGCAACAAGGCGCTCAAGCGTATTTAGGCAGTGCCGTGAACGGCTTCCCGAATTTCTTTATGTTGATGGGGCCAAACACCGGCTTAGGCCATAGTTCAATGGTCTACATGATAGAGTCACAAATTGCCTATGTCATGGACTGCTTGAAGCAAATGCAGAAAAACAAGTGGAAAGCCGTTGATGTCAAAGCCGACAGCCAACAAAGCTTCAATACCGACCTGCAAGATAAATTAGGCGGCTCGATTTGGAGCAGTGGCTGCAAGAGCTGGTATGTCAATGCCGATGGTAAAAACACGACGTTATGGCCAGGCTTTACCTTCGACTTCCGGCGCAAGACGGCAAACTTTGATGCCAAAAACTATCAGGTTGAGCATTAACAATCCCACCCTAGCCCTCCCTTTATTAAAGGGAGGGAACTAAACCACACTTATTCGACTACAGGAAAAACTCATGAAATCATTTGCTAATAAAGTGGCTGCAATTACTGGCGCAGGCTCAGGTATTGGTCGCGCTCTCGCGTTGAATCTGGCGCAGCAAGGCTGTAGCTTGGCTCTTAGCGATGTTAACGAACTCGGCTTGGCCGAAACCGTCAGTCTTGTCAGCGGTTTAGGTGTCAAAGTCACCAGCCAGAAGCTAGATGTGGCCGATAAAGATGGTGTCCACGCATGGGCAGATAAAGTGGTTAGCGATCACGGCAAAGTCAATTTAATCTTCAATAATGCTGGTGTCGCGTTAGGTAGCACAGTTGAAGGCATGAGCTACGAAGAATTGGCGTGGGTGATGAACATCAACTTCTGGGGCGTGGTTTACGGCACTAAAGCCTTCCTGCCCTACCTGAAAGCGTCGGGTGAAGGTCATATCATCAATGTTTCCAGCGTCTTTGGTATTTGCTCACAACCCACACAAAGCGCATACAACGCCAGTAAATTTGCGGTGCGTGGCTTTACCGAAGCGTTGCGCCAGGAGTTGGATTTAGAAAAAGCCCCAGTCAGTGTTACTTGCGTACATCCTGGTGGGATTAAAACCAATATCGCTAAAGCTGCGAAAATGAATGATAGCGTCAAGTCGGTAGGTTTAGACCCATTAACTGGCAGCAAGAACTTCGACAAGCTATTGCGTACACCACCTGAAGACGCCGCAAAAGTGATTTTGAAAGCGGTACAAAAAGACTCCCGTCGGGTATTGATTGGCACTGATGCTTACGCCATTGATGTTATGCAACGGTTGTTGCCAACGGGTTATCAACAATTAGTGTCAATGGGCACACGATTGATGAAATAAGCTGCATATTGTCTTTGCCAGCGTTCAGGGTTGCGGAACCAGCTCGCAACCCTTGGAAACAAAATCGCTAATTGCCCGTTTCCTGCCTACACTGATCGTAATACAACGTTGGATATAGGCGAGGTAATGGGGCACACACTGAAATTGCGATGGGGCTGGTTAGGAGTCATCGCCACAACCTTGGCTTGGGGC
>CANBZV010000249.1 GCA_947373945.1 Moraxellaceae bacterium
ATTGATAAATATGGCCTACGCCAACATATCCGCTTTGGCTGTGAAGTCACTGGTGCCAGTTTTGACGGTAGTTGTGGCGTGTGGACGGTAAATGCCAAAGAAAATGGTAAAGCCAAAAAGCTCAGTGCTCGGGCATTTATTCTTGGTAATGGTGCGTTATCGACGCCCGCGGACCCCGATATTGCTGGCTTAAAAGACTTTCAGGGCGCTATGTTTCATTCGGCACGCTGGCAGCATGATGTCGCGTTGGCAGGTAAAAAAGTCGCGGTGATAGGCACAGGGGCGTCAGCGATTCAGTTAGTGCCCGAGTTGGCGAAGACAGTGGGTAAACTCAAGCTTTTCCAACGCACCGCACCGTGGGTATTGCCGAAGCCCGACCGCAATATGGCGACTATTGAAAAGAAATTGTTTGCTGCCATTCCAGCGACGCGCTGGTTGCATCGAGCCATCATTTATTGGCGTCAAGAAGCAGTAGCAACGGGTTTTGTCGTTGATCCACGGTTAATGAAAGGTCTGGAGTTTTTAGGACGTTTCTATTTACATCATGTCGTTAAAGATGCAGCCTTGCGCCAGAAGCTTACGCCCAACTTTACCATTGGCTGCAAGCGCATTCTGATGTCGAATAATTATTACCAAGCACTAACGCAACCTAATGCCGAAGTGATTACCGACGGCATTGATTGTGTCACTGCCAAAGGTATTAAAACCCGTGATGGCGTCGAACATGAGGTTGATGCCATTGTGCTGGCGACCGGTTTTATGGTCACCAATTACTTGTCGCGCCTCAGTATCAAAGGCTTAAAAGGCAGTGATTTGAATACGTCTATGGCCGAGCAACGTGAGCATTATTTAGGAATTACCGTCAATAACTTCCCGAATATGTTCTTGATGATGGGGCCGAATACCGGTTTAGGTCATAACTCGATGGTGTTTATGATTGAAGCGCAAGCCCGTTATATTGTGCAATGTCTGCAAGCGATACAGAGCAAAGGCTTAACTTATATTGATGTGCGTAAAAATGTCCAAGCTGACTATACCAAAGCCGTGCAAAAGCGTCTGCAAAGCTCGGTTTGGGCGTCGGGCTGCCAAAGCTGGTATTTGAGCGCTGACGGTCATAATGGCGCTGCCTGGCCGGGTTTTACGTGGCAATACTGGCTGGAAACCCGTCGTTTGGACTTGAAAGCCTACAATCAAGTCTATGAGCCGATGCTGGAGACTGAATTGCTACCCGCATAACGCGATGTGTAGACGAAAAAAGCGCACTTGCTGCGCTTTTTTATTTGTATTGGCTTCCTGTACAGCCAAGACAGCGGCGTAAAACTCAGCTAATCTTGAACGAAATAACGCCAAGAAGCGCATCAAACATGGCCGCTGATAACTCTACAAGATGGTGGTTGTTGTTCTTATTGTTGCTCCCCTTTACAGTATTTGCCAACGCTGCGCTGGCGATTGACCTGAGCAAAGATAAAGTCGTGCTCGCTAAAAGTTTGCACTATTGGGAAGATAAAAGCCAAGCGGCCACCATTACCCAAGTGATGCGGCAAACGAGCAACTGGCTGCCGCAGGTGCATGAAAAACCGTATTTTGGTTATTCCAATAGTGCCTTTTGGCTAAAAGCCGATATTGATAACGATAGCGTGCAAACGTTGTCAAAAATTCTCGAAATTGCCTATCCCTTATTGGATGATGTTCAGCTATTTTTAGTGGCTAATCAGCAAGTTGAACAACAGTTTCGCGTTGGTGACAATGCGCCATTTTCGCAACGTGTTATTCAGCATCGTCTATTCCTCATTCCTTTAGAGTTCCAACCGCAACGACATTATAGTTTGTATGTACGTGTTGCCAGCACCAGTGGTTTACAGGTGCCATTAACACTGTGGGACTTTCACGCCTTTCAGGAATATGACCATAACCGTCAATTGCTCCTCGGTCTGTTATACGGCGCGTTATTGATAATGGCGGCGTACAACTTTTTTATTTGGTTGTCGGTACGCGAAAAAAGTTATTTGTTTTATGTCGCTTTTGTCATCGTCTATACCTTGTTGCTGACCACCGTTGATGGTTTTACCTTTCAATATTTATGGCCACAACAAATCTGGTGGAATAATCGCGCCATTGTCATTGAGTTAGGTACGGCATTATTCCTTAGTATGTTGTTTAGTAAGAATTTTTTGCATACTGAGGTTTATAATCCGCGCCTTAATAAAGCGCTTATAAGCTATATGATGGTGATGGTGGCTATCGTTGCTGCGGCATTTTATTTTCCCTATCGCTACATGATAATTTTGACCATTGTTTTATCGTTGGGGGTGTCCTTACTGCTGATTAGCACTGGTATTCTCAATTGGCGCGCAGGCAATCGGGCTGCGCGTTTTTTTGTTTGTGCATGGGTGTTTTTAGCACTGATGGTGATTGTTTATGATTCCAGTCAACTGAATCTCATTCCTAAATCGACGTTGACCAATATCGCGTTGCAAGTCGGTGAGTTGTGCGAAGTGTTGCTGTTGTCCTTTGCATTGGCCGATCGCATCAACATCAGTCAACGTCAGGAGCAAGAAGCACAAGCGCAATTGCTGGCCGAAGAGCGCCGCGCCAATGCCGAACGTGAGCAGCATTTACAAACCAAACTTAAAGCGCGTGACGAAGAAATTCGCGCCAAACAAGCCATCGACCAAGCGCAAACCGAAAGTCGTGCCAAAAGCATGTTTTTGGCGACCATGAGCCATGAAATTCGCACACCGATGAATGGTGTCTTGGGCATGACCGAGCTACTACAAGGCACTGAATTAAGCCCACAGCAACAACAGTTCGTGCAAGTGATTCATAGTTCCGGCAGTGCCTTACTCAATATCATTAACGATATTTTGGACTACTCCAAGATTGAAGCGGGCAAAATGGATATTGAACATATCGATATGGATCTCGATCAGTTATTGCTCGAATGCGCCTCTATTTTTTCACTGACCGCCGAGCAAAAGCGCGTTGAGTTTCTGGCGTTTATCGAACCGAAAACGCCGGTTTTTATTCAGTCCGATCCCACGCGTTTACGGCAAGTGCTACTTAATTTGTTGAGTAATGCCTTTAAATTTACCCATCGTGGTCGTGTTAGTTTGCGTGTCCATACCGTCACCATTGGCCTACAGTCATATCTACATTTCGAGGTCTCAGATAGCGGTATTGGCATGACCGAAGAGCAACTAGCGCGCTTGTTTCAAGCGTTTAGTCAAGCGGATGTGTCAACGACACGCCAGTTCGGTGGCACGGGTTTAGGCTTAAGTATTAGTAAGCGCTTAGTGGATTTAATGCATGGCAAAATGACCGTCGAAAGCCAAGTCGGTCATGGCACGACCTTCGCGGTGGCCATCCCATT
>CANBZV010000250.1 GCA_947373945.1 Moraxellaceae bacterium
GGAGGAGCAATAAACTCAACCTGCATATTCGCAATCCGTAAAGCTTCATCAGTTGAAACACCAAGCATTTCCAGCAAACGGCAAGTGGCTGTTTCTATCGCCGACATCGGTAATAAATGGCGATGAATATCGAGCGCTAAACCCAACAAGCTACCTGTCACCATACTGACCGTCAGCTCCAGATCTTGCACCTGAAAACGTCCTTGTCGCTGCCCTTGGTCAATGTCAAGACGCAAGCTGTAGCGTAGGCCTACCAAAAACTTGTCAATAGGCAAGCCCGCATCAAAAAGAAAACGACCATAGGCAGGAGACTGCGCAATAAAACGCATGGTTTGACGTGTGGTGAGGGCAAAAATCTCCGCCGAATCCGTCGTATCTGCAATCAAACGCTGGATGAATTGCGCATGTACGGCATAAAACAACAAACCAATGCTGTCGATTAATGCCTCAATAGAGTCGAAATAGTTATAAAAAGTCCCTTGGACCACATCCGCACGCGTAGTGACATCGCGTATAGACAACGACCCCGCATTGCGTTCGAGCAAGAGTTCTTGAGTGGCAATTAACAAACGATTGCGTGTGCGGTCGCGCTTTTTTGAGGGCAAAGTATCATTCATGGTGACTACCTCTTATTATTTTTGACATTATATCAAATTTGACATTGTGTCAAAAATAAAACCACGGCAATCAAAAATCATCCGACAAATGGCGACCAAACACAGTTAGCAGAATTAAAGATATTTTGAGAGGAACCGTCGACAAGTTGTCTTGGCTATGATGCACTTAAATCCATTGTTGTCATCCCCAGCTTGACTGGGAATCCAGCGCCACGAGCGGTTTGGTTGTGCCAGAAGGATAATGGACTCCCGCATTCGCAGGAATGACGAGCCAGATTTTTCAGGTCGTACTGGCTCTGTTTTTTCTAAGCAGGCAAAAAACTACTTGGCTTTACTTACCATATAATCAACACCGTTTTTAATTTCTTTATCGGTACAGGCCGTACACGTTCCTTTGGGCGGCATCATCCGGATCCCTTTCAAAGCGTGGTCATATAAAGTTGGGATACCCTGCGCAATCCTTGGTTTCCAGGCCGCTTTATCGCCAAACTTGGGAGCATTCATTAATCCCGCCGTATGGCATGTCGTGCAGACTGCTTTGAATATCGCTTCCCCCGTACGATCAGCAGCAAAACTTAAATTGGCTGTGACTGCACTGACAACAACGAGTAGCAATGTCATCTTTTTCATGGTTGTTCCCCATTTTTACGACCAAATAAACTGGTATCTGCGCCATTCATTGTGCATTGATATATCACAATGTGAATAGCGCAAAGATGGCACAAACGCGCTAGCAATGGATTTTACTCACTACAACCGCCACGATTTCTCTGTGGAGACTCAAGACATCAATGGCGTAATTTTTTCTCAATCACCATCATCAATCTATCCGCGATGCCAAAATTATAACGACGATCGATTTCGCGAACACAAGTCGGGCTAGTGACATTAATCTCGGTAATATAATCACCAATCACATCCAAACCGACAAACAACAAACCACGTTTTTTGAGTTCCGGACCAACTTGCGCGGCCAGCCAATAATCTCTAGGCGTCAATAAGCGAGGCTCACCAGTACCACCCGCCGCCAAATTACCCCGTGTTTCACCTGCCAGCGGCACACGCGCCAAACAGAATGGTACCGGCTCGCCATCAAGCAACAAGATACGCTTATCGCCGTTAACAATGTCAGGAATATACCGTTGCGCCATAATCGGCAACGTGCCATTTTCGCTCAGTGTTTCCAACGTGGCGCCAATATTTAAACCACCGTGTTGTAAGCGAAAGATTCCTGTTCCGCCCATGCCGTCTAATGGTTTAACAATGACATCACCTTGTTCGGCAATAAAAGCTCTCACCTTCAACATGTTGCTGCTGACCAAGGTCGGCACCATACAATGAGGGAACAATGTCGCGAACAGTTTTTCATTACAATCGCGTAGCGACTGCGGCTTATTCACCACTAACACGCCTTCACTTTCAGCACGTTCTAAAATATAGGTGCTATAAATGAAACGCATATCAAACGGCGGATCTTTACGCATTAAAATGACATTCATGTCGGCCAAAGGCGTATCTACGCTCTCACCTAGTTGATGCCATTTTTGATAATCTTCAAAGACTTGCAAGGATCTTAACTGACCATAGGCACGGCCATCACGGATATACAAGTCATCCTGTTCAGCATAGTACAATTGATAACCGTGTTTCGCTGCCGCCCATAACATGGCAATAGACGTATCTTTTTTGATATTGATCTGGCGAACATCATCCATCACCACCAATAACTTAATGGGCATCATAGCCCCTCCCCCGTCCACTCACCGAGATCACGCGCACCGTATTTGGCTCGGTAGGTGCCAACAGCGTGCACCAATTCGTCATTACCGCCTTTGGCACGTAAGAATTCGATCACATGATCTAGGGAGACAATTGACATCACCGGAATACGATATTTTTGTCTGAGCTCTTGCATCGCTGACAAATCAGACTCGCCACGTTCTTGGCGATCCAAAGCGACGATAATACCAGCGGGCACAGCGCGCTTGGCTTCAAGCATTTCCATCGTTTCACGAATAGCGGTGCCCGCCGTAATCACATCATCAATAATCAACACGCGTTTGCCATGTAAACTTGCACCCACAAGATCACCGCCTTCGCCGTGGCCTTTGGCCTCCTTACGATTAAAGCACCATGGTGTGTTCACTTTATGCTGATCATAAAGCTGCATTGCAGTTGCCGTTGCAATCGGAATACCTTTATACGCAGGACCAAAAATCACATCGTATTCCACACCGGAATTCACGATCGCTTGAGCATAGAATCGGCCTAATGCCGACAATGACAAACCATCCTGAAATAAGCCCGCATTAAAAAAGAAGGGGCTAACACGATTCGACTTGAGCGTGAACGAACCAAAACGTAAGACATCGCGATTAATGGCCAATTGAATAAATGCACGTTGATAGTCTTGCATGATAAAAACTTCTGTCTGAATCCAAGATATGGTTATCATAACTCAGGACTTACGCACTGCATCGCAGTAAGCACATTTTTGTGAGCATAAAAGCGCTGAAAAATAGCCCTCATGCCCATAAATAAGCGAATATCAGGTAAATCATCCCTCGTTTTAGCGGAGACAATAGTGTCATGCGTGTGATTTCTGTGAATGTTAATGGCATTCGTTCGGCGACTAGTAAAGGCTTTTTTGACTGGTTAGAGCAAAGTGGCGCAGATGTCGTTTGTCTGCAGGAAATTCGTATTCAGCCGCACCAACTGAGCTTGGACCACCAGCCTAGTGGCTGGCACATTGA
>CANBZV010000251.1 GCA_947373945.1 Moraxellaceae bacterium
ACTAAGCGTGCAATGAGGAGGGGCATATGTCTATATCTCCAAGTTTAACAGGATCTATTGCATCAAGGAGTGATGACGAGTTTCTCATGATTTTGCAGACGCGTTTTTATGTTGCGTTACGTCGTGCCAGTGGTAGAGGTATTGATTTGGTCTGGTTTCGCCAAAATAAAGAATATGCCCAAGCGGTGCTGGATTTTGCCGACACTATTGCCGACAAAGAGCTAAAAGAAGTGACTCGTCAGTTACGCCGGCTTCAGCCGTCCTAAACATTTATATGTTGTGTGGCTGTGATAATGCCATGCAGGGGAATATCCCACGACTGAGTTATCAAAGAGTCAACTTGTTGACAGTCATGCGCTAAACCGAGCTTAAATAATTGCCTGTTACGGCTTTTGGCTAGACTACGATCATAAAAACCACCCCCCATCCCCAAGCGATTGCCTTGCTTGTCAAAACCCACCAACGGCATACACACTAAATCAAGCTGGTCGATAAATAGGCGAGGGCGCTGTTGTGGTTCTTTCATGCCAAATGGGTGGCGGTATAAACGGCTGTTTGCTGTCACTTTGACAAAGCCTAGTTCTGATTTGGGAAAGCGCCTAAGCACCGGTAAATAACAGGACTTGCCACGAGCAAGCGCTAAACGTAGTAACAGGTGAGGGCTGATTTCCCCATCCATAGCGAGATAAAAACCAATTTTTTGACATTTTGCGAACAATGGACTGTTAATTAAGCGCATTGCTATTTGTTTGGCTGCATGATGTTGTTGATAGCGAGTGAGTGAACGGCGGCGTGAGCGTAATGTTTGGCGGAGCTGTTGGCGGTCAAGAGAATGACTAACTAACATGAAGAATAACAAGAGCAGAGAGAATAAGTACTCCAGAATGCCGCTATCCATCTAGACCCTTGAACCCAGAGGTCCAAGGAGGAAACAAGCATGTAATCTTAGGCTTTCTGTACAAGGTCTTTCGACCAGGCAGACCTGCACACCATTACAAAACATTATTTCCGAAAAAAAGATTATCGGCTCAGGGGACGCGACAGATTGGCGCACATCCTAGAGATGGCTTCAGTATATCTCAGTCAATTTAAGATGCAATCGTTATATTGAGCGCGGCTACAAAACGCCATTTATTTGATTGTTTGTCGAACTACGGAAGAGTAAATGCAAAAAAATATGAAACAAAACAGAGAGAACTGGCCCGTAGAGTGATACGGGCTATCAGTTGAGGATTATTGAGCCAGCGCTTTATCAATTTTACCCGTTAAAATTTGCAGAGCCTGAGTAATTTTCTTACTATCATCGGCTTGCTGATTTTTTTGAAATAAGTCATGGCAAATATTTAACGCGGCCAACACGGCAACACGTTCGCTTTCCAGACTTTTACTAGCAGCACGAATTTCTTTCATGCGCTCATCCAAATAACGGGCAGCTTGTTTAAGCGTATCTTGTTCATTAACAGGCGAATGAATACGGTACGCTTTATCAAAAATAACGACTTCTACGGTTTCTACCGACATAATCTTTTTCTCTTAAGATTCAGGTGTCTCTAACGCTTTTAGGCGTAGAATAATCGCTTCTACTCGTGCACGAGCGAGATCGTTTTTACGCGATAAATCGTCCCGTTCAGCGAGGAGCGCAGCTTCTTTAGCGCGCAGGCTGTTATTTTCGAGAGTTAGGGCCTCAATTTTGGCACGAGCGCTTTGTATGTCGCCAGTAGCATTTTTGAGGCTATGATTTTCGGCACTAAGTGCTTGGGCCTTGTTAATGAGGCTATCAATACGCGCATTTAAGGCTCGGATGTCTTGTTCCAGCATTTTTTTGGTCGCACTACAAGATTTTGGCAGCTAATATAGATTTGAATATTAACTAAGGTCAATCAGAGATTTTTATTATGCACCCCGTTGCTAACGTTCCCAGCTTGCAAGACCTCAAACAATTGTTACAAGATTTGCAATTGACTTCTACCGCCAGCGAAATGCACGGCTTTGTCACGGGTTTACTAGCAGGTGGTGTGCGCCTGAATCGGCAACAACTTATTAAGGTCGTGGAAGCTCATACAGAAACTGACCAAGCCTTTGATAATGCCCTCATTGCTAGTTTATGGCAGATGCAGTTGGCAACGCTAGAGGCTTTAGGGGCTTCTGAGTTGATTTTTAGCCCTTTATTACCATCTGACGATGAAAAACTGGTTGAACGTGTGATAGCGTTAGCAGATTGGTGTCAAGGAGTGCTGGCAGGCTTCGGTTTAGCCGTACGCGGTGATGATGCGCGCTTGCAGTCTGCCGATGTACAGGAGACGTTGCAAGACATCGTTAATATTGCTCATGTGGGCGGTGAGATGGACGACGGCAGTGACGAAGATGAAGCAGCCTACATGGAGTTATACGAGTTTGTTCGTTTGGCGGTGATTCATTTATTTGAAGAAATGTCACCCACAGAAGAACATCGTGAGCAACACGAACAATTGCACTGATAGATATTTGATTTTTGTGCCGTCATTGCGGTGAAAACGGGAATCCAAAGTCGCCAATCACTGTTGTGATAAATGCCGATGGACTCCCAGTCAAGCTGGGAATGACAGTTTAGAATTTATTGAACGGCTGTGAATAAAACTGACGTAGAAACTTACGCGTCAACTCTTAATGAGTACAACAACACTATGCAATCACTGTTACCCAAACAACAATTTGCCCAGCGACGCATGGCTCTCATGCAATGGATGGGTTCGGATTCGATCGCCATTTTGCCTGCGGCGCCACAATACATTCGTAATCGTGATGCCGATTTTCGTTATCGCCAAGACAGTGATTTTTATTATTTGTCGGGTTTTGCCGAACCGGAAGCGGTCATTTGTATTATCCCTAATCGTCCTCAAGGCGAGTTTATTCTGTTCTGTCGCGAAAAAGATCGTGAACGTGAGATTTGGGATGGCTATCGAGCGGGTGTTGAAGGCGCAATTGAGTTGTTTGGTGCTGATGATGCCTATCCTATTAGTAAGATAGATGAAATCATTCCCAGTTTAATGGAAGGCAAAAAACGCTTGTACGTCAATTTAGGCGCGCAACCAGATTTTGATACTCGTGTGATGACGTGGGTCAATAGCTTGCGTACCAAGGCTCGCAATGGTGTCAAAGCACCTGCCGAGTTTGTGATGTTGAATCATTTGTTGCACGAGCTGCGTTTATACAAAAGCGCTGATGAATTGAACATCATGCGTAAAGCGGCAACGATCAGTGCGAATGCCCATATTCGGGCCATGCAAAAAGCCCAACATGGTTTGTATGAGTATGAGCTTGAGGCTGAGATCATCCATGAGTTCATGCGCAATGGTTGCGTTGCGCCAGCCTACAACAC
>CANBZV010000252.1 GCA_947373945.1 Moraxellaceae bacterium
GAATACGCACTCGAAGATGCCGACTTTGACAAGCTTGCCGTTGAGCAAGAAAAGCTGGAAGGCATTATTCAGGCGTGGGATGGCCACAACCTCGACAATCAACTGGAACAAGCCGCTGACGCCTTGCGCCTTCCTGCTTGGGATGCCGATGTCACGACGCTATCGGGTGGTGAGCGCCGCCGTGTTGCCTTGTGCCGTTTGTTGTTATCCAAGCCAGATATGTTGCTGCTCGACGAACCGACCAACCATTTGGACGCTGAGTCCGTTTCTTGGTTAGAACGTTTCCTGAAAGACTTCGCGGGCACGATTGTGGCGATTACCCACGATCGCTATTTCCTCGATAACGTTGCTGAGTGGATTTTGGAACTTGACCGTGGTTACGGTATTCCTTATCAAGGTAACTACTCGTCTTGGTTAGAGCAAAAAGAAGCGCGTTTAGAAAGTGAAGAACGCCAAGAAGAAGCGCATTACAAAGCGTTGAAGCGTGAAACCGAATGGGTTCAACAGAACCCTAAAGCGCGCCAAGCGAAAAGCAAAGCCCGTTTGAATGCTTACGAAGAACTGTCGAGCAAAGAATTCCAGAAGCGTAATGAGACGCAAGAATTGTACATTCCACCGGGGCCGCGTTTAGGCGATTTGGTCGTTGATGTGCGTAATATCAGCAAAGCCTACGATGACCGTTTGCTCTATGAAAACTTGAGTTTCACCGTGCCCAAAGGCGCGATTGTCGGTATCGTTGGCCCGAACGGTGCGGGTAAAACCACACTTTTTAACATGATTACTGGCAAAGAAAAGCCGACAACAGGTGAAGTCATTGTCGGTGACACAGTACGTATTGCTTATATCGGCCAAATCCGCGACAACCTCGACAATAACAAAACCGTCTGGGAAGAAGTTTCTGGCGGCCTTGATATTATTAAGGTTGGCGACTTCGAAATGCCATCACGCGCTTATATTGGTCGTTTTAACTTCAAGGGTTCAGACCAGCAAAAACGTGTCGGTGAATTATCGGGTGGTGAGCGTAACCGTTTGCAGCTAGCGAAAATTCTGCAACTCGGCGCTAACGTCATTCTCCTCGATGAACCATCCAACGATTTGGATATTGAAACCTTGCGGGCATTGGAAGATGCCGTACTGACCTTCCCCGGCTGTGTCATGGTGGTATCCCATGATCGCTGGTTCCTTGACCGTATAGCCACCCACATCTTGGCATTTGAAGGTGATGAAGTGGAATGGTACGAAGGTAACTACAGCGACTTTGAAGTATGGCGTCGCAAAAAACTCGGCAGCAATGCGGGGCCAAAACGCGCGAAGTTTAAGAAGATTGGTGGTTGATTCGTCCGCTTTTCAATTATCCTGCCTAAGACAATAATCTGTCTTAGGCAGAAATAACACCAGTTACGCTTGAGACAAAATATGCACTATGACCTTAAGAAGATCATAAGCTTAATCAATAGTTTTCATGACAAAACCACAGGCAAAGTAACTATTCCTGATGCATATTTTTACCCTAGTGCAATTGCTGTCATAACAGCTTATTTATATGCAAATAAGATCAGTGAGTCCAACTTACTTCTTCCGTTAAAACATAAAGGCTATTTCGATGCAATTGGTTTAGGTGCATGTCTTTTCCATAATGATCAATATCAAAATCATAGAGTTAAGTGTGGCGTGAATTACTCGCCAATGGTGCACATCCAGAGTGCAGACGCTGTGGATACAGCCACATCTACAATCAACTCTTGTATTACAAGCTTAACCAAAGACAGTCATAATAAAAGTATTAAAGAGCTAAAGCATGTAATAGGAGAGCTACATGATAATGTTTGGTCTCATGGGCTAGAGTCAGGCTTCTCAATGGCTCAGCGCTCTAAAGTGCCTCATACTCAAGAAGACTACCTAATAGAATTTGCGTTAGCTGATAATGGACTCGGATTCTTAGAGGAAACTAAAAGAGCCAAAATATCCTCTATTAACACCCACCAAGAAGCTATAGATTGGTGCATTAGAAAAGGTAATACAACCAAACCACCTAAGACAGACTCATGGACTCAATCCATTCCAGAAGGCTGCATTGGCTCACCGTACCCTGCAACTATTACAGTCGCAACAAACACAGGCAGCCATCACCAAGGGCTAGGTCTCGCTAAGTTAATAGATTTAGTGAATACATACCATGGCGAGCTTGACGTAGCATCTGGCGATACTATTCTTCATGTACGAAACAACAAGAATTTCTACGAATTGTTACCGTCCTCTTGGAAAGGAGTGGCAATATCGTGTAGATTGAGAGTCTCGGAATTGTGTAATGGAACTACAACCCCTGAAATTCCGAGCGAAATTTCGTCAATTATGAAGTTACTGAGGGGAGAGTAAAATATGAGCACTATCAAAATCATCATTCAAGGCTCATCGCTAGCCTCAAGAGCTAAAGCAGCCGAATTCCGCAAGGGCTTAACAATAGCGCTTTCGACTAGTGAACTAGTTGAGCTAGACCTGACTAGTATTGACTCCATTTCGCACTCATACGCAGATGAGCTTTTTGGCATACTTGCGCTGCAATATGGGCTTGATACACTAGGTGAAAAGTTGCGAATTATGCATGCATCTGATGATACGATGCTTGTAATTGCTCAATGCATACATGATCGAGTAAACAATCCCCTTCGCTGCGCAAGCACGATATAACCCCCGCTTACCTACTGGTGACTCTTAGTTTTATATGGCGCAATACATCATATCGCGCCATATAAACACTTAGTCGCGCCACATAGAATTGACTTAGCAAACTGCTGGCCGCTTATAACGCTGCAAAGCATAGCTGCCATCAATAACAAAGCCTTGAGTACCATCAGGCATAGCAACTTTATAAATTTGATAATGCTTAACATCAATGCATTCTATAACCGCAACTTGCTGAGATGGATTCAGTTTTAATTTGATTTGAGCAGAAAGAGCCATCACCTCATTTTCCGAGGCGTATATAGGCACGACTCCCTTTGCAACATGATAAAGATCTTTTGGCAAGTTTTTCATGTTGGCAATCAATACAATCAGTACAACAACTGTTACCACTCCCATCACGATCCACTTCATAAACGCTCCATCTAAAAAAGTCCTTCCGCTAAATTTAACAATGCAGCTTTGTCTTTAATGATCAGATTGCTACTATGCTGTAAGCACATTCAGGAAGTTACCCATGCCCAACCTCATCCAAATTATCAATCATCCTAATAATATCGTCGAAGTTCGCCTCAACCGCCCCGATAAACGTAATGCCATGAGCTTTGCCCTGCTGCGCGAATTGTTAAAAGTGGGTGAAGAAATACAAGAGCAGCGCAATGTCCGTGC
>CANBZV010000253.1 GCA_947373945.1 Moraxellaceae bacterium
TCTTGAGCGCCTCAATAACTCGCTCTTGCTGCTGCTCGGTCAAATTAGACCCTGATGGCAAACAAATACCCCAGTCAAATACTTCATCAGAAATACTTCTATCATCATGGCGATAATAAGCACTGCTCGCAAACAGCGGTTGTTGATGCATGGGTTTCCAGATGGGCCGCCCTTCGATCAGTACGCTACTCAAGGCCGTCAGTAAATCGGCGGGTTTTTTATTGGTCTTGGTCGCATCAATAGTTAACGCACTCAGCCAATGCGTACAACGACCAAAACTCGGCTCAGGCATCATGTTAATCGGCAAACCTGCCAGACCATCGACATAACGCGAATAAATGTCTTGCCGTGCTTTGACCCGATCATCAAGCACTTTGAGCTGACCACGGCCAATCCCCGCTAAGACATTACTCATCCGATAGTTATACGCCATTTCGGAGTGCTGATAATGAGGGGCAGGATCTCTGCCCTGTGTCGCCAAATAGCGCGCTTTTTGAATATATTCTTCATTATTAGACACCAGCATGCCGCCGCCAGAGGTGGTAATAATTTTGTTGCCGTTAAAGGAGTACACACCCATAACGCCTAAAGTACCACTGGCTTTGCCTTTGTATGTTGCCCCAAGAGACTCGGCGGCATCTTCAATAATCGGGACTTGATAGTGCTGGCAAATCTCAATAATCGGGTCCATATCGGCACTTTGGCCATATAGACTTACCACCATCACCGCCTTTGGTAGCTTGCCTTTCGCTTCAGCATCCTGAAAAGCTTTCAGCAGTGCCTGAGGCGACATATTCCAGGTCGCTGGCTCTGAATCTATAAAAACTGGTTTAGCACCACGATATAAAATGGGGTTGGCACTTGCAACAAAGGTCAATGTTGAACAAAAAACGACATCATCGACCTGTACATCTAGAATATGCATCGCCAAATGCAAAGCAGCAGTCCCTGAGCTTAACGCTGCCGCATGTTTAATATCAACATACTCGGCCATCTCCTGCTCAAACGCATCCAGATTGGGGCCTAAAGGGGCAATCCAGTTGGAGACAAACGCCTGCTCGACATACTCACGCTCGAAATCACTCATGTGTGGCGACGATAATAGAATCGGCGCATGCATATCGCGACGGTCCAATAAACCAATCACCCGACGAGACGCATCAAGAATCGGTAAATGATCAATATCATGCTGATTCATTAACGTTAATGCTTGTTGCGGGGTGTGCTGGGCGCTAATTACCTTGGACTCAATACTCGGTAATGCTTGTAGATCGTCATCTAGCTTTTTACCGTCCAATAAATAACGTCTTAAATCGCCATCGGTAATGGTGCGTATCAGTGTCTGCTGTTGATCAACCAATAATAAAATCCGGTCAGCGGTTTTATCCATCTGCCGCATGGCCGAGGCAACACTTTGATCCGCTGTAATCATTAAGGTTTGTAATTTACTTTTCATTAGCTGAGATCCCACCGCGCTGGTACGCCTTTAGCGACAACACCATCAGGTACATTACCAATCACTACCGCCCCTGCGCCAATCACCACATCACGCCCTACATGACACTGCGGCAATACCACTGCGCCAGCGCCAACCAAGGTATTCTGGCCAATGTGCACACCTCCGCCCAAAGTGGCATGCGGTGCTATATGAGCATAGTCGCCAATCTGACAATCGTGATCGACAACCGCACAATGATTAACAATGACGCTTTTGCCCAAGCGCGCATTAACGCTGACCACCGATAACGCCGCAATAAAACAGCCGTCATCAATAACCGCCATCGGCGAAATAGCCGCTTTGGGATGTTTAACGGTTAATAACTTATGGTTGCTATCTAACAGCCGCTCACTCCATATTTTGCGAATACGATTACTACCAATCGCAATATGACATGACTCATGCAAGTCATTAGGATTAACAGGCGATGTGATTGGCGATAAACCAAGGAACGTTCGCCCAATAAGTGCTGAGTTATCATCATGGACAGTAAGCTGAGTCAGTGGATTATTTTGCCACAGAGCGTCCGCAACAACCCCTGCATGTCCGCCAGCACCTATCAAGCTACACACTAAAGGCGCATCAATAGGCATTTGTCTTTTCCAAAATAGAAGGAGCTAAAGATAATTCGGTCAACAGTTTGGTGATGCGCACTGCGGCTTGGCCATCACCATAAACATTAAGCCAATGGCCACGTGTCAATGACAGTGCCGCCACAATAGCATTGGTCACATCCGCCGTTACCGCCTCAACATTAATGGCATTGCCACTTTGTTCGCGTTGATTTTGCCGATTACCAATATTAACCACAGGTAATTGAAAACTGGCGGCCTCAATGATGCCACTAGAGGAGTTACCCACTAACACGGCGGCATGGGATAACGCCTGAAGATAGTCGACTCGGGAGAGATGATTAAGCAGTTTAATGCGCCCTGTCGCAGCAACACTCGACAAGTAGTCACGAATGGCGCTGCCACCCGCGTCGGCATTAGGCATTAATGCCAACACCTCTAGATCCAATGCCAATACACCGTCCAAAGCGGCTCGTGCTTGTTCTGCCGCTTCCGCTTGATTTTGAACCACCGGATGAAACAGGAATAAGGCTTGTTGTTTGTGCGCACTAAAACCGTATTGTCGGCACCACTCGGCCCGCTGCAGATGCGGCAAAGCCGTGAGTCCATCAAGCCCTGGCGCACCGGTGACAAAAATGCGCGTTGCATCTTCACCCATTTTTACCAAGCGTTCACGAGCGCCTGCTGTCGCTGTAAAATGATAGTGCGACAGCTTGGAAATCGCATGACGTATAGGCTCGTCAACAGTGCCCGACAACTCACCGCCATGAATATGAACAATAGGAATATTCTGATACAGCGCAGCAATAGCCCCCGCCATCATTTCGCCTCGATCACCCAATAACACCAAAACATCCGGGCGATGCTCGGCCAATACCGCCGATAATTTCGACGTGATCTCGCCAACCGCTGTTGCCATCGCCAACCCGGTTGTCGTATCAACATCCACTGGAATTCGGGCAATGATCGGCAACCCCGTTGCTTCAATATCGTCAACCGTTAAGCCATAACGCGCCGACAAATGCATGCCGGTGACGACCACACCCACGCTCAATGCAGGTTGAGCGTGCATAGTGCATAAAGCGTGAGCCATCAGGCCAAAATCAGCACGCGTGCCCGTTAAATAAAACACGCGCCGAGTCATGATAAATCCGACCATTGCAAGGTGGTATGTTTAGGTAAGTCACGAGCATAGCTTTTCTGGCCAATAACCGAAGCAAGAAACTTTGGCTCTATGCCTGTGCCCGGACGTAA
>CANBZV010000254.1 GCA_947373945.1 Moraxellaceae bacterium
GAACGTCCCAAAGTGGCTTTGGTGTTATCGGGTGGCGGTGCGCGCGGCTTAGCTCATGTTGGTGTACTCAAAGTGTTAGAAGAAGCGCGAGTCCCAGTGGATTGCGTCGTCGGCACGAGTATGGGCGCGATTGTTGGTGGGGCAGCGGCGACAGGTATGCCGCCCAAAGAAATGGAAAAGCGGGTATTGGCGGCTGATTGGGATTATCTCTTTGGTGATAAGCCGCGTCGTAGAGATATGCCCTATTTTCGCAAGCGTGATGACCTACAGGATTATTTCGATTTCACCTTAACGCTACGAGATTTTTGGCCGGTGCCACCGCGCAATCTGGTTGGTGTTCATTACATTACCCAATTCTTTCGCGAATTAACAGGCGGTGTTCAAGCGGAGCAGTTTGACCAACTACCAATTCCTTATCGTGCGATAGGCGCAGATTTAGAAAATGGTAAAACGGTAATAATGGATCACGGCGATTTACCGCTGGTGATGCGCGCGAGCATGAGTGTTTCGGGCGTTTTTCCTCCCGTTCCTTACGAAAACTCGCTGGTGGTGGATGGCGGTATCGTTAAAAACATGGGCATTGATGTTGGCCGCAAGCTTTGCGGAGATGTCGTGATTGCCGTTAATGTCTCGTCACCCAATGCCAATCGTCAAAAGCTCGATTCGTTGTTCTCGGTAAGTGAACAAACGATCAATATTGCCGTGCAGCGTGATATGCAGGCGCAAATTGCTACCTTAACGCCTAAAGATGTCTTGATTACGCCCGATATGGGCTCGTTGACGTCAACGGACTTTAATGAGGCTGCTCGGCTTATTGCGGCAGGTGAAAAGTCGGCTCGTGCGGCGTTACCGGCATTGCAGCGTTATGCATTGTCAGAGGAGGATTATCACACGTGGCAACAACACCTTACCGAACGCCAGACGATTAATCGCAATATTACCAAAGTCGAAATTACGCCCACACGCTGGGTTAGTCCGAGCGTATTGAAATCATTGGTAGATGTGCAAAAAGGTGAGCCGTTAAATCAAGCGGCGTTACATCAAAGTATTGATAGCATTTATGCGCGTGGCGATTTTGTCCGTATTGCCTATCAGTTAATTCCCTCCGAGCAAGGCTCGTTGCTGCGTATTATTCCGGTTGAAAAAGATGGTCGTGATTTTGCTCGTGTTGGTTTAAAACTGAATACAGACTTTGCTAATAATTCTTCGTTTGGTTTGTTGGCGTCGTTGCGGCGTAGTTGGCTCAATAAATTGGGTGCAGAGTGGCAAACACAAGCAGAGTTAGGCGAAACACGTGCGGTTTATACTGAGCTCTATCAACCAACAGTGTTAAACGGCGAGTTCTTTTTAGCGCCTTGGTTGTCGTTAAAAGATGAACCGCGTGACATTGTGTCGGCACATGAAACGGTCGGTGAAAATCGTGTCCGCCATATCGGTGGCGGTTTGGATATTGGTTCTGTCGTTGGTAAGTGGGGCGAAGTACGCTTTTCGGTATCTGATCAACAAGTGAAATGGCGTTCTTCGCTACAAACGGTTAATCCCGTTGTTGGTGAGAGTTACGAGCAAATTGGTTATGGCGTCAAAGCGGTATTTGATCAGCTAGATAATCCCCGTTTTCCGCGTGCTGGTAATTTGGCGCGTTTGGATTACTTTGCCTCAGAGAAGGGTATGGGTAGTGATCGTGACTTTAAACGGTTGATGTTGGACTGGCGACGTGCGTTTACTTGGGATCATTACACTTTTTTTGCGACAGGTCGTGGTGGTACCGCCTTGGATACTACGCTGCCGTATGCCGAGCAGTTTCAATTAGGGGGTGCGATGAACCTGTCGGCGTATCGTCGATCAGAGTTGGCAGGAAATAGCTTCTTTTTGACACGGTTATTGGGCTATCGTCAGATTCAGGAAATACCACCGGCGTTAGGTGGCGGTGTGTATTTGGGCGTGTTGGCAGAAGCGGGCGCGGTATCGTCAAAAACCGAATGGTCTTCGGCGTTATTTGATAATCCTGCGTATAGCATCGGCGCAGTATTGGCGGTTGATACGCGTTTAGGGCCATTTTATTTGACGTTGGCGCAAGGTGATCATCAGCGCAGGGCGGCGAATTTGACGTTAGGGATAAGCTATTGAGTTGAAAGGGCGTTAAATATGAAAAGGGCGACATCAAAGTCGCCCTTCGTTAGTTCTGTTTACTCACTATGCCGATAACGAATCGCCAAGCCTTTCAAAAAGTTTCTTAAAAACTGATCGCCACACTCGCGATAGTTGTGATGTCCTTCTTTTCTAAAGAACGCACCCAATTCATGTTTGGAAACGACAAAACCTGCCAGATACAATATTTCCAGCATTTCATCTTCCTGAAGCTCCAAAGCAATACGGATCTTCTTCAAAATCAGGTTGTTAGTTAAAAAGAGATTAGGCTTCGGTGGCTCGTAGGTTTTGCCTTCTTGCTGACCACGCTTATAAATAATCATGCCGTCCAAAAAATGCGCCAAGATGTAATGGCGACAAATTTCGTAGCCTTCTTCATCTTCTTTTTTGAGTATATTGGTCAGTTCATCCAGGCTCATCTCGTAGCCGGTGAGTTTGAATATCTTGATAACAGTGGCATCACTAATATCTAGGCTATAACGTAAGCTGCGCAGAATATCGTTAGTAGTAATCATTTTTGGCCAGCCTCGTCCGCTATTTTGACTCGAATCACACTGCCTGCAATTTTCTTGGCATTCAGTTTTTTAATCGCCGTTTTGGCTTCAATATGTTTTGGCATTTCGATAAAGCCAAAGCCTTTGGATTTTCCGGTGTCTTTATCCATGACTAAAGTACATGACTCAACCATGCCAAACTCAGCAAAGAGGGCAGTGAGTTCGGCTTCCGTGGTTTCACGGGACAAATTACGGGCAATAATCTTCATCTAACATTCTCAAAAAATCAGGCTGAACGAAATCAGCATCACAGTGGTGGCGATTATACGGGTTATATGGCGTGGCGGGTGAGTATGTGACTAGAGATTATCTTTCAACCATTCGTCATGGCCATGATTGACATAAAAATCTTCTACTTGTTTGCGTGCCCACGGCGTACGCCGCAAAAATACCAAGCTGGATTTGATACTCGGGTCATGGCTAAAACAGCGAATGTCGACAAAACGTGCCATTTCGGCAAAGCCATACAACTGAACCAAGCGCTGAAGAATCATTTCTAGGGTTAGACCTTGTAACGGATCTTTAAGTCGTGGCTCATTCATGGTGCATCTCGCGCATTTCGGCTTCGGTCATGCCGGACATATCCATGTCGCCCATATCATCGTGGTGATGGTGTGCTTC
>CANBZV010000255.1 GCA_947373945.1 Moraxellaceae bacterium
GGCCCCATGTTCAGTTTACGAACACGACCAACACCAATATCCAGCTTGCCGGTGATCGACGCCGGTGTTAACTCTTTAACCGTCAACTCGCGGTCATTCGGCACCCATTTAACCCACGGATTCGCAGATTTAATGATGCTTTCGATTTCAGCCAATGGTAAGTCTTTTTTTAGTTTCAGCGTCAACGCCAGACTATGGCAACGCATCGCACCGATACGGACACACAAGCCATCAACAGGAATAGTGGCGGTATTACCAAGGATTTTGTTTACTTCGGCCTGCCCTTTCCACTCTTCTTTCGACTGGCCATTATCGAGTTGTTTATCAATCCAAGGAATCAAACCACCCGCTA
This sequence comes from Moraxellaceae bacterium, assembly GCA_947373945.1. GTDB lineage: Bacteria > Pseudomonadota > Gammaproteobacteria > Pseudomonadales > Moraxellaceae > Agitococcus. Next base: position 353 of record CANBZV010000255.1, read on the forward strand.
ACGGTGCGCCAAAAAACTCAGATGGCACATCTTCACGAATAGAGTGCGCGACCTTGCGGTCAATATCCAAAATCGCGGACGACGGTGTCGCTAATTCGGCTTCAACCTGCGCGTGAATGACACCCATGCCTTTTAACAACTCACGCATATGGTTTGCACCGCCACCCGATGCGGCTTGATACGTCATCGAGCTAACCCATTCGACTAAACCGGCATGGAACAAACCGCCCATACCCATCAACATAATTGAATTGGTACAGTTACCGCCAATATAATTCTTGATGCCGTTAGCCAAGCCGTTTTTGATGACATTTAGGTTGACGGGATCAAGGACAATAATAGCATCGTCTTCCATGCGTAACGACGACGCCGCATCAATCCAATAACCTGTCCAGCCTGCCGCGCGTAATTGCGGATAGACTTCAGTGGTGTAATCACCGCCTTGGCAAGTCAAAATCACATCCATGCTTTTCAGCACGTCAATGTTTTTAGCGTCCAGCAAAGCCGGCGCTGTCTTGCCGCCAAAGCTTGGCGCGGCGCCACCGACACTACTGGTGGTGAAATAGAAGGGTTCGAAGTGAGCAAAATCGTTTTCTTCCACCATACGCTGCATGAGCACGGAACCAACCATGCCGCGCCAGCCAACTAAACCTACGCGCATTTCATATACCTCGAAAAACTAAACTATTCTATGACCCTACAATTGCTTCGCGCTTCCCCCTTTATTAAAGGGGGATTGAGGGGGGATTTCTTACAGCGCCGCAACCACTGCTTCGCCCATTTGTACCGTACCGACTTTTTCGCAGCCTTCTGTCCAGATATCTGGCGTGCGTAGACCTTGATCGAGCACTTTGCCTACCGCGACTTCAATCGCATTCGCTGCGGCATCTTGCTTAAAGGTGTAACGCAGCATCATCGCGACAGAAAGAATAGTCGCCAAGGGATTAGCTACGCCTTTGCCTGCAATATCAGGGGCTGAACCATGACATGGCTCGTACATGCCTTTACGATTTTGATCAAGCGAAGCTGATGGCAACATGCCAATCGACCCCGTCAACATGGCTGCTTCGTCGGAGAGAATATCGCCAAACAAATTACCGGTAACCATGACATCAAATTGCTTAGGATTACGCACCAATTGCATCGCTGCATTATCGACATACATATGCGACAACTGTACTTCGGGATATTCTTTGCCCACTTCAGTGGCAATTTCTTTCCATAATTCAGTCACTTCCAAGACATTGGCCTTATCAATGGAACAGACTTTTTTGTTCCGCTGCATCGCCAATTGGAAGGCAACATGAGCAATACGACGAATTTCGCTTTCGCTATACACATCGGTATTAAAGCCTTGGCGCTCGCCATTTTCCAAAGTACGAATGCCGCGCGGCTGGCCAAAATAAATACCGCCCGTTAATTCGCGAACGATCAGAATATCCAACCCAGCGACAATCTCCGGCTTGAGGCTTGAGGCCGATGCTAATTGTGGATACAACAAAGCAGGACGCAAGTTAGCAAACAGATTCAATTCGGAGCGAATTTTCAACAGGCCGCGCTCTGGACGAATCGAGCGTTCAATGGTATCCCACTTTGGCCCGCCAACTGCGCCCAGCAATACCGCATCCGCAGCTTTAGCAGCCGTCAGTGTTTTTTCTGGTAACGGCACACCGGCAGCATCGATGGCACAGCCGCCTAATAACTCATGGCTCCAGCTTAAATCCAGCTTGAATTGCTGATTTACTTTGGCGAGTACTTTTTCTGCTTCTGCCATAATCTCTGGGCCAATGCCATCGCCCGCTAAAATAACAATATGTTGACTCATTGCATAACCTATAAAAAACGGGATTGGCAGCCACTATGCACGCCAATCCTAAAGACCGATTTATTGGTGGCTAATTGTTACTGACAAATATACCAACCATCACTTTGCATAACGACTTTATCGCCACGATGAAACGAGACATCACCAATAATAATGACACCGGGCGCGGGCTGATCAGAGTCGACTTTAATATCGTTGATATAAAGACTTAACTCTTTACCTCGAACCCCCTGTAACTGCGCGTTGATACTGGCAGCTACAGGTTTGTCATCCTGACTGATCATGGTGCTCAGGCACACCGTCATGCCGACAGAACGCACTGTTAATAAGGGTGGCGCTGATTCTCGATACAGGCCTTCAGCCAACACTGAGCCACTCACAGCAAAGGCCAACAATCCCACCATTACTGTTGATTTCAACGTAAACATGCATCCTCCTGACGGCAAAAACCGTATTACCTTAACGAATTAAAGACCCAAGGCCGAGCCTGTTTGGCTTGGGTCTCAAAGTTATGTATAGAGTCGGCATCTTGCAAAGTCAAACCAATGTCATCCAAGCCATTTAACAAACAATGGCGACGGAAAGCATCCACCTCAAAACCAAATGCTTCGCCGTTGGGACGAATAACTTGCTGTTTGTCCAAATCTACCGTGAGTTTATAACCTTCTGTGGCCTCACATTCTGTGAAAAGCGTATCAACTTGCTCGTCGGTTAAAATCACGGGTAACAAGCCGTTTTTAAAGCAGTTATTAAAGAAAATATCGGCAAAGCTGGTGGCGATAACAGCACGAAAGCCATATTCATCCAATGCCCATGGCGCATGTTCACGGCTCGAACCACAACCAAAATTCTGGCGCGCCAACAACACTTGCGCTCCTTGATAACGTGGCTTGTTCAAGACAAAGTCTTTGTTAATTGGACGCTTGCTGCAATCCTGACCATTAAAACCTTCGTCCAAATAACGCCATTCATCAAACAAATTAACACCGAAGCCAATACGCTTGATCGACTTCAAAAACTGCTTGGGAATAATTTGGTCAGTATCAACATTGGCGCGATCCAATGGAGCGACCAAGCCCGTTAATACGGTAAATTTTTGCATGATAATCTCCGATTAGAAACCACGAACATCAACAAAATGACC
>CANBZV010000256.1 GCA_947373945.1 Moraxellaceae bacterium
CTCAAACGTCAGTTGTAGCTCTTGATTGTTGGCATGAATTTGCCAGCGCTCAAGCGGTTGTTTGGCGTCAAAGTCAAACTGGGCAAAATTCAGTGGATACCATTGGCCATTGAGCCAGAAACAGTTTTCACTGAAGCTGGTTTCGTTGACACCGGTGGAAATGTTTAAGCCTGCTCGCTGGCCTTGGCGCGCGCCTTGTTTAATCTCGCCCGAGAAACATGCCCAGTTCCACCATGTTTCACGGCGCATATAACCTGTGGAGAAATCATGATGACCATAGGCTTTTAATTCGCCCAGATCCAATCGCCGCCCTTGCCAGTTGATAAAGCCCTGCAATGCCTGTCCTGCCGATTTACAGGCATAGGTCCAGCCGCTATAGCCGGTACGAGTACAGAGCGACATCGGTTGAAATTGGCGTTCATCTAAACGCGCTTCAATGGTTAAGCCTTTGCATTTAAGCACTAGGCTTTTATCACGAGGACTATCTAGATAACGCATAGTGATATTCACTATGCCCGGAATTCGAAAGTGTGACTCACCATTACGCGGGTTGTCGGCCAAGTTAAAACCTAAACCGAGCGGGCTACGCCAAGAACGCGACCATAATTGCCGTGTCTCTACGTCATAGACATAAACAAAAGCGACGGCCAAATAACGTAAATGAGCGAGGGCGCAACCAAAAATAAGCTGGTCGCTCATGCCGCCAAAATATTGAAAATCTTTGCGTCCTAGCCATTTATCAAAACTGGAACGAGTCTCGCCGAAGGGGTTTTCATAGATAAAGCCATCACGATTCAATTCTGACAGTGCATCGGCAAAATGGCCTAAGCGGGGTTTACCATTAACAATAAGTGGCTGATTTTCTGTTAGGAAATGGTTCATAACGAATAAGTCTAATAGGTGTTGGCGGTATTGCACTTAGTATAGACAGCCAGTCAAGACTTTATTGGCTATTGCCGCCAAAAGTACGATCGTACTAATACTGTGGCATTTGACAGAAAGCATCGTAGTTAGATGATTCAACTATAACAACACGCCATCTTTCAATATCAACTGTCGATCACATCTGGCCGCCAAGTTGGTGTCGTGGGTGACGATTAAAAACGCGGTGCCATCTTCTTTATTGATTTGCCGTAAAAGCGTAAAAATACTATCGGCAGTTTGCGTATCCAAATTACCCGTTGGTTCATCAGCCAATACTAATGCGGGTTGTGTCATTAAGGCGCGCACAATGGCCACACGTTGTTGTTGTCCGCCGGATAGCTGGTTTGGGTAGCGCTCGCCAAATTTTTCCAAGCCGACTTTAGTTAATAGTTCTTGCGCACGTGGTCGAAGTAGTTTTTCAGATATGCCACGAATTTTTAACGGCATCATGACGTTTTCAATAGCAGTAAAGGCTGATATCAAATGATGAAACTGAAAGACAAAACCTAGAGCATGATTGCGAAGTTGTGTCCGTTGCTGCTCGCTTAAGGTACTTATTTTTTGCTCGGTGAGATAAATTTCGCCACTGCTAGGTTGTTCTAACAAACCAATTTGATTGAGTAAGGTTGATTTGCCCGAGCCCGACTGGCCGACTAACGCGGTAAACTCGCCTTTAGCCAAAGTAAAAGACACATCCTTCAAAACATGTGTGCGCGTTTCGCCTTCTCCATAAAAACGATTCAGCTTTTCTAAACGTAGTACATCAGTCATAAGACATTGCCTTAGCCGTAACGAATGGCTTGCACGGGGTCAAGTTTAGCTGCCCGATACGCAGGCATCGCCGCAGCAATGAGTCCTGTTAAGGTGGCAATAATAGTGGTGCTAAGCATTAATTGCGGGGTAAGAGCTAATTCAAACAATGGTTCGCCAGCAGCATTACGGGCGAAATAAGCAAATATCTTACCGAGACCCATGCCGCCAACGGCCCCTAACAGCGAACCAAATAAACCCAATAAACCGCCTTGGATTAAAAACACGGCCAAAACAGAATGTTGACTCATGCCCATCGCCCGTAAAATACCAATTTCTTTTTGTTTTTGTACCACGGCAATGGCTAAGACGCTGGCAATACCAAAGGCGACCGAAATCAGCACAAAAAAGCGAATCAACGTTGTTGATGCGGTTTGTGATTTTAATGCGGTCATGAGTTGTTGATTGGTGCTCATCCAACTTTCCGCTTTAATACCATAACGACTTTGCAACTGTTGCGCGATCATTTCAGCATCAAATAAGGATTTTACTTGCAGATCAATACCGGTGATTTGTCCGTTCAAATCGAGCAAGCTTTGTGCGGATCGTAATGATAAAAATACCCAGCGTGTGTCTAATTCTTTGACACCCATTTCAAAGATACCGGTGATCCGCACGGCTAACGATCGATTGCTGGCGGATAGAATATTCATCCGATCGCCTACACGAATGCCCAAATCATCGGCTAATCGTTGGCCAATCACGGCTTCGTCATTATTCAGTCGTAATTGTCCTGTTTTCAGGTTTTCTTCTAATGGGATAATCCGAGTGTAGGCGACAGGGTCAATCCCCATAATTGAGACGGTTTTATCGGCTTGACCACGAATGGCAAATGCTGCGCCGGATACCAATGGCGATACCGCTTTTAGGGCAGGTTCGTGCTCTAATTGTTTTAGCAATAATGGCCAATTAATAATAGGATCAATGCTTTGAGGTCGTGGTTGTACATTGCGAAACACGGTTTCGCCACTAAGACTAGGTAACAATAGTTTATCTGGAGCGGTAATCACGATATGTGCTTGTGTGCCCAAGGTACGTTTAATAATCGTTCCTTGTAGTCCAGTGACCAAGGCGCTAATAAAGACAATCACGGCAACACCCAAGGCAATACCCCCTGCAATGAGCAACGTTTGGGTTTTGCCTTCACGTAAAAACCGCGTGGCTACTTGCCATTCAAACCAGACCATAACTTATTGACCTTTTGTCGATGGACTGCGAATGGAAATACGTTGTCCTACCTGTAAAGGTTGCTCACTGACAATGATTTGGGCGTTTGTCGGTAAACCACTAATCACTTGTACTTGGTCCGCAGAGCGCTGGCCAATACTAATATTTTGTCGTACGGCTTTGCCGTCTTTCGCCAGCCATACCCAATATTGACTCTGACTTTGTTGTAAAGCGCTACTAGAAATTACCAACGCTTCAGCCTTTTGTTGGCTTAATAATTCAATAGAGACCGTCATGCCTTCACGCAAAAAAGATGGCCATTTAGCGCTTTTTAGACGAATTTCTATGGTTCCACGGGTGTC
>CANBZV010000257.1 GCA_947373945.1 Moraxellaceae bacterium
AGAAAGTCTAGTGGTAATTTTTCCCGCATATTCTCTGGCACAATCTGCTGCCAAAAAACATCTTTACTGGCTTTTTCCTGACCAAATTTTGGCCGCGCGGAAAACAGCGTTTGCCACTCTCTTTCGGCAGCTTTTATGGCCTCAAACTCCGTTTTTTTCGGATCATTGATCGTTTCGGCAAAGAGAAAAGCGACTTGTACCGCCAGTAACAACGGTTGTTGCAAACCCACTCGATAATAGCGCAACCAATCTTGTAGATAGTTTTCAGCTTGTAATCGTGGTAGAGGCAAAAATAACCGAGGGCCATCCATAAATAGCCATGCTGTTGGTTTTGCGGCACCCGACGCTTGCCACGCCAAATGCGTTAACCAGGCTTCGAGCAGATGTTTAGCGCTTTGCTTTGACGCTTTATAGCCCAGTTGATAGGGCTCTGTCGTTGGCGGCAACATGGCACTCAGTTGGCCATCTACCAACATCATGCGTTCCAATGAGGGTTGTCGTTGGTGTTGCGATAACGCAACTTTTAACGGCTGCACATCTTCCTCTGTTTGCTGACAATACACCTCGCCAATCACCCCCACTGGCAACTGGCCACTAGCGCGCAATTGGCTTAACGGCACATTCCCATCGGCGAGACATTGCTGACGTAATTGCCACTTCGCCAAACCATCCAAACGTAAGGGCTCTTCATCGGCTTGCTGGTCATTGAGTTCGCGAATATGCAGCTTTAGTTGCTGACTGAGAAAATATTTGGCGGGATGCTGATAAAAACGATTCAACGCATCTAAACTGATGCTATGTGCTGGCGATTGCTCACTGGGCACCAGCTGCGCATCAACAAAAACCGGCACGGCAGACGAAAAGCTCAATACTGATTGCGCCGCCGATAGCCACTCCTGAGCGTAACTTTTTGCCTTTTCATTCGCGAAATAGGCCGGACTAAACGGCTGCAATCGGTGTTTGTGCCAGCACACTTGTTCGACGTGCTTTCTCCCCCCTACGACACGGCGACCAAGGTAATCAACTAGCTGATTAATCACTGTTGATGGTGGGAAAACGGCGGCCTGATTATTACTCGCGCCATTATAAAACAGCAGTAAATGGTCTTGTGCCGCCATTAACGCCTCAAGAAAAATGCCTTTATCGTCATCACGACGCGAACGGTCGCCCGCGCGCGGCTGATCGTCTTGTGTTAATAAATCAAACTCATTGGCCACTTCCCGGCGCGGATAAGCCGTATCTTCCAGCCCCAAAATACAAACGACCTTATAGGGCAATAATCGTAGCGCGCCTAAGCGACTAAAATGCACGACACCACCTGGCACGGCCCCTGGCGCAGCCGCAGTGATACGCTGCTCTAAGTCTTGCAACAACAACGACAGTGGCACGCCTTCATCTATAGGTGCTGTGCTTAAGGTATCGCGAAGATCGGCAATGGCCTTATGAAGATTGTCCCAGGCACGGGAACCCACTTGCGCCACAAAAAAACGCTGCAAGTCCTGTTCTAGCCGCGTCAAACCCGCATTGGCCTCCAAACAATCATTCAACCAAGTCCGTCGTTCGGCGACATCGCTAACAGCTTGAGTCAATATTCCAATCAAGGCAAAGGAGCTGGCTTCCACATCGGCGACAGGTGATATGCCTGCATAAGTCTGCTGATAATCAGGAGGCAACACAGTCGCTAATAGCAAGCGCTCCAAGCCAAACAAAAAAGTATGGACATTATCGACATCGGTATCATCACCCGTCACATGTGCCCGATGTTGACCATCCAGACAACGATAAACCGCTGCTTTTTCTAATAAGGTCGTACACATGTCAATATCATCGGCAACCAAGCCATAATAACTACTGACCGGTGCCAGACTTAACCAGTCGATAAACTCAGACTGCGTTAATCGCCCTTGGCTCAGATGATACAAACTGGCAAAAGAACGCCACAAACTGTTTTCTTCAGGACTCGCCACGCCCGTTAACTGCCACGGAATACGACGATTCTCGGTCACTGTGCCAAACACCGCCTCAATAGCGCCACTCGCCGACGCAATATCAGGCAACATCACCACCACGTCTTGCGGCGCTAACTGACCTTGATGCAGGGCAAATAAATGCAATAACTGGTCGTGCAAAACCTCTAATTGTCGCGTCAGGCTATGACAGCTATGAATCTGGATCGACTTGTCGTCATTAGTGAGCTGCCATGTTTGTTGCTCTTCATGCACCAGTTCATGAATGCTGTGTTGCAGGGTTGCCAACAGATGCGGCGTATCTATTTCAGGAAAAATATCTTGCCAATCATTATCTTGTTCTCCGCCCGACAACTCTGACAGCAGCTTAAAGGTATCGCGTAATTGTTTACCCCATGCTGTCAACAATGGGTGCCCCTTTTCAAACAAGGCCATGCGCTGCGGTTGACGAGCATTCATTTTCAGCCACCAGCGCTCGTCAACTATATCCGCCCAATATTGCCCCGAAGGATTCAGATGATAAAACTGCACCTCAACAAACTGGCTCAAAACCCTAAAAAAATCCAACTCATTCGGAGGTAAACGCACCGTCGTAAACACGGCTAATCGTGGCGGCAATAGCCGCACCAGTGATGGATTAGCACGCAACTTCTGCTCAAATTTTTGCAGCAAATGGCCTTGTTGATGGTGCTCTTCGGCAAACAGTTGTTGCCATAACGCCGCTTGCCATTCTTGATGACGAAACGGTGGTTTGCCTTTAGTACGTTCAACTAATTTTCCGGCATGCCATAACGCCAGCCAGTCACGCCTATAGGTTCGATAATCACTAAAGACTTGGGCGATACGGCCAGCCAATTGCCAGCGCCCCAATAACGGCTGCGGCGTGCGTTCTAAATAGCGATGCAAAACCTGATACATCGGCTCATTGGGCAGCGTCGCTAACGCGGCAAATAAGCGCCAGTGCATTGCTTCAGGACTTAGGATGGCTGATTTGGGCGTATCGGGAACAATCTTGGCAAAACAGTCCCACATAAAGCTGGCGGGATAATTGGTCGAGACGTTGGCGCAAATGCCAAAACGGGTGGTCCACGCGTAAGTCAGCCAGCGCCCCATCGCCAATGATGGCACCAAAACGGTAATTGCCTGAAAAGGATGATGATTTTTTCGACCCAGAAAGTCGCCTAGTTCGTCGAACAAGTAATGCAAATGATGACTTTGATAGATACTCAGCATGATGATTGCTACTTAAATGGCCAAGAAACTTGGCTGTTCCTCAGTGGCTAATAC
>CANBZV010000258.1 GCA_947373945.1 Moraxellaceae bacterium
GAATGTCCAAACAGTATTAGCAGCAAGGCTATTGCCCGCTAAATCCGTTGCGCCCGTTGTGACAGTGGCGGTAAATAACGTGTTAGCAGGGAGTGTCGCAGGGATTGTTGGCGTAAACGTCGCTGTTCTTGCGCCAACGGCATAAGTAACTGTTCCAGTAATCACTGTTGCCGCAGGTCCTGTGAGCTTAACGTTGGTTTCATTGAGTGTTGCTGGATCCATATCTTCACTAAACGTTATCAGTACTTTCTCATTAAACGCCACACCTGTTGCACCCGAGACAGGCACTTTTAATGTCACTGTTGGGCGAGTGGTATCAGGTGTTGCGCCTGTCGAGAACGTCCAACTGGTATTATTAGTGAGGGAATTACCCGCTAAGTCTTTCGCACCTGTCGTCACAATCACCGTAAAGACATTACCTGTTGGTAATGTTGCAGGCGATGTCGGGTTGAAGGTGGCTGTTCTAGCACCAACGGCGTAAGTGATCGTTCCTGTAATCGCTGTTGCACCCGGACCTTGAAGAAGAATGGTATTACCAGTAATGGTTAACGGATCCATATCTTCACTAAAGGTGACAATGACACTGGCATTGGTCGACACATTAATATCACCTGCCGCTGGTACTTTGAGTGTCACGGTTGGCGGCGTAATATCAGGAGCAGCACCTGTGGTAAATGTCCAAGCCGCATTGGCCGCGACTAACGGAGTCGCTGAATCACCTGCCAAGGTATTACCTGATAAATCCCGAATGTTTGTTGTCAACGTTGCGGTATAAATCGTATTAGAGATCAGCGGACTGTTGGGAATAAAAATGGCTGTTCTTGAACCCACCGCGTAACTCACAATCCCTGAAATAGCAGTGACACCTGTTTTTAAGGTGAAGCTACTTTCGCGAATAAACTGAGGATCCATATCTTCGTTAAAAGTGGCTGTTACCATTGAGTTAAGAGCAATTCCTGCCGCACCAACTGAAGGGACTTTAAGCGTCACCATGGGTCTAGCGGTATCAGGTGTGACACCTGTGGTGAATGTCCAAACGGCGTTGCTCGCCGCAGGCAAAGCAGCAGGGTCGCCTGCTAAGGCATTTCCTGCCAAATCTTTGGCATTGCTGGTCACGGTAACGGTGAGCAATGTTGTCGCTGGCAAGGTTGCAGGACTGATTGGAATGAATGTCGCTGTTTTTGCACCAACGGCATAGGTTACCGTACCTGTAATGAGGGCTGCGCTAGGATCTTTTACCAAAATATTAGCGGTAGTCATCGTTGCGGGGTCCATGTCTTCACTAAAGGTAATGAGGATATTAGAGTTGATCGCAACATTCGTTTCGCCTGCATCAGGTGCTTTTAAGGTCACGGTCGGGCGTGTGATATCAGGTGCGACACTGGTGGTGAAGCTCCAGACAGCATTATTGGCCAGCGCATTGCCAGCCAAGTCTTTTGCTCCCGTTGTCACTGTCGCCGTAAATGTCGTGCTGGCGGGCAGAGGCGATGGGGAGCTTGGGGTAAAAGTTGCCGTTCTTGCGCCTACGGCGTAGACGATACTGCCTGCAATGACATTAGCACCTGCACCATGAAGCAGAATGGTATTCGCCGTAATTGTGGCGGGATCCATGTCTTCACTAAAAGTGGCAATGATTTTTGCATTAAAAGCGACGTTGGTTGCACCTGCCCCAGGGACTTTTAAGGTCACTGTCGGTGCAATAATGTCAGGAGCGACACTGGTGACAAAACTCCAAACAAACGCATTCGTTAATGACAGACCCGTTGTATCTTTAACGGCGGTCGTTAATGTTGCTACGCAGGTTGTATTATGTGGCAGCGTGACGTTTGGGGAGAATGTAGCCACGCGACTAGCGGCTACATAGCTCACAGTGCCTGCAATCACATTACCCGCAGGGCAAGAAACAGTGAATGTTGAGTTGTTGATGGTTGCAGGGGCAATATCTTTGCTAAAAGTCGCGGTAATTTTACTGTTGATGGCAACGTCGGTGATGATGGGAGTAATGGCCAGAGGGACAGTGGCTGTCACTGTCGGGGCAAGTGAGGCGGCTGCTCCTCCGCTACCCAGTATGGGATCTTTGCCTCCGCAGCCTACGGCTAGAACGCTAAAAATTAGCATCATGAACCGTGCGAGGAGTCCAAATTGGCTCTCTATTTTGTTCATTTTAAACATCCTTTGTGGATTTTTTTGGGTGACTCAAATAGTCAAGATTTACATTTTGGGGGGGTAAATCTTGACTATTTAAATTTTGGTAACACGCTGACAATGGCTGTGACCACCTGTTAAAAACCATTGTTGCGCCGCAGTATCCTCAGTGCTTATAAGCGTCGGCCTTGAATCACACGAAGCAAAATAACCACAACGGCAATCACTAAGAGAATATGAATAAAGCCACCCATGGTGTACGAGGTAACAAACCCCAGAATCCACATAATGACTAAAACAATGGCGATGGTTTCGAGCATGTCAGCTCTCCTTGTTCTAAAAGTTAAGCCAGAAAATTTGATGATATAAAACAACGTTTTATATTAAAAAATAGAAATTCTGGCTTAAACAATTAATCTAGCTTTTGAACTTGGCAACCGCATCGGTGACCGATGTTTTTACCGAAATCCAAGCGGATTCAACACCCGCTTTCACGGTGTCCCATGCTTCTTCGCCTGCATCAGCGAGTTCAGCAATTTTTGCTTGAGCTTCATCAAGATGAACTTCGAGCGCATCAAATTGTTTGTGCATGGCAATTTGTGCTTCGGCAGCCTCACCAGCAGCCTTTGCTTTTAAGGCGGCTAAGTCCGCTTTCCATTCATCAAGTTGGGCTTGGAGTTTCTGTTTTTGCAGTTCTTGGGTTGTAGTGTTCATAACATTCATCCTATGGTGGGTATCATTGTGATCTGTGATGGGCTGATACTGGATTCAATACAGCCATCCATTGCGCTAAGGGTTTTCGTATCCTGACTCAAGATGTCAAGCCGAAAATGGACATAGTTTTCTTCATCAATCGTTAAGCTCCATTTGCTTGCGTAGACACGAATATGATTTTCAAAGAGGTAATCACGACTACGACGGATAGCTAGTAACAAGCTTTCAGGCAGGGTGTCAGCGACTCCGTTGTCCTCTGGATTAAGCCAAAAACTGACTCGCCATGAGAGATCGATGCGCGGCAAATGTTCCATGTAACACCTCTTGAAAACACACTATTCGTGGTTACACGATAAGCAAAATAAGCAATCAGAAATTGATGTGTT
>CANBZV010000259.1 GCA_947373945.1 Moraxellaceae bacterium
CTAATTTGTGCCTGATACGCCAACATTGATGTTGAAGCATTATTCGCAACTGTTTCTGCAACTACTGGGCTTTCTACAACTTTTTCAGCAACAACTTTAGCTTTGGGAGCTTCGCTTTGTAGTTGTAATCGTGCACCACTAATCGTATAGCCTTGTTCGTACAACAAGCTGCGAATTTGACGAATGATCAATACATCTTCGCGTTGATAATAACGACGATTGCCCCGACGTTTGACAGGACTTAATTGAGGAAACTCCTGCTCCCAATAACGTAAAACATGAGGTTTGACATTGCAAAGCTCACCTACTTCACCGATGGTAAAGTAGCGTTTATTAGGAATGACAGGCAATAAAGCGTTATGGCTGGGTTCTAGCATAAGCATCTACTCGTTGTCTTAATTTTTGCCCAGCTTTAAAAGTCACAACCCGACGAGCAGTAATAGGAATTTCTTCCCCTGTCTTCGGATTGCGTCCAGGACGTTGGCGTTTATTACGCAAATCAAAATTACCAAAACCTGAGAGTTTCACAGGCTGGTTATGTTCCAAAGCCAAACGAATCTCTTCAAAGAAAATGTCTACCAATTCTTTGGCTTCTCGTTTATTGAGACCAAGCTCGTTAAATAGATGCTCGACCATCTCGGCTTTGGTGAGTGCGCTCATGCCTACCTCTTACTCTATATGCTTATTTTTCATGCCCCACTAACGCAGGACAGCTTGATGATGATGTGCAAGAGCGTCGACAATCGCCTGTAAACCTGCTTTCACTTCTTCATCTTGTAACGTACGGTCATTATGCTGCCAATGCGTACCTATTGCTAAACTACGCTTACCCTCGACAATACCCGTTCCTTGATAAACATCAAACAACCACACACCTTGTAACAATTCACTACCCGCTGCGCGCGCTGTTTTTAACACTTCAGCACACTCAATGGACGCATCCAAGACCACTGCAAGATCTCGACGTAATCCAGGAAAGCGCGATAACTCACTAAATTTAGGCAATTTTGCTTGTAATAATGGTGCTAACACCAATTCAAAAACATACACCGTGCCTTGCAAATCTAGGCTTTGCTGCACTTGTGGATGCAATTTGCCAAGATAACCTATGACTTGGCCTTCACTATTTTCTAACGCGGCGGTCTGACCAGGATGCAAGGCATGGTGCTGCGCCGTCTTGAATCTAACTGTATCAGAAGTCCCTGTAAGTGCAAGAATTGATTCAACATTTCCTTTGATATCAAAAAAGTCGATCGCTGCTGATTTATTAGTCCAACCTTCAGCTAAAACATCACCAGTTGCCACACCCGCCAACATCATTTCTTGTACTAACGAACCATCAGCTTGGACAACAAAACGGCTACCCACCTCAAACAAACGCACCCGACTCTGTTGACGATTCTGGTTATAGGCCACGGCATTGAGCAATCCTGCCCACAGCGTTGTACGCATCGTCGATAGGTCACTCGACAATGGATTCGCTAACGTTAATGTTGCTTGCTCAGGTGCCAGAATTTTCTGCTGTTTAGGGTCAACAAAACTAAAAGTAATTGCTTCTTGATAACCCATTCCCACTAATAATTCTTTGATCTGCTGCTCAGAAGTTGCTTCAGCTTGAGGCGCTAGCTCAAAAGCAAAACGTGGCTTTTGTGCCGGCAGATTGTCGTAACCATAAACTCGCGCTATCTCTTCAATCAGATCCGCTTCGATGCTAATGTCAAATCTATAACTCGGTGCCGTCACCGACCAACCATCTGCAAGCGTTGTTACTGCCATACCCAAACGCTGAAGAATATCGACAATCTGTTCTGCTGCTAACGAGAAACCTAATAATTGGGTAACTTTTGCCAAACGCAGATGAATAGCACTCCGTGTTGGCAATGCTTCGGGCAATATGGCTTCAATTAACGCACCGGCTTGGCCACCCGCAATATCAATAATTAATTGTGTTGCTCTTTCAATGGCTTGCTGTTGTAACTGGAAGTCAACTCCACGTTCAAAACGATGGGAAGAATCCGTATGCAATCCATAGCTACGCGCTTTACCCGCTAACGCCAATGGCTGAAAAAATGCACTTTCCAATAATAAATCTGTGGTCGTATCGCTAACGGCTGAGTCCAAGCCACCCATAATTCCCGCTAACGCTAATGGCTTTTCATGGTCGGCAATCACTAGACTATCAGTGCGCAGATCAATGCTTTGCTTATTTAACAACGTTAGGGATTCCCCTACCCGTGCTTCACGGACAACGATGCCACCCTGCACTTTGCTCAAGTCAAAGGCATGCATCGGTTGACCTAACTCTATTAACACATAATTAGTGACATCAACCACTGCGCCTAAACTGGCAATCCCAGAGCGCGCCAATTTGGTGACCAACCAAGCTGGACTGGCGGCATTTGCATTCACACTCTTGATGATGCGTCCTATATAACGTGGACAAGCGTTCGACTTCAAATCTACGCTAATCACATCTGGACACGTCACAGATACTTGACTAATAACTGGCGGAGTCAACGCTAACTGATTGAATGCACTGACTTCTCTGGCCATGCCATTAACACTTAAACAGTCACCACGATTAGGGGTAATGCCAAATTCGATGGTGTTATCGTCCAACTGCAAATAGTCACGAATACTTTGACCAATAGGAGCATCTGCGGGCAACTCTAATAAACCTTGTGTCTCAGGACTCAAACCTAACTCTTGAGAGGCACATAACATGCCAAAAGATTCAATTCCACGTAATTTGGCTTGCTTTATGACGATATTATTAGGCAATACCGCGCCAATCATGGCGACTGGGATTTTGATACCAACACGGGCATTCGCAGCGCCACAAACAATGGACAGTGCTTCAACTTGACCGACATTGACAGTGGTAACACGTAAACGATCGGCTTGTGGATGCGGCTCAACGGCAATAATTTCACCCACAACGACATGATTAAACGGTGGAGCAATGGCTTGCAGGGCATCAACCTCCAAACCCGCCATCGTTAATTGATGCGCCAGTTGCTGAGCGGTCAACGCAGGATTTGCCCACTCACGTAACCACTGTTCACTAATTTGCATTTTCTTTAGACCTTACTGAGTCTCGGCAGAAAACATCCCCCATTACTAACCGTAGGGGCTAATTCTTTCACGCGTTATTTCTGCTCAAATATCTATGGCCAAATGCCAGCTAATTTCGCGCTCAGACAAATGCAATAAAACACTTGCCATCGCTTGTA
>CANBZV010000260.1 GCA_947373945.1 Moraxellaceae bacterium
ATCGCCATGACTGAGCCGGGTACAGGTTCGGACTTGCAAGCGGTGCAAACACGCGCCATTGATAATGGCGATCACTATGTCTTGAATGGCTCGAAAATCTTTATTACCAACGGCTATTTGTGTGATGTTGTTGTGGTCGTTGCCAAAACGGGCACTAGCGAAAAGGGCGCGCAAAACATTTCATTGTTGATTGTTGATGCCCATAGCGAAGGTTTTAGCAAAGGCAAACCATTGAAAAAAGTCGGCATGAAAGGTCAGGATACCTGCGAGTTATTCTTTGATAACGTCAAAGTGCCGAAGTCCAATTTGTTGGGCATGGAAGGCATGGGCTTTATCATGTTGATGAAAGAGTTGGCATGGGAACGCATGATGATTGCCATTATGTGTGTTGCTGGCGCTGAAAGTGCATTGGCACACACCGCTGAATATGTCAAAAGCCGTAAAGTATTTGGTAAACCCGTTTCGGTCTATCAAAATACCCGTTTCAAGTTGGCTGAATTACGCTCGGAAACGCAAATTGCCCGCGTCTTTGTGGACCGCTGTATTGAGCAAGTATTAAAAAATGAACTGTCAGTAGAGGCTGCTTGTGCGGCTAAATACTGGGTGTCGGACTTGTTGAGTAAAGTGGTTGATGAGTGTGTGCAGTTGCATGGTGGTTATGGCTATATGCTCGAATACCCGATTGCGCGTGCCTATATTGATACTCGTGCTAACCGTATTTACGGCGGTACGAATGAGATTATGAAAGAGTTGATTTCGCGCTCGATCTAAATTGATTCCTCGATAAATTTTCCCTCGCCCCTCTTTATCAAAGAGGGGTTCTTCAGTTGCTTTGGTGGCTACCCCAGCAGCAAACTAAACCTTCTTCACAAACTCCGACTTCAATTTCATCGCACCAATGCCATCAACTTTACAGTCAATATCATGGTCGCCGTCCACTAAACGAATGTTTTTGACTTTCGTGCCGACCTTAATGACCAATGATGAGCCTTTCAATTTTAAATCTTTAATAACGGTCACAGTATCGCCGTCGGCCAAGACGTTGCCATTAGAATCACGAATGACTTTTGCGCCTTCGATACTGGCCGCAGCGGTTTTAGGCCATTCATGGCTGCATTCTGGGCAAACATAGTTGTCGCCATCTTCGTAGGTGTAGACAGAACTACAGGCGGGGCATGAAGGTAAATCGCTCATAATAAATCCTATTGGCAAGGCGGGGGAGAAAGGGAGGTAGGATGGGTTGAGGTACGAAACCCATCACAACGGCAAACAAAAAATAGCGATCAACCTAAATTCAACAACTCACACAAACGCATTGTTGGTTGTGTTTGATTCATCGTGTAAAAATGTAGACTCGGTGCGCCGCCTTGTATCAATGTTTCGCAGAGCTTGGCAATCACTTCTTCACCAAAGACTTTAATGCTGGCACTATCGTCGCCATAAGCAGCTAATTGTTTACGGATCCAGCGTGGCACATCGGCACCACAACCATCGGCAAAACGAATCAGATTACTAGCGTTGGTAATCGGCATAATGCCGGGCACGATCGGAATGCTGATGCCTGCTTTTCTGACCCGTTCAACAAAATAAAAATAGCTGTCGGGATTAAAGAAAAACTGGGTGATGGCACTGTTAGCGCCCGCTTTGGCTTTGTTGATAAAGTTGGTTAAATCAGCTTCATAATCAAACGATTGCGGATGCATTTCGGGGTAGGCAGCGACTTCGATATGAAAGTGATCGCCGGTTTCGTGACGAATAAACTCAACCAAATCACGCGCATAAGGAATTTCACCCAAACCGACCTGACCAGAGGGCAAATCGCCCCGTAAGGCCACTAAATGCTTTAAGCCCTGATTTTTATAACGATGTAATAATGCCGCGACTTCAGCTTTGTTATCGCCAATACAGGACAAATGTGGCGCTACCGCAATGTCGGCGGCTTTTTGAATGCTATCAACAGTCGATAGGGTGCGTTCGCGGGTCGAGCCACCCGCGCCGTAAGTGACCGAAAAATAAACAGGATTAAGTGTGCTCAATTGTTGATGCACGGCCAGAATTTTTTGCGCGCCTTCGTCGGTTTTGGGCGGGAAAAATTCAAAGCTGATAGGAATATTTCGAGACATAAAATTGTCCAATTAATGTATTAGCTCAAGGGCGGCTGAGTCGGTGGAGGGGCATCCGCGCCTTGTATAACGGGTTTATTGTCGTGCCATAAAACGGCATATTGGCCGAGGCGTTTTTTTTGCTCCAGAACTTTGCTAACCGACTCTTGGAGAGCGGCCAACATTTTTTCAGTTTCTGTAGAGGGGCTTGTATGTACAATATTCATAGACCAACCTCGTGTAGCAAATGATTGTACAGTTGTTGGTTCAGGACATTACGATCATCGTCGCGTTGTTCAAAAACCAGTTCTGGGGCATTGCCACTATTCATAAAGCAGTATGTACGATCAACAATAGCACTAAAGTCGACGAACAGGTGAGACAGACTACGCTGAAAGCGCCGTTCTATATCAGCTATTGGATGTTATGGCCGCCATGCGCCACACGTTCGGCAACCCGCATTTTCGACATGGCCACACTTGGTAAGGCCAGATAAATCAACTCAACTTGCCAGCCAGCATTTCTCATGCTGCGAACAAGTTTTAAATAGGTTTTACCCGCTAGCGTTGTTTCGAATGCAAAGTCTTCTCTGGCTTTGATGCGCATGTCCAGCTCTGTTAAAAAGAGGCGGCTGGCTCGAATAAGTTCTTGCTCTGGTGCTAGTGGCGATAGACCGGCCGCAATTAAATCAGCATTAATAAAGTGCTGACATTGCGCTACTTTTGGCAGATATGTCAGCGCAAAAGTAGTTTTCCCCGCGCCATTCGGCCCGGCAATAATCCAGCAAGTCGGCATTATTGTGATCCTTGGGAAAATATCAGGCTAGGCAATATAAACGCCTCGCCTGATACCTAACACTGCTTAGTACTTATAGCTTTCTGGCTTATATGGGCCATCAACGGCTACGCCAATGTACTCAGCTTGTGCCGAAGTGAGCTTGGTCAAAACGCCACCAAAACCAGCGACCATTGCCTCAGCCACTTCTTCATCGAGCTTCTTCGGCAATACTTCGACCTTTAACATCCGCTCTTGCACAGCAGCAGAGTGGCTGGCAAATTTTTGGTCGAACAAGTACATTTGCGCTAACACTTGGTTGGCAAACGAGCCGTCCATAATCCGTGAT
>CANBZV010000261.1 GCA_947373945.1 Moraxellaceae bacterium
AAATAAAAATTACCTGCTAATGCGCCCAGATTATCCTCGATATACAGCGTCAGAGTCTTCAGCCGTGCCTCACCAAATAAACTCACCAATCGTCGCCGCTGGCGTAAACGTTCGCCAATCTGATGATAAATTGCCTTGTTGTCGTAATAACCCGAGATTAATCCCACCAGAAATAGGCATACGCCAGCAATAGCGGCATGGAAAATTGCTAGGCTGGTAAATGGGTTCAAGTCGTGTAACAACATACTGGCTTTGTGCGTATCAATAATATGCGCCCCGTAGTAGCGGTGCCACAACCAGCTCACAAGATAAGCAATGGGAAAGGCAACAGAGATATTGCCAATAATGGCAATAAACTGGCTACGAATGGTATTGACTGTTAACTCTGCGAGTGCTGATAAATTTTGACCATTTTTGAGCTGCACTTGTTCGATAGTGGCCGCCATATTGGCAGCGGTCATCGCGGGTTGTTTAGTCGCGACAGTAAAATGAAAAATATGAATCAAGATAAAGCCGAATGAGTAATTGAGGCTGTAGAAGAACGCCTGTCCAAAAGGGGCTAATTTGAAGGTGCTGGTAAATATTTTTAGCAATGCCATCAAGGGAATAATCAAACCGGCGCCCATTGCCGACGTCAATAGTGTTAAAAACTCAGTCTTATTTGCGGTGACATAATGTTCACCCGTTTTGCTGGCGTGATCGGTGACCCTTCTTGATAATAACTGGATGTTTTCTGTGCACAGGTTGCGTAGGCTAAATTTGGTGCTTTCAGCGGTAACAAGTACTAGGATTAACTCAAGGATGCTGTCACGTCGTGTGTTGTAACTATCACTCATAATGGCCAGCAATTGATGCAGCCGTGCAATGTGCTGTTCCAGACGTTGTAATAAGTAGGTTAAGTCGACACTGACACCATTGGTTTTGGCGTTTTTCCGAATTTTCTGGATGATCTCCGAACACTGCGCCAATAACACACATAAATGTTGGCTATTAATTGTGGCAGTGCCCTCGAGAAAATGCTGCCTATGCGCTTCGGTAAAGTCAGTGGCTTCACGATTTTGTGCTAAAAATGGCGAGTCGTAGTCTTCAATGTCAGGGTGATTACGAATGAGCTCTGGTTCTAGCCCCATGGCAGTAATTCGGTAAGAAATCACAATGATGGCATCTAGCAATTCGTTGGTGTTGTCGCGCTCAAAACTGGTTGTCTCGGGCGAGGGATCCTCTCTAAAAATTAGATCAAAACATTCTTTGACATGGCTTGGCTCTAATGAACGGAGCCAAATATAGTCGTCACACTCGGTAAAAATTAGCCCAAATGCATCTTTTAAATAGGTTGGGTTAATCGCAGGAGGCAACAGCTTCCAAGATAAGCGCTTGCTGAATGATCTAGAAAATCCCTCACTACTTAAAATGCCTGTGTCCGTATATAAATGCACTTGTTTGTAATGGGCAATCAACGTGACCAGATATTTTCTGAGTGCTTGGGCATAGTTAGGGTTTTTACTGAGTAAATAATTCAACGCGAGTAAATGGCGATTAGCTTCATCATTTGATGTTGCTTTATTGGGGCGAAGAAGTTGTATTAGGCGTCGTAAGTGCAGAATCTGGGGTGGGTTTGTCTCTTTGGCAATAGCAGATAATAGGCGTTCCATGGACTACAGACCATCAGTTAACAATGGCCATCAGCTTGTCGTGGATAGCTATGCTAGTCTGTAGCCGCTCTGTTGTTAAAACAAAACCATTTGTAGAAATGTGTAAGAAAGCATGTTGTCGCCAGTAAACAGGACTTCACGATTTAGCATGGCGAAAGTCCTGTTGATGCGAAATGAAATTAACTAACGCGATTGAGGGCTAGTTTTGCTAGGCCGATCAAAGCATCTTTATAAATGGAGTTAGGTAGCGGTGTTAACGCAGCAATAGCCAAATCTGACTCTTGTTGTGCCCGTTGACGGCAATAGTCCAAAGCACCAGTATCTTGCACTAAACGAATAATGCGCTCCAAATGCTCTAAACCACCGGTTTTAATAGCGTCACGAATAAGGTCGGCTTCTTCGGATGAAGGCGCTATTTTCATTGCCTGAATTAATGGCAGGGTAGGTTTGCCTTCGGCCAAATCGTCGCCCACGTTTTTACCCATGGCTTCGGCAGTGCTCGTGTAATCCATGACATCATCAATAATTTGAAACGCCGCGCCAAAGTGCAGCGAGTAGTCTTTCATGGCTTGTCGAAATTGACTATTGCCTAAAACGGCTCCAGTTTCGGTGGCAGCAACAAAAAGTTGTGCAGTTTTGCCGTAGATGACATCCATATAGCGAGACTCTGTGGTGTCAGGATCACGTAGGTTAATAAGCTGTAACACTTCACCTTCGGCAATAATACAGGTGCTATCGGACATAATCTCAGAAATTGCCTGGCTTTTTAGGCTAACAATAAGCTGAAAGGCGCGGGAAATTAAAAAGTCACCGACCAAAACGGCCGTTGCATTGTTCCAAGCTGAATTCACTGTAGCGCGGCCACGACGTAAATCGGATTCATCAACGACATCATCATGAATCAGCGTTGCTGTATGCAGCATTTCAATAATAGCCGCTGCCGAAATATGCTGGTCGCCTTGATGATAACCCGTTGCCCGTGCAGCCAAGAGACAGACTAGTGGACGTAAACGTTTGCCACCCCCCTCAACTAAATAATGACCAACCTGCATAATTAAGGGCACGCGCGAATCGAGGCTATGCAAAATAAAATGATCAACAGCAGCAAAGTCATCAGCAACGGTGGCTAGAATTTCTTGAAAGTGCATATTTATAGCCAAATTAAAGTGGACATCGCTAAATTGCGAGCGTCAGTCCAACGTGGATAAATGTCTAGATTTATATAAAGGCACTGTTTTAATCGCCGTTAGGGCACATCAGTCCATTAGTAGCGGTTGAAAGGCAAAAGAATCAGCCATCGCCATATAAATCCGATTTAATGCTAATGCTAACAGTCTATTTGCATGTCGACTACCACACAACGGGAAACAGACTAGGGATATAGCGAAAATAGGCACTTGCACTCTAGGAACATTTTGCATACAATCGCGCACCTTGCGAATTATCACCGTGGGCTTACATTCAAGCGTCACGGGCTTACGGAGTCGGTGAGTATTATGTACGCGGTTATTAAGAGTGGCGGTAAGCAGCATCGCGTTATTCAGGGCGAAACGCTTAAAG
>CANBZV010000262.1 GCA_947373945.1 Moraxellaceae bacterium
GCATCCAAGCTCTAGCTGATGCTGCCCGCGAAGGCGGTTTGGAGTTCTAAAATGGCTAAGGTTGAACAAAACGAAGGCTTTGTTGAGAAGCTGGTTGCCGTAAATCGCGTTGCTAAAGTTGTTAAAGGTGGCCGGATTTTCTCCTTCACGGCTTTGACTGTAGTAGGCGATGGTAAAGGTAAAGTCGGTTTTGGTCGTGGCAAGGCGCGTGAAGTTCCAGCTGCAATCCAAAAGGAATTAGAAGCTGCTCGCCGTAACATGATCAGTGTTGAGCTGAACGGTTCGACATTGCAACATGAAATCGCTGCTCAGCACGGTGCATCTCGTATCTTCATGCAGCCTGCATCTGAAGGTACGGGTGTAATTGCTGGTGGTGCGATGCGTGCAGTATTAGAAGTTGCAGGCGTACAAAACGTATTGGCAAAGTGCTACGGCTCTACTAATGCCAACAACGTTGTACACGCTACTTTCAAAGGCTTGGCTTTAATGTCTTCGCCAGAGCAAGTTGCAGCTAAACGCGGCAAAACTGTAGAAGAAATTTTGGGGTAATGTCATGACCCAAGCAACTATTAAAGTTACTCAGGTGCGCTCTGGCGCTCACAAGCTAAAAAATCACAAGCTGTGCTTGTTGGGTTTGGGCTTGCGTCGTATTGGCCACACTGTTGAAGTAATCGATACACCTGCCAATCGCGGCATGATTAACAAGGTCAACTACCTTGTGAAAGTGGGAGCATAACCATGCGCTTAAATGAATTAAGTCCAGCCGAAGGCTCGAAGTTCAACGAAAAGCGTCCAGGCCGGGGTATTGGTTCTGGTCTTGGTAAGACAGGTGGTCGTGGTGTTAAAGGTCAAACTTCACGTTCTGGCGGTGGCGTTCGTCCAGGCTTTGAGGGCGGCCAGATGCCAATTTACCGTCGTTTGCCTAAGTTTGGTTTTACTTCAATGAAAGCTTTGACAACTGCAGAAGTGCGTTTGTCAGAATTAGCTTATGTTGAAGGTGAAGTCACTTTAGCCTCTTTGAAAGCAGCGAATGTCGTACGTAAAGACATGACGCGTGCCCGTATCATTTTGTCTGGTGAAATTACAACTGCGGTTGTAATCAAGGGCATTGCTGTTACTAAAGGTGCTCGTGCTGCGATTGAAGCTGCTGGCGGAAAAATTGAGGAATAATCTGGATGGCTAATACTCGTAATGAGGCGGCGAAGGCGGCGATGCAATCGCCTGGTATGCGCCAAGGCTTAAGTGAGCTTTGGGGGCGTATTACTTTTTTGTTTGTCGCATTAGTGGTATTCCGTCTTGGATCCCATGTGCCAGTTCCAGGTATTAATCCTGCGAAACTGGCACTGTTGTTTGATCAAAATAAAGATACGATATTAAGTTTATTTAATATGTTTTCAGGTGGTGCCTTGCAACGGATGTCTATTCTTGCATTGGGTATTATGCCATATATTTCATCGTCAATTATTATGCAGTTGATGACGACAGTAAGTCCTCAGTTAGAAGCCATAAAGAAAGAAGGTGAGGCTGGCCGTCGTAAAATTAATCAATACACTCGCTATGGCACAGTAATTTTAGGTTTTGTACAAGCTGTTGGTATGTGTTCAGGTTTAGTTGGTCAGGGAATTACTCTGTCATCTGGTTTGGCATTCTATGTTCCTGCTGTAGTTAGTTTGGTAGCGGGTACTGTGTTTTTGATGTGGCTGGGTGAACAGATTACCGAACGTGGTGTTGGTAATGGTATCTCAATGTTGATTTTTGCTGGTATTGTGGCCGGGATTCCATCAGCGATTGGGCGTTCTTTGGAAGCTACGCGTCAAGGTGAGATGAGTCTGCTAACTTTATTAGTGTTGTTTATTTTTGCAATTGCTGTTGTTGGTGCTGTTGTATATATGGAGCGTGGTCAGCGCCGTATTACTGTAAATTATGCACAACGCCAGCAAGGTCGTCGCATGTATGCAGCGCAGCAAAGTCATTTGCCATTAAAAATCAATATGGCTGGTGTAATTCCTGCAATTTTTGCTAGTTCGTTATTGTTGTTTCCTGCGAGTTTAGGTCAATGGTTTGCCCAATCACCTAATCCAACGTGGTTTCAACGCGTACTACAAGATGTCGCGTTGACTTTGTCGCCAGGGCAGCCTTTATATTTATTATTATTTGCATTATTAATTATTTTCTTCTGTTACTTCTATACCGCGTTAATGTTTAACCCTAAAGAAGTTGCAGATAATTTGAAGCGTTCAGGTGCTTACATTCCTGGTATTCGTCCAGGTGAGCAAACTGCAAAATACATTGATAGTGTGCTTACGCGTTTAACGCTGGTTGGTGCTCTCTACATAACTGTAGTGTGTTTATTGCCAATGTTATTACAAGTAGCTTTTCATGTTCCCTTCTATTTGGGTGGAACATCATTATTGATTGTGGTGGTGGTAGTGATGGATTTCATGTCTCAAGTGCAAGCGCATTTGATGTCTCATCAGTACGGATCACTAATGAAAAAAGCCAATCTTAAGTAAGTGACCTTCGGGTTCGCTCACTTAAGGCTTTTGTTAGACGTAAGTAGGTGAATTATGAAAGTTCGTGCTTCAGTAAAAAAGATTTGCGGTAGCTGCAAAGTTGTACGCCGCAATGGCACCATTCGCGTTATTTGTAGCGCGGAGCCCCGCCATAAACAGCGTCAAGGTTAAACTCGCTGTTGATTTCCGCAAGCTGTGGCGATATACTCGCGCCCTTTTCGCGGCTTGGCGGATTATCACAACTGCTTTGTGTGGAGAACAGGTGAATGGCTCGTATAGCCGGCGTTAATATTCCCGATAACAAACACGCGGTTATCTCGTTAACCTATATCTTTGGTATTGGTCGTACTACTTCTGCAAAAATTCTTGCAGCCGTGGGTATTGCTCCAACAACAAAGATTAAGGATTTATCAGATAGCCAATTAGATGCCCTTCGTGCTGAAGTGGGTAAGTTGTCTACCGAAGGTGACTTACGCCGTGAAGTTTCGATGAACATCAAACGATTGATGGACTTAGGCTGCTATCGCGGCTTGCGTCATCGTCGTGGTCTGCCCGTACGCGGTCAACGCACGAAGACGAATGCTCGTACTCGTAAAGGTCCTCGTAAGGCGATTAAAAAGTAAATAGCCCCCGGAAGCTAAAAGATGGCAAAAGACAATCAGCGCAATCGGAAAAAGGTCAATCG
>CANBZV010000263.1 GCA_947373945.1 Moraxellaceae bacterium
GCAGGAATGGCATAAGCAAGCACCGTCCCAGCAATCGTTAATGTGACCAGCATCTCAACTAGTGTAAAACCCTTATTATTCTGCATGATAGACAACCATAAAGGGGTAAAGGCAAAAGCCTGTAAATGAACATTAACGTTAGCCTAATAGAGACTCAAGCCAACGACGACAATCGGCACTTTTTGCTTGACCAAGCGGCCTTTCTTTATATTTTGTTACAATTAGGAAGTGACGCAAAACGCTATTTTTCTTTTTTCAGTGTCATTTTGCGACCATCTCTGTCACTTTTTAGCAGCAAAAATGGTCAAAAAAGACCTTATTTAACGCAATCTGACAAAAACATGGGTGATTCATTACAAATTTGTTGCAGGAATACGCAATTCTTTAGGCATTGAGAACACGACGTTTTCTTCTCTGCCAACAATTTCCTGTGGCGTTTGCCCGCCCCACTCACGCAAGCGAGCCACCACTTGCTGAATTAACACTTCTGGTGCAGAGGCTCCCGCTGTCAGCCCAATATGATTAACACCAGCAAACCATTGCTGCTGCAATTGTTCAGCATTATCAATAAGATAGGCGTTGGCACCCATACGCTCCGCTAACTCGCGCAAACGATTGGAGTTTGACGAATTTGGCGAACCAACAACCAAAACCACATCACAACTCTCTGCCAATGTTTTCACCGCATCTTGCCGATTCTGGGTTGCATAGCAAATATCGTCTTTACGTGGCCCTTGAATAGCTGGGAATTTGGCACGTAAGGCATCAATCACACGCGCAGTGTCATCAACTGATAACGTAGTCTGGGTCACGAAAGCTAGTTCATTTGGCTTACTGACTACTAGATTGGCTACATCATTCTCATCTTCAACCAAGTAAATTCGGCCACCATACTGGGTATCATATTGACCCATTGTCCCTTCGACCTCGGGATGCCCCTCATGACCAATAAGAATGGCATCGGTGCCATTCCGAGCATAACGGGTGACTTCCATATGGACTTTAGTAACTAATGGACAGGTGGCATCAAACACTTTAAGGCCACGATGGGCAGCTTCTTCTTGCACTGCTTTTGATACGCCATGCGCACTGAAAATAACAATGGCATCGTTGGGAACTTGATCTAGCTCATCGATAAAAACCGCGCCGCGCTGGCGCAAATCATCGACGACGAATTTGTTATGTACGACTTCATGCCGAACATAGATAGGACGGCCAAACACCTCTAAAGCACGGTTAACAATGGCTATAGCGCGATCAACACCCGCACAAAACCCGCGTGGGTTTGCTAAATTGATTTCCATGTAATCCCTCACAACTTTACGGTGAATGGTTGTTCACTGACATCGCGCACACTAATGATATCAACTTCAAAAAGCAAGTCCCTGCTGGCCAAAGGATGATTAAAATCAACAATCACCTTGTCATCCGTTAACTCCTTGACTACCCCCGCCAATTCCGCTTTGCTTTTATCTGCAAACGACACCACCAAACCCACTTCTAGCGTCGTATCAACAAATGTTGAGCGATCAAACGTCTGGACATTACCTTCTTGCCAATCGCCAAAGGCATCTTTAGCCTGAATAAGCATAGAACGTTTATCACCTGCTTTCAGGCCAAAAATTGCCTTTTCGAAGCCTTCCAATAAATTGCCATCGCCCACTGTAAAGCTAACAGGCTCTTCGCGATTGCGCGTGGTATCAAGTAACTGGCCATCTGCCAAACAGACCGTAAAATGCAGCGTAACGACCTTATTATTACCAATACGTTGCGTCGAATTGTCGGTCATTGTTGTGACTCCAGCCGTTTTTTCTCTAAAAATAACGAGTCGATTATCAACATAATCGCCCCTACAGTAATGGCACAATCAGCAAGGTTAAAAACTGGAAAATGCCACGTTTGATAATGAACATGAATAAAGTCAATAACATAGCCGTACGAGATACGATCATAAACATTACCGATTGCGCCACCAAGCAGCAACGCAATAGCCAATGCCAAAAACTTGGTGTTCGCGCTGAGTCGCGTCAGCCACACGACCAACCCCGTACACACAACCAGCGCAATAGCGGCAAAAAACCAACGCTGCCAGCCGCCTGCATCATGTAAAAAGCTAAAAGCGGCACCATAGTTATAGGCAAGCGTCCAACTAAATACTGGGAGCAAGTCTACAGACTGGCCTAATTGTAGATGCTGATTAAAATAAAACTTGGTCAATTGATCGAACGCAATAATGCCGATACTGATCAAAAGCCAGCTGAGGTTTTTTAGACTTAACGAAGATTGCATGAAATACCTACGATTTCCCCCTCTCTTTAGATCTTTCTAATAACGAGAGAGCTTTGGCCCCCTCTCCCTGAGGGAGAGGGTTGGGGAGAGGGCCGTTTTAATTAAGCAAAATAACGAACTTCGCCTTTGCCAGCGACGTTATCAACGCAGCGTATACAAATATCAGGATGGGCAGCATGACTACCAACATCGGCACGGTAATGCCAGCAACGCGTACACTTGGTGTGTGTAGAAGCCGCTACTTTGACACGCAAGCCTACAACATCGGTCGCTTGCCCTTCGCTACTTTCGTCTAACAAAGTCGCCGCCGAGGTAATTAGCACAAAACGTAATTCATCGCCCAACGCACTCAATAACGTTTTCAGCTCCGGTGCAGCATACAAAGTCACTTCCGCCGACAAGCCAGAACCAACTTCTTTGCGATTACGCGCTTCTTCGATTTCTTTATTGACGGCTGTTTTTACTGCCATCACTTGCTGCCAATAGTCACGACTGAGTAGTGACTGTCCTTGATCTGCTGGCAACGTCGCCAAGCCTTCATACCATTCGGTTAAAAACACCGACTCCGCACCCGCTTTTGGTAAAGCCTGCCAAATTTCATGAGCGGTAAAGCTCAAAATAGGCGCCACCCAACGTACTAACGCTTGAACAATATGGTACAACGCCGTTTGCGCCGAACGTCGTGCCAAGGAGTCCGTTTGCGTGGTGTATTGACGGTCTTTAATGATATCGAGGTAAAAACTGCCTAAATCAAGCGAGCAGAAATGATGCAGTTTGTGATAAATCTGATGAAACTCATAAGACTCATAACCTGCGATGATTTCTTGCTGTACTTGCGCGGCACGATCAACCACCCAACGATCTAAGGCCAGCATATCGTCAGTAGCCAC
>CANBZV010000264.1 GCA_947373945.1 Moraxellaceae bacterium
GAAGCCGATTGCCAAAGGCATTGCGCAACGTGTGCAAACGACGTTTATTGATCCGCAAATTGCCTTACACCTCAATTATATGGAAGGCGAGTTAACGAAAAGCACATGGTTTGCGGGCGAAGAGTTTAGTGCTGCTGATATTCAAATGAGTTTTCCGTTGGAAGCAGCAGCGGCGCGTGGTGGTTTAGATAGTCGTAAACCGAAACTAACTGCCTTTTTACAGCGCATCCACTCCCGACCCGCGTATCAACGCGCGTTAGAGAAAGGTGGCGAGTTTACGTTGTTGACCTAAATCCTGGTGTCGGGCTGACTGACCTAGTCAGTTAGCCTTGGTTCTGTATGCATTTGGTTGAGTAAACTCTTTGACTCCGCTCAGTGAATGTCGCGCCATTAATGGTAAAACCTAGCAACATCAATTATCTGAATTATACTGATGAATACTGAGTCAATAATGTGTGTTGAGATAGATAGACGTAAGCGTATAAGTAGTAATGTATTATCTATAAACAATGGGGGTGAACAATGAGCCCAATTAAAGCGAGCCCTGACCAAGTGGATCAATTTCTGCAAGAGTATGTCTTGTGGACAATTAAAAATGGTCGGCTTCATCGTCAGTATGTCTTTAAGAACTTTGTGCAAGCATTTGGCTTTATGACACAAGTCGCTTTTTTAGCAGAGCGCGCCGACCATCACCCTGAATGGTTAAATGCCTATAATAAAGTGACTATTGATTTAATTACCCATGATGTACAGGGCATTACTGAGCGCGACTTTGACTTAGTACGAAAAATAGAGGCATTGCAGTACCCGATAAAATAAGCCCTGAGCGGTCAGCATGAATAACGCTTCGGTGATGGCAAAACAACATGAAAAGGGTTATTTTGACTGAGTGATTCGTGTGGTTTAACTGTAATTAGCAGTGTCAACGGGCGATTTATAAACTATAACTATAAGTTAGCAGCAGGTATCGCTTAGGATTCAAATAAAGATAAATAGACGCGGAGCGTATATGGCAAATATTTTAATTGTCGATGACTCGCCAACGTATCAGTCAATGATCGGCGAACTATTACAAAAGCATGGTTATGTTTGCGCTTTTGAGGATAGAGGTGAATCGGGGGTGGCTGCGGCAATTAAGACTAAGCCAGACCTGATCTTGATGGATGTTATTATGCCCGGGATGAGTGGCTTTCAAGCGACACGGCAATTGACTAAGCATCCAGAGACGGCTCATATCCCGATCATTATAGTGAGTACTAAAGATCAAGCTACTGATCGAATGTGGGGGCTGCGCCAAGGTGCGCGGGAGTATTTAGTCAAGACTGTGAGTGATGATGTCCTCATTGCGACGATTGAAAGCTTGTTGAGAAAGTAATGTACCACCACTTTTGATGGCTGACTCAAGGTTGGCCTGTATCTTCCTGCCTACTGAAATATAGATTGACACTACATTAAGCTATCCTCTCTTTGTTATGATTCATTTTCTTCGACGACAATAAAGATTATCGGTTAACGAATATTGAACTGAATAATTCAGTCATGGCAGTAATGCTATTGGCCTTTAAATATTTATTTACCAGCCCCATCAGCCATTTCTTGAAACTAGGGCATTTGCTTGCTCCAAGGGTCGTATTTTATGATGAAAGCTTTTTATTCGCGCCGCCTTGCCATCGTCAACGGCTGGATTGCCCTGTGGTTGACGTGTTTAGCGAATACCTCTTTTTTTCATACCCTGTTTAAACTGACTCCCTATAGTGGTTTTCAGGCAGGTTTGTTTTTGGCTTCCGCCTTTTTGCTGTTGTGGGCTTACCTCAACTTCTTTCTACAGTTGTTAACGTGGGGGCCTCTAGCACGACCAATGCTGACATTGTTGTTGTTTTTCGCGGCTTGCGGTGCATATTCCATTGATGCCTTTGGCGTAGGTGTTGATGTCGGGCAAATTCAAAATCTGATGCAAACGGACCCTTATGAGGCCCGTGATTTATTAAGTTGGCGTTTATTTGCCTATGTCTTTGTGTTAATGGGCTTACCGTCGTTTTGGCTTTGGTACAAGCCTATTGAGCGGGTGGGCGTGTGGCAGAACCTGAAGCTACGTGCATACGCGGCACTGGTGTCGTTGGTGCTAATTGGTGGTGTGGCAATGGCTTTTTATGTCGATTATGCGGCTATTTTCCGCGAGCATCGTCAAATTCGTTTTGTTGTTAATCCAACCAATAGCATCAACGCCTTTATTAGCTATTCGCAGCGCCATGTCGTGATTAAAAAATTGCCCCTAGTCGCTTATGGCGACGATGCACAACGCTCTCCAGTGCCGTTAGGCAGTAAACCGACGTTGATGGTGTTGGTGGTAGGAGAAACAGCTCGTGCCGAGAGTTTTGGTTTAAATGGCTATGCCCGCAATACCACCCCCGAATTGGCCAAAAAGCCGATCGTTAATTTTCGACAGGTGAGTTCATGTGGTACAGCTACTGCCGTCTCACTGCCCTGTATGTTTTCGGGTTTCACTCGCCATAATTATGATGATGAGTTGGCGGGTCATCGTGAAGGCTTATTGGATATAGTGCAGCGTGCGGGTTATCAAGTGACGTGGATGGATAATAATTCCGGTTGTAAGGGCGCGTGTGATCGCGTGCAGACCCAGCCGCTATTACCAAACCGCCAAACGGCTTGGTGCGAAGATAATGAGTGCAAAGATGACTTGCTGGTTGAGTCACTGGTCGACTATATCAAAAATGCACCAGTCCATGACCGTTTGATCGTACTTCATCAAGCGGGTAGTCATGGCCCTGCGTATTATCGCCGCTATCCCAAGGCGTTTGAAAAGTTTACGCCGGTCTGCGCGACCAATGCAATTCAAGGCTGTTCTACCGCGTCCGTGGTCAATACCTACGACAATACCATTGCTTATACTGATTATATTCTGGCGCGCATCATTGATACCTTGGCGGCACAATCTTCTCATTATCAAACGGCCTTTTGGTATGTCTCCGATCACGGTGAATCGACTGGAGAGCATGGTTTGTATTTGCATGGTGCGCCTTATCTATTCGCGCCTAGTCAGCAAACCCATGTGCCGATGGTGGCGTGGCTATCACCAGATTTCGCGCAAACGCATGCCCATACACTGAGTTGCTTGAAGCAAAAGCAAGATATGCCACTATCACA
>CANBZV010000265.1 GCA_947373945.1 Moraxellaceae bacterium
CCAATACCATGACCAACCTCTTTTACAGATCACTCCACAGTTCAGGTTTTTACAACCGACCACACTTGACGAGTCAGCCAATCCCATATCATCAATCCCATTGGCACAAGAATCAGCGAGTACGTGAGCCAGACCCCATATTCACCACCTGGGCCATACGCTTCGGTGGCATTATGCCAGTAGGTATTATCCAGCACAGGTAAGACTCCTGCCTCAGAAAATTCATGGAAGGCATAAATAACGAGCTGCACTGAAAACACTGCCAAGAATGCTCCCGTCACACGGAACAACAAACCGACATTCACTCGTTGCCCATAACGACTCCATAACCATGCCAACCCAGCAGCCAAACCAAACCCGCCAACGGCACTGACAGCAAGGCTCAAACCGCTGGCGGTACTCGCCAATGCCGCGATGAGCGTCGCCGCTTCTACGCCTTCTCGCCCCACCATAAAAACGGCAAAAAAGAAGACACTCCACCAGACCGCACGAAGCCTACCCTCAGTCATCGCGGTAAGATGTTGACGAATCTCTTGAGACATTTTTTTGCCATGTCGTGTCATGTGGATGACACAACTGATGATGAGCATTGCCGCCGCAAGCGCGAGCCAGCCTTCCCACACGGAGGATAATGCGCCTGTCCGCGCCAGATAAACACCTAACGCAGCAGAGCCTGCAACAGCCGTTATTGCGCCCGCAAACAACGGCCTGAGTAACAAGGCATTGTCTGTTTTGCGTAGAAACGCCATCGCTATCGAAATAATCAGTAGAGCCTCTAGCCCTTCGCGGAACGTTGTCATGAATATCGCTAGCATGGATCAATCTCCTTTAAACAACAGGATACCAAACAACAAAATTGTTGTTGCACACCATCCCCCTTGGGCATGGCCAGCTTTAAAACTGGGATATAGTAGGTAAAACGCATCATATTTTTCTCTCATAGATACAAAAAATCGAAAAGGTATTCGTTAGTTGCCTTGGAGAAATTAATGACGCATGACCATCGTCCGCCTGAGAAAAGGCAACGAGTTACGACAGATAGGAGCTGGGCGAGGTATGCGATGCTGCAAGCGTGTTAAAGACAGACACCAAATGACAAAACATCCCCATAAAGACAAGAAGATTATCGGCGTTTTATCCAGTTCGGCATTTAAACCGCTTTTTCCTTCATCATCACAGGGAATAGTCAACGTATGATTATCGGCATGAGCCATAAGGTCAGAGGCGTACTCCTTACTATGGTCATTAATAACCCATTCAACGATTTGACCTTTGTCCTCAACCACAAATTGATGACCATGACTACCCAGCCAGAGCATGGGAAGCCAGTTAAACAATCCAATAACCACCAAGAAATACACAGGCAACAGCACCCCTAGCACAAGAGCTATATGGTGAGAGTGCCGACGTAGTGGATGGAATGATGGCATAAAAAACTGACCCTCCGTTAATGAGAATGATTATCAGTCATAAACAGCTATATTGTCACGTTGTTTTTACATACCCATGATGCCAACTTGCTTGGCTCACGACTTCTTTGCGATCACCAGTAAACCTGCGACAATCAATGCCGCCCCAGTCATCATCCGCAAGGTAATCACTTCTTTAAGTAACAGACTAGCCAACACGATAGCAACGACGACACTGCCTTTGTCAATGAGAGCTACCGTCGCTACATCGCCAACTTTGAGTGCCTTGTAATAAAAAATCCACGAGATCGTCGTGGTGACACCTGACAATCCCAGCCACACTAAATTCATGCGTCCAACGGCAGGCAACTCTTGCATTGACACGCTAAATGCGGCAAAACCTAGCACAAACAGGCTGACAAAGAGTGTACGAATCGTTAGACCTAGCTCACCAGAAATACCCGCCAGCCCCATCTTGGCAATGACCGACGTGAAGCCAGCAAACGCCATTGAGATAAAGGCGTAAATTACCCATTTTTCCACATCACCCTCCTATTACTCTACTGCTAATCAAAACAGAGTGAGTCTAAGACTCACTCTGTTTTGTGCTGATTATTGATTACTTCTTCGCAGGGCTAATCGCCGTCACTAGCGCATTCATACCGCCCTCTGCTTTCAGCTCAAACGCCACTTTCTGACCCACTTTCAAGCCTTTTAACAACTTGGGACTGGCGACCTTAAAATCCATATTCATCGGCGGCCAGTTCAACTCTTTAATCGCTTCGTGATCCAGCGTGACTATGCCTTGTTTGGTATCAATACCTTTCACTACCCCCATGCCATGCGCCATTTTACTGGCAGGCTTCGCGGCAGCTTGGGCGGCGGGCATAGCCATATTCATCTTGCCCATATCCATATTACCCATGTTGTCATCGGCAAGACTTGGCAATGCATAACCCAAAGCAACCAGTACAGCTACAACTAAATTACGTTTTTTCATCATCATTTTCTCTACGTTAAAAAGAACATCAGGTGTTTCTCACCTTCAACCCACGTTGTCGTAACAACACATACGCCGCAGGCAACACAAACAGCGACAACAAGGGCGCAGTCAACATGCCGCCCACCATCGGTGCCGCAATACGACTCATCGCCTCCGAACCCGTTCCTGTCCCCACCAAAATTGGGAACAATCCTGCCAAAATAACGGCAACCGTCATTGCTTTTGGCCGCACTCGTAACACTGCGCCGTCAATCAAAGCTTGGTGTAAATCATCCAGCGTATTGAGCTGGCCAGCCTGTTGGTAACGACTAATGGCCTCATCAAGATAGACCAACATAATTACGCCAAACTCTGCCGCCAGCCCAGACAACGCAATCATGCCCACGCCTGAAGCAATGGAGAAATTGTGTCCCAGCAGATACAAAAACCAGATCGCGCCCACTAAGGCAAAAGGCAGCGTGCCAAGAATAAGTAGCGCAGGGGTGATACGGCCAAAGGCGAGAAATAACAGGATAAAAATAATGGCTTGAGTCATCGGCACCACCCACAACAAGCGTTTGGCTGCCCGTTCAAAATATTCAAACTGCCCCGACCACGCCAACGCATAACCTGCGGGCAACGGCAGCTCGCGCTCAACTTTTGCCCGCGCTTCTTTAACAAAGCCTGCCAAATCACGGTCACGAATATCGACAT
>CANBZV010000266.1 GCA_947373945.1 Moraxellaceae bacterium
TTGCGAAATTAACACGAGGAGTTTGTCATGGGTTTTAACTGTGGCATTGTTGGCTTGCCCAACGTCGGCAAATCTACCCTATTTAACGCCCTGACTAAAGCAGGTATTGCAGCAGAAAACTTCCCTTTTTGCACTATCGAACCAAATACCGGCATTGTCCCGATGCCTGACTTGCGTCTGGATGCTTTAGCCGCGATTGTCAAACCCATTCGCGTCATTCCAACTAGCATGGAATTTGTCGATATTGCAGGTTTAGTCGCTGGTGCGTCCAAAGGCGAAGGCTTGGGTAATCAGTTTTTGGCTAATATTCGTGAAACCGATGCTATTGCTCACGTTGTCCGTTGTTTTGAAGATGAAAACGTTATTCACGTAGCGGGTAAAATTGATCCGTTAGATGACATTTCTACCATCAATACCGAATTGGCTTTGTCTGATTTGGATACCGTTGAACGGGCGCTGGTACGTGTCAGCAAAAGTATTCGTGGCGGCGACAAAGAAGCCGTGCAATTAAAATCCTGTCTAGACAAAGTCTTGCCTGTTTTGAGTGAAGGCCGCCCTGCCCGTGCTGCCGACTTGAATGAAGATGATCTACAAGCCATTAAAGTGTTCGGTTTATTGACGCTTAAGCCAACCATGTACATTGCTAACGTGGCTGAAGATGGCTTCGAGAACAATCCGTATTTAGATAAAGTACGCGCTTTGGCTGCCAGTGAAAAAGCAATTGTTGTACCGATTTGCAACAAGTTAGAGTCCGAAATTGCCGAACTGGAAGAAAGCGAAAAAGCTGAATTTCTGGAAGCAGTTGGCATGGAAGAACCCGGTTTGAATCGTGTGATTCGTGCTGGCTATGGTTTATTAGGCTTGCAAACATATTTTACGGCGGGTGTAAAAGAAGTTCGTGCGTGGACCATTCCCATTGGCGCTACTGCTCCTCAAGGTGCGGGTAAAATTCACACCGACTTTGAAAAAGGCTTTATTCGTGCTGAAGTCATTGCCTATGATGACTTCATCAAATACGGCGGTGAACAAGGTGCTAAAGACGCAGGTAAATGGCGCCTAGAAGGCAAAACCTACGTTATGAATGATGGTGATGTTGTGCATTTCCGATTTAATGTTTAAACAGCATTACGTTGAGAGAAAGCCCCTTTTGGGGCTTTTTTATTACTCAACGTTTAGAGTTGTTTATGGGTCCCATCGCACTAAGTAGACGTCAGCATATTGGCATCACGAATAATGACCCATTGCCCTTGTTGTTTATGCAAAATAGATAACGAACTACCCGAACGCTTTATAGGTGCAGGACGATTGGGCGGTGTCACCACCACAGTCAGCTTATTCCAGCAATATGCCCAATCATCTACCATGATTCTAATTTCCTGAATGTCACTACTGATCTGTAACTGGCAGTGTTGTAGCGCCGTTTGAGCCGCAATAAACCCCTCTTTATTCATTGGCGGCTGACCTGCCGTTAAAAAAATCACATCATCAGCCATCAGTTTTAGAATTTGATCAGTCTGGCCATTTTCACTAGCAGCCAGCCACGTCGACACCAATTGCCTGATTTCCTGTTCATCCTTATTCATGTTGAGGTTCCCTTTAGTTTATGTGCCGAGCTTAATCATACATGAGCACCACGCCGCTATCTTTAAGCACTCATGAAAGAATTGCCTGCATCAAAAATTAACGCTATGTTACCGTACTATCGTCCAACTAATAGCAAGACTACACTATGGAAAAGCTCAGTTCTATTGTCTCGCGGGTCGCCAACCAGACTTATGGCCAATCACGCAATTTCTTACCGGAACAGCCATGGTGGAATTCTTTAGAACCCAGCTTTCATAAATTCCCTGATGATTTTTATTTAGACTTCAAAACCCAAATGATGGTTGAAGGCACTGCTGCGCTGGACATTGGTTTGCGTACCGCAATGGCTTCGCTGGCCAGCGTCTGTTGTTTGCCCTTTACGTTATCACCCAAACAATTAGCCGAAGATTATCAAGATCGTTTCTTCTATCAGAAACTCGGTGAAACGCATGACCCAGCGCAATTCTTCAAAAAACCTACCGAAAAAGTAATCGTCCACAAAACACCTGCCGGCTTTATGGACTACAAACCACAAGATGGTGGCGTCTGCGAACTGTTGTCGTTTGAAAGTCCGTTTGTCGCCGTCAATCCGAAAAAGCGCGAGTCGTATGCTCGCCTGAAGCATAACCGTACTGCGTGGGCACAGCACTGGCGTCATGGCGACAAGCCTCGGCCCACTATCTGCATGATTCATGGCTTTATGGCCGATCCGTACTGGTTTAACAGCCGCTGGTTGGCGCTACCGTGGTTTTATAAACAGGGCTACGATATTTTGTTATATACCCTGCCCTTTCATGGTCGTCGTCGTGCACCTAATGAACCCTTTGGTGGTTATGGCTATTTTGCCCATGGCATTTTGCATATCAACGAAGCGGTGGCTCAGGCGGTGTATGACTTCCGTCTATTTATGGATTATTTGGAAAGTACGGGCGTCGAAAAAATGGGTGTGACCGGTATTTCTTTAGGCGGCTATACCAGTGCCATTCTGGCGGCGGTTGAAGATCGTCTGCAATTCTCGATGCCGAATGTGCCAGTGGTGAGCTTGGTCGATTTGCTTTATGAATGGTTTCCCGTTGCGCCGTTAGTAAAAACAGGTTTGCGCATGGCGGGGATTAATATCCATGAAGCGCGACATACACTGTCGGTACAATGCCCGTTAACCTATGCGCCAAAACTGCCGAAAGAACGCTTAATGATCATTAGTGGCGCTGGTGATCGACTCGCGCCACCCAAGCATAGTCGGTTGTTATGGGAGCATTGGGATCGGTGTCGTTTGCACTGGTTTCCGGGTAATCACATTTTGCATTTGGATCAAGGCAAATATTTGAAAGATATGGCTCAATTTTTGCGCGATATTGAATTTGATCGCTAGGTTTCAATCAGAAAGGCTTGACAAAAGGGGCACATAAAAAGAGAATACGCGCCTCTCTTGTAGAGAGCGATGGCTATGTAGCTCAGTTGGTTAGAGCACAGCACTCATAATGCTGGGGTCACAGGTTCGAGTCCC
>CANBZV010000267.1 GCA_947373945.1 Moraxellaceae bacterium
CACAGGAGGCACACGTCGCTGAACGCCGTTTTACAAACCCAATCCAGAGGTAAAATATCGACCATGGTCGTAGAAATGAAGACGCCCCATATTTGAGGCGTCTTCAGTGACAAACCACTCTGCAGAAATTGTGTTTTTACACAGTCTGAATTTGGAGGGCTTTTTAAAGTTTGTCTTCTCTTCGCTTTCCAATGAGAGTGTCGTAATAGAAGCTAGTCATATCAATTTGAAATCTTTTTGATAGTCTTTGTATAACAAATCTCATAACACGCTCGTGAAGGATTTGTACCTCAAGTTCTGAACCGTCAAAGAGACGATACTTATTCTCTCCTAAATCCTGTATTTCAACATCATGCTCTTTAAGTACATCTATCACTATTTTCCTAGGTAAAGATCCTTCATCAGCATTGCTTGGTAGCTTCACGCGGCTTCCTTTTCCTGATAAAAAGCGATATTGCTATAGGGCAGACCTTCAACTTTGTCTTCAATTTTATGCTGCGCGACCATGGTTAAGCCGTAATCACCATGGGATTTATCAAGCAAGTCACGCCAATCTTCTTGGGCAGGGGTTCGCATAATGCGATCTATGTTGCCAAAATGCTCTAAGTGGGCTTTTATGGTTTCTGATAAACCGAGCTCAAAGTTGCGCTGGACATCTTCTAAAGACTTCCCTGAGGATGCGTAATCAATATCGCAGGACTGTGCAAACCACAAGCCTTCATCATCTTTCACAATGAGTACGCGCAATGAGTCAAAAACAACTGCATGTTTCTCACCGTTGCACACATGGACTGCTTTTCCGTTGCTATTTGGAGTGTCTGATGTCCAATGCCTGATCCAGTCAATTAGGTTGCTCATAAATATCTCCAAAATGCGGACGTTAATTTTGTAGTTTTAGTCTGCAAAAAAAGCAGTTGCTTTATATAGCAACATAGCATGCTTAACAATGGCATCAATTATTTTATGTATAACAGGTGTTATAATTTCGGATGACTTGCTGGTTTTCGGCTCAAAGAATACTAATATTTTATCCTCGAGAATTTAAGAAGTAAAAGCCAATACTTCCGCCGCACTGATTTGGCTGTTGCGACGATGAAAGAGCTGTTTGTTGTATCCGGACAAATCACGCAAGGCTACCCACCCCTAACCTGATACTGCCCCGGCGTCACCCCAGTCCACAACTTAAACGCCCGAATAAATGCACTGGCTTCAGCAAAGCCCAGCTTCAACGCCATATCCTGCAACGACAACTCACCCTGCGCCAGCCATTGCACAGCCTGCTCGCGGCGAATACCGTCCTTGATCGCCTGATAACTACTGCCTTCACGCACCAGCTTGCGGCGCAAAGTGCGACCGGTCATCCAGAAGTGTTGCGCTACCGCGTCCAGATCGGGAAAGCCACTATTCATATCCGCAATAACCAGCTCGCGTACCCGTTGGGTGTAGCTGCCATGAAACACCGGTTTCACCAAAAAAGTCCCCGGCAAAGTCGGTAGTAACGCCTGTAATTCCGTCAGATTACGCACCACTGGCCGCGCCAGCCAACTAGCGTCAAAAATCAGCGCATTACGCGGTTGGTCGAATTGTAGAGGGCAGGGAAAGAGTGTCGGGTATTCATGGACGTGTGCTGGCGCGGCATGGCTGAACCACGCCGCCTGTAAGGGAATACGTTGACGAATGAGCCAACTCGCCAAGCGGCTCCAAATGACCAATAAAAACTCCAGTAAAAAATGTTCGGCGTCGCAGTTCGGCGCCGTTAACGTCATGCTCAGTTGAGCTTGTCCGTTTTCCACGGTTAGCCCAAGTGTCAATTGATCGGTGGCAATCCGGTAAAAACGCGCGCATTGAGACAGCGCCTCGCCCAAGGTTTTGCTGTGAATCACTAGTTCGGCCATCAGTGCAAAAGTACCCTGTGGGCAGCGGCTGGCGGTTAGGCCAAGAAATTCGTCGTCGAGTGTCCGCCATAGTACTTTCACCAGTTCAGCATACTGTAATGGCGGCAAACGCAAGTGCGGCTGCTCTAGCAACAGTGGCGATAGTCCGGCTTGAGTCAATAAAAGTGCCGGATCATAACCTTGACGAATTGCACCTTGCAAGGTCACGCCAACGTAATGATGGGCGATGGTGTGATGCTGGATTTTCATATGCTGGTTTTGGCCTTCAACGCGCTTAGCAAGTGCTAGGTTGTCCGTTTTTGTCAATCATTTCAACCTTTTTATCATTGCTGTTTTTTCCAGCATTCCACAAACTGACTATGCTTATGACAGAGCAAATAGTTGTGCTGTCCGTTGTTCTTCTGCCTTGAGTGATCCGCCCATGAATGCCTTCGCCAAACCCGTTATTTATCAACCGCTAAATAAAATCCGTTTTGTCACCGCAGCGAGCTTGTTCGACGGCCACGACGCCGCGATCAACATCATGCGCCGGATGATTCAGGCTACCGGCTGCGAGGTGGTGCATTTGGGTCATAACCGCTCGGTGGACGAAATCGTCACTTGCGCCTTGCAGGAAGATGCACAGGGTATCGCTATCAGCTCCTATCAAGGCGGTCACAACGAATTCTTCAAATACATGATCGACCTGCTTAATGAACGCGGCATCGGTCATGTCAAGGTCTTTGGTGGTGGCGGTGGTGTCATTGTACCGAGTGAAATCAAGGACTTGATGGCCTATGGCGTCAATCGCATTTTTTCGCCTGAAGACGGCGCTACGCTTGGTTTGCAGGGCATGATCAACCTGTGTGTGCAGAACAGCGACCGCGATCTGGCGCATGACTATCCTGCCGATAGTTCTGATCTGCACGCCGCAGATCGTTATGCTCGTGAGCGCGCATTGGCACGACTGATTACCGCGCTCGAAGCCGGAGTATTGCCGTGGCGCGATGATTTGATCAAACAGGCAGCAGCCGTGACGACGCCGGTACTTGGCATTACTGGTACTGGCGGTGCCGGTAAATCCAGTTTGACCGATGAGCTGTTGCGTCGCTTCCGCCTCGACTACGACGATGCGCTGAAAATCGCCATTATTTCCATCGATCCATCACGGCGTAAATCGGGCGGCGCGCTGCTCGGTGACCGTATCCGCATGAA
>CANBZV010000268.1 GCA_947373945.1 Moraxellaceae bacterium
GCGGGTTGAGTCACCGACCAGTTGATGCGTTAACACCGTGGTCATATCGAGCACAAACTCTATGTTTTTCTCTGCGGCTGACAACGCAACTTGCTGAGTGACTTGCTGAATAAGTTCGTCCAGATTAAACGAGGTTTTCTCAATATCCAAACGGCCCGCGTCAATTTTGGAGAAATCGAGAATATCATTGATAATGCTCAACAAATGACGGGCAGCACTGTCAATCCTATTGAGATGACTGCGCTCTTGCTGCTCAAGATTGGCGGTTAATAACAGGTGCGAAAACCCCAGAATCGCATTCATGGGTGTCCTGATTTCATGGCTCATATTGGCCAGAAATTGGCCTTTCGCGGTATTGGCACGCACAGCTTCCACTCGCGCCTGTTCCAGCTCGGCATTGCGCTCAATCAACTCATGAGTACGCGCAGTAATCACTCTTTCCAGATACTGACGGCGACCTGAGCTAATCAAGGCATAGCTCACGGCAAAACTGGTACCAATCAAACCAATGACTAAGACTGCCCACGTTAGCCAAGACTCATAACCAGCTAAACGCGTAGCAGTTGGCCAGACATCAATACGCCACTGACGTTTGCCAAAGTCACGCGTAGTGCTGAAATCCAATGCCATCCATTTAGCTATTTTTTGCAAATGATCATCGGGTGGAGTGCCATACAACAGCACGCCAGAAGCGACATCCGTCACCACAACATTCAACTGTCTGGGACGTGCTTCTCGCTCCAGTGCAGCCATGACTTCATCAACCTTCAGCGCCATGACAATAAAACCCTTGATATTTTCCCAACGGGGATCAGGGTTGACGTGATTCAAATAAACAGGGGTATCCAACAATATCGCAGGGTGCTTAGCCTTATCTTGAATAAGACTCGTGGGTGGCGTCATCACCATCGTGTCATGCAGTGCGGCGTACATTAGCGTGGCGGCGCGCTCAGGCAAACCAATAATGTTATAGCCTGCTACCGAGCGATTCGGTGCGTAAGGCTCGATAAACGTTAATGGCACATACTCGTCCCGTTCGGGTGCTGTTTCGTAAATATTGGGCCCAATACGATCATGTAGCTTGATTGGCTGACCAGCCTGTGCAGATAACTGTTGCTCCAGTGCCGCTCTTTGCTGATGGCTAATACGCGGAGCCCACTCTACCGCTTGCACTTCAGGGTGCTTCAATAACCACGCATGGACAAAGGCATAAAACTCACTACGCAAGACCACTTCACTGCCATCGTAAAAGCTGCGTACTAACTGGGAAAACTCTTCGTAATCTTCAAACTGATGCTGAATTTTTGCTACTGAAAAGGCACTCGCTGACTGAAAACGACCCACGCGATCCGCTTTTTCTAATTTCGCCACCAGCAAAAAGCCCAATACCGTCATGGTAAACGCAACAGCCAAAACAGCGCTAACCATTAGCGCGCGGGCACGATCATAAAAGGGCTTGGGCATTCCCCATACCAAAATAAGAGGCGTAAATACCAAGACACCAATACTGTCACCAATCCACCAAGTGACCCAGTTTTGTAGCCAGCGATCCGCGCCAACTGCTCCGGCAACATGGAGTACCCAAACACCCCAACTTGCGTTAATGACCGTCGCAACCAAACCACCTAGCGTTAATGTTTTCAGTACCGTCGTGACATCATCCAATTGTGACGGCATACCGACAAAGCGACGAATCAATACGGCACCAACCCATGCCTGCACCATCGCGCCACAAGCAATCATTAGCGGTACGAACCAACTGATAG
Source organism: Moraxellaceae bacterium (assembly GCA_947373945.1). Lineage (GTDB taxonomy): Bacteria > Pseudomonadota > Gammaproteobacteria > Pseudomonadales > Moraxellaceae > Agitococcus. The sequence goes on from CANBZV010000268.1 coordinate 1,767, forward strand.
TGGTCAGTCCGTGATTGGATAACTGAATACTGGTCATCAAATTGATACTGAAGGAGCCAAGTACCACGCCAAACAACACACGCCAACCAAACAGCAATACCCAACCCAGTGCAATACCCGATGCAGGCCAGACAGCCGTAGCAAATCCAGGAGGCGTGGCTAATAACAGACCCAAACAGCCCGTTAAAAAATACATCGTTGCTAGTAATAAATTACGGCTTAGCCAACTCTGAAAAACAGACTCCATTCTTATCTTTATCATCTAACTTTTCCTTGGCTGGAGTGCTGAATAAATCAATATCAAGATCATAACCGTGTCATTGTCGACCATTTTATCTACTGTTAGGCGACAATTGCTAGGCACATAGTCATTGTTCTTCTTTAAGAAACGTTGCTGGTCTCATTTCTACTCTACCTCTAACGGGAGTCAAGCGTTACGCTGGTTAATATGAATAATAGCCTAGAACTTCGCCAAATCACTCTTTGAAGACGTGCGTTCTAGCGTAATAGAGGCATAACATGACAACTGCATATACTCCTGCCTTATTTATTGGCCACGGCTCACCTGAAAATGTGGTACTGGATAATACGTTTACCCAAAGCTTGCGACAATTAGGGCAACAACTGGCCAAACCGCGCGCCATTCTGATGATATCCGCCCATTGGCTAAGTCGGGGCAGTTATTTAACTACTGCGCCCAAGCCAAAACAGGTTTTTGATTTTTATGGCTTTCCTGATGCGCTGTACCAAGTGCACTACCAACCTTCAACAGATGCTGGTGTGATTGCCGATATTCTCGCCGTTGGCGATATTATTCCTATTACTGCCGATGACGATGCCGAATTTGATCACGGCATGTGGACAGTATTAAAGCATCTGTTTCCAGCAGCCGATGTACCTGTAGTGCAACTCAGTATAGATAGCAGTTTGAATCGTCAGCAACATTTTGCGCTCGCAAAAAAACTGCAAAGCTTACGCACCATGGGCATTATGGTGATTGGCAGCGGTAATATTGTCCATAATTTAGGGCAATTGGATTGGCATAATCGTCACGGTGCTTTTGATTGGGCGGTTCGTTTTGATGAGCAGATTAAAACGGCATTGATGACGGGTGATGTTGATTTTATCACACAGGCACGGACAGCCATGACTAGCGATGGCCGTTTATCAGTGCCTACTGAAGACCATTACTGGCCGCTGTTATATGTCGAAGGCGTGCGTCAGCCTAGCGACCAGCTGGAATGGATTTATGAAGGTTATGAATATGGCAGTATTAGTTTGAGAAGTTATTTGTTGCGGTCTTAAAT
>CANBZV010000269.1 GCA_947373945.1 Moraxellaceae bacterium
GTCCGTTTAACGTGCGCAGACGCGGGAGCATTGTCTAGTTCTTCATTATCACTGCGTCGCCGACCTACAGCATGATCTTGTGCCTCCACCGACATGCGGTTAAACGCATTCATATCATGCTGCCACTGTTGAACAGCGACAAAACTACCACCATCTAAACCTTCACCCTGACCACAAACGATGGCGGCATCTACCGCCGCTTCGGCAACAGGGTTTTCGGTGCCATCTTCATAACCTGTCAAGTCTCGGCCATGTTGATGACAAAAGCCGTCAACGATACTAATGCACTCAAAACCCGTGGCTAAAGCAGCGATTAACGCTTGACTACGGAGCAAGAGTTCGCCGCGCTCATCGCCACGCAGCCAGCACCATAAATCGGCTGGCGTCGAAGGGATGTTGACGCCAGCAGCGCTATAACTCGGGAAATTAGGTAGGCTCGGGTTGACTAGTCCAATGTTTAGCAATAAGGCTTTACCTAGGCCAACAACCAGTTGTTCACCATCAACTAACTGACTGAGCGCGAACAGGGCAGCGTTAATATTGCCTTGATGTTGGGCGCGAAATGTTAAATACCGTGCCGCGGCAGGGATAGGGGCGAGGATGCCTTGTTGGCAGTTATTCATAGCATATCCATGATCTGAAGTATGAAGATGCTAACAAAGAACGGCGTCGATGGGCAGATAAGATAAACGTAAAAACGCACAAAAGAAAAAGCCCAAGCAATACCAATAGCATTGCTTGGGCTTTAGCGGGCGTAGCGAGTTACTTCTTCAAACCCGCTTTCAAAAACAAATCACCCAATGTCCCCGTTTTGACCGGTGTAGAGCCTTGTTTCTTCTGTTGACCTTGACTGCTAAACGATTTTTGTCCCTGCGCCGAGGAGCTTCTTGGCTCTGCTGGTTTGCCTTGCGCTGCGGGCGCGGCTTTATCATTTAAACGACGAGTCAGGGCAATACGTTTACGCGCCACATCGACTTCCAGCACTTTCACTTTGATGATGTCGCCCGCTTTAACAATAGTATGCGGGTCTTTAACAAAGGTATCGGCGAGCATGGAGATATGCACTAAACCGTCTTGATGGACACCAATATCAACAAAAGCACCAAAGTTGGTGACGTTAGTGACGACACCTTCCATGACCATACCAACAGTTAAATCTTTAAGGTCAGTAATGCCGTCCATAAATTTCGGTGCGACAAAGGCAGGGCGAGGATCGCGCGCCGGTTTTTCCAGTTCTTGCAAAATATCTTGCACGGTCGGTAAACCAAAACGCTCATCTATATAGTCGGCGGCTTTAACGTTGCGCAGAATGTCGCCATTGCCTAATAATTCGGCCAAGGTCACACCTTGCGCGGCGAGAATTTTTTCAACCACAGGATAGGCTTCAGGGTGAACACTAGACGCATCGAGCGGATTCGTACCGCCGGCAATACGCAGGAAGCCTGCGGCTTGTTCAAAGGTTTTAGCGCCTAAACGCGGCACTTTTTTCAATTCATCACGATGATGAAAAATGCCGTGTTCATTACGGAAGTTGACCAGATTTTGTGCGATGGTTTTGTTTAAACCAGCAATGCGTGCGAGCAGGGCAACGGAAGCCATATTGACATCAACACCGACCGCGTTCACACAATCCTCAACAACACCATCCAAACCACGCATTAAATGCGCTTGATTGACATCGTGTTGATATTGGCCGACGCCAATCGCTTTCGGTTCAATTTTTACCAACTCGGCGAGCGGGTCTTGTAAACGACGGGCAATCGATACCGCACCGCGATACGAGACATCCAAGGTCGGGAATTCTTCAGCGGCCAATGCCGACGCGGAATACACGGACGCACCGGCTTCACTAACAACCAATTTGGTCAAATTCAGTTCAGGATGTTTCTTCATCAATTCTGCGGCGAGTTGGTCGGTTTCCCGCGAGGCTGTGCCGTTACCAATCGCGATTAGCTCGACTTGATGTTCGGCACACAGACGCGCCAATACCGCCAGCGATTCATCCCATTCTTTTTTCGGTTCATGCGGGAAGACGACAGTATGAGCAACCAGTTTGCCAGTATTGTCCATCACCGCCACTTTAACGCCAGTACGAATACCAGGGTCTAACCCCATTGTCGCCCGTTGACCCGCAGGAGCTGCCATCAACAGGTTCTTTAAATTATGACCAAAGACGCGAATCGCTTCGCCATCGGCTAGTGTTTTCAACTCGGTTAACAGGCTGCTTTCCAAATGCGGTTGCAGCTTGATGCGCCATGTCCAACGCGCTGCTTCTTGCAGCCAGTTATCAGCAGCACGCTGCTGTTGGCTAATACCGGCGTGTTGGGCAATCAGTGTTTCGCACGGATGTAATACCGTCGTGTCTAAATCGGGAATATTGACGCAGACGCTGAGGAAGTTTTCATTTCGTCCACGAAAGACCGCCAAGGCCCGATGTGACGGAATGGTTTTGATTGTTTCGTGGTAGTCGAAATAGTCGCGAAATTTAGCTGCCGCTTCTTCTTTGCCAGCGACGACTTTGCTAATGACATGGGCGTGATCGTAAAAATAAGGCCGTAATTGCGCTAGTAAATCGGCGTTTTCAGCAAAACGCTCCATTAGAATGTATTTTGCGCCTTCAAGTACTGCTTTAACGTCGGCATAGCCTTCACAAATAAAAGCCGTCGCTTCCTGTTCAGGATTCAAGGCTGGATTAGCGAGCAAACTATCCGCTAACGGCAACAAGCCAGCAGTAATAGCCAATTGGCCTTTGGTGATACGTTTTTGTTTGTAGGGTAGATAGAGGTCTTCGAGGATGGCTTTAGTGTCGGCACTGAGGATTTTTGCTTTTAATTCTGGGCTGAGTTTGCCTTGTTCGTCGATGCTGCTCAGAATCGTGGTCCGTCGGTCGTCCAGTTCGCGCAGATACAGTAATCGTTCTTCTAAAAAGCGTAATTGGGTATCGTCTAAGCCTTGAGTGACTTCTTTACGATAACGGGCAATAAAAGGAACGGTAGCACCGCCGTCGAGCAGTTGAATCGTAGCTTCAACTTGTTCGGGTTT
>CANBZV010000270.1 GCA_947373945.1 Moraxellaceae bacterium
TTTTGTTTGTCGGCCGTCAATACTTTCGGTGTCGCGACAACTTCGCCATGACCATCGGACTGCAATGCAGACAACTCTAAATCAAGAACGACGTTATCGGAATTCATAATACCAAGAGCAATCGAGCTTGCTCCCACTTTATCAATACCCAGATCAACCGCCAAGTCCTGAGGAGTCTTAATATCGTAAGTACGTACACCTGTTGTTGTATTCACGGTAGACGAGCGAATATCGTTAAGCGTTGTTCTGGAGCCACCAGCCATAAAGCGCTTGCTGCCGCCAATATTATCATGAGCAACACCCCATTTGACGCCTAACTCTTTCGCAAAATTCGTCGTCGCTAACACTACCCGTGCTTCAATCATGACTTGTTTGACAGGTACGTCAAGCTTAGTAACTAGATCGCGAATTTCATCTATCTTTTTAGATGTATCCTGCACAATCAATGTATTCGTACGAGAGTCAACGGAAATACTGCCACGATTACTCAATAACGACCCCGTATGCGCTTGCAATTGACTTGCGCCTCCGGTTGTACCCGAAGTAATCAATGTTTGAATGTCTGCAGCTTTGGCATAGTTGACTTGGATAAACTCTGAGCGTAGCGCTGCTAATTGCTCGGACTGATTAGCGCTCTCTAACTCCATTTTTTCACGCAGAGCAATCTCTTCTGCTGGAGCAATCAGCATCACGTTACCCACCGTGCGCTTATCCAAACCTTTCGTTTTCAGAATAAGATCCAACGCCTGATCCCAAGGAACATTTTGCAATCGCAAGGTAATGCGTCCCGATACCGTGTCGCTTGCCACTAAATTCAAAGACGTAAAATCTGCGATCAATTGCAGAACGGAGCGTACTTCAATATCCTGGAAGTTTAAGGATAGTTTTTCGCCGGTATAAACAAATTCCTTACGACGTTTCGGACCATCAGCTAGAACAGGCTTTACACTAATTGTTAACTTGTTATCCGCCTGATAAGCCAAGTACTCGAACTCGCCCTGAGGCTGAATGACCATGACGCCATTATTACCTTCATTATATGCGTCGATATTTTTAACCGGTGTGGCAAAATCGCTCACATCAAGACGGCGGCGCAATTTTTCAGGTAATTTGGCACCCAAAAACCGAGCAATAATTTTATTACCCTGTTGTTGAACATCAATTGGCGTTGATGCTTGTGACAATTCAATTTCAACTTGACCATCGCCCTGAGCACCGCGATGAAAATCAAGGCCATTAATTTGTTGAGCAACAGCTTTGGCAACTTTATTTACCTTGGTAGTTGGTGCTGCGGCAGCAACTGGAGCTGCTGGTGCAGCCGCCATTGCGGCTAACTCTTGCTTACCAATTTTTAATACAAGTGAATTTCCCTCAACTCGAGAAACATAACCACTTAACTCACCCAAATTAACAACGACACGGGTACGTTCCTGATTATCTACAACCGTCAAGCTGCGAGCATTACCATTACCCAAATTGAGATAACGGGAAACAAGTGCATTTTTTGTATTCGGCAAATCGAACACCAACCGCGCTGGTTTTTCAATTTGATATGACTGTAATTGCGGCGGGGCATCATCAAACCCTAACTTCACCTCAATTTCATCTCCTGGCAAGGTCACAAAATCAACCTGCTTTAACGTCAACTTATCGGCAGCAGCTGCGATTTGCAGGAGTGACATTAAGCCAAGGCCTAGAACCATACGATGGATTGACATGCTCTTTTTCCCAGCAAGCTTGTTATTGTTCATTGTGATCCGATTGATCATTTGTATTCTCCAGAGCGTTGGCTTACTTGTCGGCCATTACTAAACTACGCGGACGCTCAACCCAGCCATCACGTCCATCTGGGACAATTTCAACTAGGCTAATTTGGCCTTGGGCAATCTCGACAATCTTGCCATGATTTTTACCCATATAGTTGCCAACTTTTACCCGTTGAACCCCTCCATCCGCATCTTCCACTAAGCCATACAAAATCCCACCTGGCTTTTGTAGTGTGCCTCGCATTCTTAAAGACTCTAGGCCATATTTTTCCAAGTACTCCTGTGGTCTTGAAAAATCAGGCGCCACCTTTTTATCACTCACCGCCAATTGCTCTGCACTGACTGGAGGAACAAATGGGCTACGGAGTTGATGAGCCGCATAAGTAAATGTCGGCATTGGCGTAAACTCAGGAGGAGGCTCCACTCGTCCACGTGGCTGCGCACGTATGGCATCCATCCTTGCTTTCATAGAATCAAATTCTGAAGAACACCCAGACATATTGGTCAGGACTAGTAAACCAGCACATAATCCAAGCGTTTTTTGGGTCGCTGACTTAGACATCATTAAGCCCCTCCCTTTTTGGGTACTGGCGCCGCAGCTTTATTTGGTTTTTTACCATCTTTTTTATCTGCGTCTTCTGGCGTGGCTTCTTTGTAACGATACGTTTTCGCCAACACTTCCATGCTTAAAACCGGTGCGCCAGTATCCGCAAATTTGCTCGGAATTGGCACAATTTTAAAATCATGCAAGGTCACAATACGCGGCAACGCAGAAACACCACTCACAAAAGCACCAAATGCATGGTAATCGCCATGAACTTTAATACTGATCGGCAATTCTGCGTAAAACTCTTTCGATACCTCAGACTTTAACTCAATGCCATCAAACTCCAAGCCACTTCCTAAACCTGTATGAGTAATATCCTCTAACAATCCAGGGACTTCTGTATCCTGAGGCAACTGACGTAAAAGTGAACCGAAAGAATCTTCCATATCTTGAAGTTGCTTTTTATAAACACCCAAGTTATTTGCCTTAAATACTTTTTGCTCAAAATCCTGCATTAGCGTTTCTTGAGACTGCTCGCCGGAAGCATAGCTTGCACGCATCTCAGCCAGATCAAAGGTATAACCTAGCACCAACACAGCAATGAAAATAATAATATAGATTAGAACCTTGACTAAGAGAGGCCATGAACCAACATTCTCTGGATCCAAGGTATTCAATGTACTCATGAAGTCCTGAAGGTCAAATTTTTTCCC
>CANBZV010000271.1 GCA_947373945.1 Moraxellaceae bacterium
GATGAACCCAGCCGCAAATAGTGACGGTTTGGTCAATAACGGACTCATTTAAGCCGCCGCAATAATGCGTACGCATCATGATAGTTTCACCTAAAAATAATCAAAGTTTTATATGGGTTTAAGTTAGCGCTTTAGCCAATAAGCCATTATTGCTTATGCACTAAAAGTAGCCAAACCCAATGTATTAAAGAAAAAGTGCGCCATTATGCCCGATTACAGACTTTCTTTGAATCGGGACTTATGCAAAACGTCGTTTTAACGTGATTTTAGCTGTCAATTCGTTATGGATTTAGTGACCTAAGGGCGGAATCGTTAAGCCTTTGAGTTTCCAACTCACTAAACCATCACGTTCAAAGGTGAAGCTAAACAGCGCTTGGGGATTCTCTTTTTTGGCGACAGTGGCAACAAAATGATTGAAGTCCTGATAATGGCCACTCGTGACAATGTCTTTGTGGTGATGGTCGTCAGGAGCAGCTTCGTTGCTAGCGGCTTCAGTTTGATGTTGATGTGAGTCCGAAGGATTGGGTAAATCCGCTCGCAACATCAACGAAACATTGTTTGATGTAATTAGTGTATCGACCATAGGATTGACAAAGGCAGCGGCAAACATCGTTGCGAATGCATTCATGCCGCTATCAGTTTTATTTTTGAGTAGGGCATGGCTCATCGAACTGCTCAAAGAAGTTTTTAGGCTTTCACGCAGCGCGGGATAATCAATGTAACTATTCAGCGTGGCGGCATCATGGCTTTTAGCAGCCTCGCGCATATGTTTCAGAGTTAAATACGGTGTGTAGTAAAAAGCTGCTGCACTTATGGTAATAGCAATGCCGAGTAAAGTTTTTTTCATTAACCAATCCGTCGCTTTAAGCCTGAAACCTGAATAATGCGGGTGGCAATTTCTTCCACCGACATTTCTGAAACATCTAAGAAGGGGATTTTTTCTTTTATGTAAATGCCTTCGATAGCACGAATTTCCTGCTGGCATTGCTGGGCACTGGCATAGCGACTATTGGCTTTACGTTCGTTACGAATAGCGGTTAAGCGTTCGGCGTCAATCATTAAACCAAAAAGTTTATTGCGATGTTCTTTTAACGACTTCGGTAAGTTTTCGCCGTCTAAATCATCTTCGGTTAACGGGTAGTTTGCTGCCCGAATGCCAAATTGCATGGCTAAATAAATACAGGTTGGCGTTTTGCCCGAACGAGAGACACCAATTAAAATGATATCCGCCGAATCATACTGGCGAGTACGGGCGCCATCATCGTTGTCGAGGGCAAAATGTACGGCATCAATACGCGTTTTATAGGCTAGCGTATCAACGGTATGTTTGCCGACAGTATTGGCGGGTTTGACCCCTAGTTCTTGTTCCAGCTTGCCGACAAAGGTTTCAAAAACATCAAACATACAGCCATTAGCGTTAGCGATAATACGACGAATATCTTTATCGACGATGGTGTCAATAATGATGGGTTTATTGCCATTTTCGGCAGCAACTTCGTTAATTTTGCGCACAGCAGCATGAGCACGTTCGGGCGTATCGACATAAGGTAAGGTCACTTGCTCGAAAGTCACACAGCCAAATTGGGTCAGTAAACTGTGGCCCAGCGTTTCAGCCGTAATACCTGTACCATCAGAAATAAAAAATACGCTACGATTCATGTTTTTACGCCTATATTGTTTGTGCCAAGCGAGCAGAGACTTTATATTAGAGGTATCTGCCAACGTCGGCCAGTGTCATCCGAATATCTTCAGCCTAGTGTAATACACACAGGTGATAATACGCATAAACGACTTAGCTACGTTTGTGAATTTTTCAACAGCATAGGGAGCTTTATTTTGGAAGCATTAGTCCTTTGGTTTCAACAACTCGGCAAAAACGATGTTGAAATTGTCGGTGGTAAAAACGCCTCTTTAGGTGAAATGATTAGCAATTTAGCCAATGCTGGTGTGTCTGTGCCTGGTGGATTTGCCACAACTGCACAAGGTTATCGTGATTTCTTAGAGCAAAGTGGTTTAACAAAACGTATTAATGATGTTTTAGCAACGTTAAATGTTGATGATGTGGTGCGATTAGCCGAAGTCGGCAAACAAATCCGTGAGTGGATTATTGAAACACCACTACAACCCGCGTTGGAAAAAGCCATTCGTGACAACTTCGCCCAGTTAGCTGATGGCAATGCTAATATTTCTGTCGCCGTGCGTTCGTCAGCAACCGCAGAAGATATGCCTGATGCCTCGTTTGCCGGTCAACAAGAAACCTTCTTGAATATTCGTGGCATCGACAATGTGTTGATCGCTGTTAAAGAAGTGTTCGCGTCATTGTTCAATGACCGTGCCATTGCTTACCGCGTTCACCAAGGTTACGAGCACAAAGGTGTGGCGTTATCGGCGGGTATTCAACGCATGGTGCGTTCTGAAACGGGCGCTGCTGGTGTGTTGTTTACTCTTGATACTGAATCAGGCTTCCGTGATGTTGTCTTTATCACCAGTTCTTATGGTTTGGGCGAAATGGTGGTGCAGGGCGCAGTTAACCCTGACGAGTTCTATATTCACAAACAAACCTTAGAAGCCAAACGTCCTGCGATTTTGCGTCGTAATTTGGGTAGCAAAGCGCAAAAGATGATTTATGGCGCAACAGGTACTACGGGTAAGTCAACTTTGGTTGTTGATGTAGACAAAGCCGAACGCATGAAGTTTTCGATTAGCGATGCTGAAATCTCCTCTTTGGCCGAACAAGCGCTGATTATCGAAAAGCATTATGGCTCGCCAATGGATATCGAATGGGCGAAAGATGGCGATGATGGCAAGTTATACATCGTCCAAGCGCGTCCAGAAACCGTAAAGAGCCGTCAAAACGTCGGCACCATGGAACGTTACCTGCTCAAGCAAAAGGGCACAGTGGTCTTGTGCGAAGGCCGTTCGATTGGCCAACGTATTGGCGCTGGCCGTGTACGTGTTGTGAACTCCATTAAAGAGATGGACAAAGTTCAAGACGGTGACGTG